>NZ_CP079865.1:3304762-3605194 GCF_025263565.1 Mycobacterium sp. SMC-8
TCGGCCAGGGCCTTCAGGGTGGGTTGCAGGTTGCGCAGGTTGGTCACGAGGTCGTCTTGGCTTTGGCTGATCAGCGTCGTGGTCACGTCGCTGAACGCGCCCAGCTTGGTCAGTGCCTCGGTGAGGCGCGGACGTGCCTGCTCGAGGACGTCGAGGGCGGGCGGGATGTCGCGCAGGGCCTCGGTGATGGTGTCGGTTTGGCCGGCGAGGATGCCGGTGAGGCGGTCGAGTGTGCCGATGGTGGCCGCGACGTTGTCGCGTTGGCGATCCATGGCACTGATGAAGGTGTCCAGGCGGGTCAGCGCGTCACGGATCTGGGTTTGGCGGCCGTCGAGGATGGCGTTGGTGTTGTGGATGATGTCGCCGATTTGGGTGAGGCCGCCTGAATTGATCAGCAGAGAAAGGGCCGAGAGGGTCTGTTCGGTCGAGGGGTACGTCGATGCACGACTCAGGCCGATTGTGGTACCGGGGGCCAGTTTTCCGGTCGGGACCTCGCCGGGGGGGCGGATCGAGGGCCAGATGCATCGAGCCCAGCAGACTCGTCTGCCCGACGGTCGCGACGGCGTTGGCGGGGATGACCACGCCGGGGTTGATCGTGACCTTGACGTCAGCGTGCCAGTTGTTGACGCGCATCGTCGAGACGCTTCCGACGACAACGTCGTTGACGAGGACGGGCGCGTTGGATTCCAGCGTGCCGACATTGCCGATTTCGACGTGGTAGGTGACGGCGTCGGGTCCACGTCCGGGTGTTCCGGGAAGCGGCAGGGATGTCCACCCCACCGAAAGCGCAGCCGGCAACGGTCAGGGCGAAGGTGACCGGTGTCAGCACGCGCACCAGGGGGCCGCGGAGGGTCATCCTCCGGCTCCCGAGGCGACGGGTGTTGCGGCGCCGGGGATTTCGGCAGGCAGCAACGGCGCAGCGGGAGCAGGTGCCGGCGGGGGGAGGGGGGGTGAGGCGGCGGGTAACAGTAATCCGGGGAGCGAGGTGGGGTTCGCCGGGGGATAGGCCGATAAGGTCGGTGGGTGTTCGGGCGCGGTGGGGGTGGGACCGGTACCGCCGGGGGCGAGTTTGGGATCGGTGTAGATCATGTTTTCCGGTGCGTAGGAGGGCGCCAGGAACGGGTTGACCGGGAAGGGCAGCCCGTTGAAGTTCAGCAGGTCCAGGCCGGGGCCGAGGTATTGGGCACACAGTTTCGCGGTCTCGGGGGCAGTGGTGTTCTCCACCGCGCCGATGGCCCCGCAGATGAACTGCACCGGGTTGGAGAAGTTGGTGAAGACGAAGGAGCCGTTGACGGCACCGGAGTCCGGGTTCCAGATGTTGTAGGCGTTGGCGACGGCGTTCGGTGCGACGTGGAGAATGTTCTCAAGATCGGTGCGGTGGTCGACGAGATTCTGGGTGACATTGGCCAGCCGTTGAACTTGTTCGGAGGTTTGGTTGCGGCTGCCGGCGATGAAGCGCTGAACTTCGGTGACGGCCTCGGAGAGGGTGGTGACGGCGGCGTCGAGGTCGGAGCGGCTTTCGTCCAGGACACTGGTCAGTGTCGCGAAACGGTCTTGGAATTGCACGATTTGAGTGTTGCTGTCCCGCAGTGCCGTGACGAAGGTCTGCAGGTTGGCGATGATGTCGACGATGTTGCCGCTGCCTTCGGCGAGTATCCGCGTGACGCCGGAGAGTTGGGTGAGGACCTCGCGGAGTTTGGGGCCGTTGCCCTCCAGTGCGGTGGCGGCGCTGTCGATGAAGCGCGAGATCGACGGTGGAGCGTCGGCGCGGGGGCCCAGATCGGTGGCCAGCCGCATCAGTTGGTCTTTGACTTGGTCCCACTCCACGGGCACTGCGGTGCGGTTGATCGGTATCTGCCCGCCGTCGGGCAGCAGAGGTCCGTCTCCGGGAGCGTAGGGCGGAGTGAGCTCGACATAACGTGCTGCGACGAGGTTCTGCGAGACGATGATCGCCTGGGCGTCGGCCGGAATCGGGACGTCGCGGTCCACGGTCATCGTCATCTTCGTCCGGGTTCCGTCCGGCTCGATGGCGTCGATGCGCCCAACGGTGACACCGGCGACTTGTACGGTGTCACCGGGGTAGATGGCGATCGCTTTGGTGAAGTATGCGGTGAGGGTATGCGCGCCGAAGAAGGTGTGGTGGACGAGCACGGCGGGGCCGCCGACCAAGCCGGCTACGAGCGCGAGTGCGGTGAGGGTGAGCAGTCGTCGTCGGTTCATCGCGGCGAAAGGTCTCCTGGCTGGGGTATTCCGTTGTAGGGGAACGGAATTTCTGCGCGTGGACCGGCGTCGTCGGGGGGTTGTCCCTGGTCGGTGCCGCGCCGGAATCCGAACGCGTAGTCGAGGAAGGGCTGCAACACCTCGGGCAGCGCCAGGTTGGGAATGTAGGCGTTGTAGTACCAGCCGTTGGCGACGGTTTCGCCCTGTGTCACCTGATACTTCGCCAGCCCCGGCAGCGCTTTGGCGATGTTGTCGCGATTCTTCTCCAGCATGGCTGCCACCGAGTTCAGCTTCTCCAGAGTGGGTGCTAGCTGAACTTCGTTGTCGGCGACCAGACCTGAGACTTGTTGAGCCACAGCGGTGGTGTTGGCCAGCAGGTCGACGATGGCTTGACGGCGCTCGGTGAGGGCGCCAACCAGATCGTTGGCATTGAGGATGAGCGCATTGAGCGCTTGGCTGCGGTCTGCCAGCACATCGGTGACTGCGCTGGTGTGGCGCAGCAGCTCGGCGAGGGTTTGGTCGCGGCTGTTGATCGACCGTGACAGCCGCGCGATCGCGTCGAAGGCGGGTCCCAGCTGCGGAGCGATCTGGTCAAGCGTTGCCGAGAGGGTGTCCAGTGACTGGTTGAGGGTCGACGTATAAGTAGCGGCGGTGTTGCTGGTCAGCTCGCCGATGGCGTCTGTCAGCGAGTAGGGAGAACCGGTGCGCGACACCGGAATGACCGAGTTGGGCGACAGCGCCGAGGTGCCGCTGGACTCCAAGGTCATGACGCGTTGGCCCAAGAGAGATCCGGTGCGGATGTGGGCGGTGGTTTCTGAGCCCAGACCGACCTTGCCCCTTACGGTGAACGTGACGAGCGCTGCACCGTCCCGCAGCACGATGTCGGACACCGACCCGACCGTGACTCCGGAGATTTTGACCTCATTGCCTGCAACGAGCCCGCCGGCGTGAGTGAACTGCGCCTGGTAGCGCACGCTGGTGGCCCAGGTGAGCAGACGTTCGGGGTTGAGCCCCACAGCGATCGTCAACACCACCAGCACCACACCGATGAACCCGGCGCGGACGAGCTGCGTTCCACGGTATTTCAGCATCAGGGCTCCGCGCACCTCCCCGTATCCTGCTTGATCCACGGGAAGACCACGGTGCGGCCCTGCAGGTCACTGGCCCGAAACTGAACCGCGCAGATGTAGTAGTTGATGAAGCTGCCGTATGCCCCCAGACGCACCAGCTTGCGGTAATTGTTGGGCGCCTTCTGAAGCGCTGTGTCGATCAGTTCCTTGTCCGTGTCGAGAAGCGGTGCCAGACGGTTTAGTTCGTCGACGGTTCCCTTCAGCGGCGGCCGGGCATGGGTGAGCAGGTCAGCCACCGAGGCGGTGCCGCGATCCAGCTTTTCGATGGCCGTACCGATCGGGTCGCGGTCGGCGGCCAGGCCGGCGACGAGCGTCTGAAGTTTGTCGATCGTCGCGGAGAACGCAGGACCGTCGTCGGCGAGCGCCTTGGCGACGGTGTTGAGATTGTCGATGAGTCGCTCGACGGCGTCGTGGCGGTCGGCAATGGTTTCTGAGAAGGATGAGGTCTTCGACAGGATGGACTCGAGCGTGCCGCCTTGTCCTTGGAAGATCTGGATCAGCGAGGAAGTCAACGCGTTGACGTCTTGCGGATTCAATCCGCGGATCACCGGCTTGAGCCCACCGAGGAGCAGATCGAGGTCCAGTGCGGGTTCGGTACGCTCCCGCGGGATCTGGGCGCCCGGGGGAAGGATCTGCATCTGTCCGGGGGAGTCGAGAAGCTCCAGATAGCGGTCACCTACGAGGTTGAGATAACGCACCGCCACTTTGGTCGCCGTGGTCAGAACCACGTCGCGGTCGGCGTCGAATTCCACGACGACGGTTTTGTCGGGCTGTAGCGAGATCGACGACACCGCACCCACGCGGATGCCCGACACACGGACCGAATCGCCCTCTTTGAGGCTTGACGAGTCGGTGAACACCGCTGAATAACTGTTGGCTGAACCGCCGCGGTACTCGCTGAAGGCGAGGAACAACGCGGCGGTGAGCAGCGTCATGACGGTGGCAAACGCCGCGAATTTGATCAGCGTCCCTGTCGATCGCGTCATCCGGGTTGCCCGATCTGAGCGGTGTTGCGTGGGGGCCCGTCCAGTGGTCCGAACAGGAATTGCTTGAGCCCGTCGGAATTCAGGATGATGCCCTGGTTCCCGTATTGATTGGGGTTGGCGCCGATGTCGCCGAGGACGAACTTCGGCTTGAATCCGGCCGGCATGTCCGGCAGCCCGATATCGGCACAGTAGGGGCCGCCGGTGGCAGCCACCTTCGGCAGGTTCGACGGGTAGCGGTAGCGGTCGAGTCCGAACGAGAACCCCAGGCTGGCCACCACGCCGGGCACCGGAGACGGCGGGCTCTCAGTGATCGGGATGGATTCCCTCGCGGTAGCGATTCGTCAGGTCCGTGGTTGGCACCAACAAATCCAGTACCTCGGTCAGTGGCTGCTGATTGGCCCCCACCACCTCCGAACCGACATCGGCCAAACCCACTGCTGACATGAGCACGGTGTCGAGGTCGCGTTGCCGGTCGACCAGGGTGCGGCCGACTCGCGTCGTCGTCGACACGACCGTCATGAGGTCCGGTGCTGCGTCAGCGTAGGCTCCGACAACTGAGGGCGCTACTGACAATTCGTGTTCAAGCGTCGGCAGGCTCGGTTCCAGGCGTGCGAGCAGGGTGTCGAGGTCCACGAAGGTCTGGCCGATCTGTTCCCCGCGACCAATGAGGGCGGTGGACACTGCGGCCAGCGTCGCGTTGAGCTTTCCCGGCTCGACGGACGACAGCAGCGAGGTCAATCTCTGAAACAGCGTGTTGATTTCGACGGTGACCTGTTGGGCGGCCAAGATCTGCCCCGGCCGCAGTGGTTGCGACGAGGGAGTTTCAGGAAGGATCAGTTGAACGTATTTGGCGCCGAAGACCGTCGTGGAGGCGATGTCGACCTCAACATTGTCCGGAATGGTCGCCAGCTGTCGGGGATCGAGCGCCAGTTGAAGTACTGCGTCGCCGTGAGCGCTCGACTTGATCGACGCGACGCGCCCCACCTCCACCCCGAGCATCTTGACCTTGGCGTCGGGATCCATCACGAGGCCGGCGCGCGGCGAAAGCACCGTCACCGGAACTGTTTCGGTGAACGTGCCCCGAAACAATCCGACACACAACGCGATCACCACGCCCAATGCCAGCACGGAGATGAGCCCGGTCAACGGTCTGACTGCCGAGGCGTGGAGCCGCCCCGGTCTGCGAGACCTCTGGTGCGCGGCCACTGCTCAGCCCGAGCCGACAGGTTGCAGGCACACCGCTGTCGAGCACACAGGGTCAGCTTGAAGTCGCCGCGGTACGGGGTCAATCCGCTTCGCGCAAGTCGACAAGTCCTGAAGACGCCCCTTCGATGTGCGATACAGGGTCGCACCGGGACCACCAGCCGGGATTGATGAGAAAAACTCCTCCATTTGTCTCACCGTGCAAAAAGCGATGAGCCGGACCCAACCATTACTCCGCTGCGGCGAAGCAGGGAACGATGAATCGCGCGACGATGGCGTGCTCGTCGTCGCGGTTCTTGACCGGCCAGTACCACAGCGCGAGCGTGGCACGAAGGAGCCACTGCGCCGCGATCGGGTCGCTCCGACCGATCATCTCTTCGGCGAGTGCCACGACCAGCGGAGATGATGTCAGCCATCCGGTGTCGTGGTGGGGCCGGATAGTGCCCATGATCAGAGGGCCCAGCGGTTCGGCGCGGATATGGTCCAGCGCGACGAGGATGGCCTTCTCGACGCGCTCCGCTCCCTCCAGACCGTCGATTGCCGTCTTCACCCGTTCGACGATGCGCACCGACATACGGCGCACCACGCCTTCCATGATGACCGACTTGCCACCGACATTGCGATAAATCGTTGCCGGTGAACAGTGCACCTTGGCCGCGAGCGCATCGATGCTGAAAGCCTCGAACCCGTGTCGCGAGATCAGTTCTGCGGCGGCCGCGTGGATTCGTTCGACGGCTTCCGCTCGGCGATCCGTACCGACCAGCCAGTCTTGCCGGACCATGTCACCGGACTCCTTCTGCGAACGATCACACCGATCATTGAATTATCGACGTGAGAACTTCAGCACAGAAATTCTCACAATAACGCGAGTTCGGGTGGCTGCCAAGAGAAGCGGGCCCTCCCCGACTGTCGGACACGGCATTCTCATCCTGGTCCTCGCTTATTGACGCAGCAGCGTTATACCCCGCAGCCTGACGGTATGTGTGATTGTGCATTGCGACCCCGTCTCGGCGTTCGACGGATGTGACGAAGGACGACCGGGGGGTCATCCATCCGGAACTGCGCGGCGTTGCGCGCGTGGCGCCGAGAGGCACGATCCCCAACACCGTAGCCCTCAAGATCATGCGTCGACTGACGATTATGCGGAGGCCACGCGGGGACGGTGTCAGCATCGAGCGACTGGACGCCGCCGCCACCATGCGTATCTACCGAAGTGCCAACGACGTGCCTGCCCCAGCACTGTTGTGGATGCACGGGGGCGGGTACGTGATGGGCCGCGCCGATCTCGACGACCGGCTCTGCCGGTCATTTGCCGACGCGTTGGGCATCACGGTGGCCTCGGTCGACTATCGCCTCGCACCGGAACATCCCTACCCCGCCGCAGTAATCGACTGCCACGCCGCGTGGAATCGCCTTGCCCATCTTCCCGACGTTGACCCGGAGCGTATTGCGATCGGTGGTCTCAGCGCGGGAGCGGGATTGGCTGCCGCGCTTGCGCTCCGTCTCCGCGACCACGACGATTCCGCTCCGGTACTGCAACTGCTCGCCTATCCGATGCTCGATGACCGCTCCTCTGCCGCGCCGCACCCTCTCGCCTCGCGGTACCGCTTCTGGAATCAGACGTCGAACCGATTCTCCTGGCGCGCGTACCTCGCCGGGGCTGACCCCGCCGAAGCGGTACCCGCCCGTCACGAGGATCTCGCCGGCGTCGCGCCCGCGTGGATCGGAGTCGGGTCGTTGGATCTCTTCTACGAAGAATGCGTCGCCTACGCACAGCGATTGCGCGCCGCCGGCGTCACCGCTGCGCTTGAGGTGATCAGCGGAGCGTTTCACGGCTTCGACGCAATTGCCCCCAAAACGTCTGTGGCTCAGTCGTTCTTCGCTCGGCAGTGTCTCGCTCTCGACCACGCCTTCCGCGCTGCCGGCCCGCAGAGCGCAGATTCCGGTGCCCCATCCATATCGTCGAAAGGTCGCGCGTCATGACGCTGACGAACCCAGCACAAGGCGCCACCTCGATGCTCAAACCCTTGACCTCGGCAATCCAACTCAACCTCGCCGCCGCGATCAGACAACGACGCCGCGGCTACAGCGCATGGTGCGGCGCGGTCAACACCGACTACGACCCGCTCGACCCCCACACAGCGGCCCAGCCATTCACGGCCTACGCTGCGCTGCACCGCGGCGGCCGGGTGCACTACAGCCCGCGCCGTCACACCTGGATACTTCACCGCCTCGACGATGTGCGCGCCGCCCTCCGCGACACCGACCAGGTGACCAGCAGCGTCGGCGTCACCAGAGTCCGGATGGCCGCCGATCTCGTCGTCGTCACCGACGGTGAACAGCACAGCCGTCTGCGCAAACAGGTTCAACCGGCCTTCACCAAGAAGGCTCTTGACAGCTGGCGCACCATCATCGACGAGCTCGCTGTCGAACTCGTCGACACAATGATCGCCCAGCCCGGAAGCGATGCGGTAGCCCAACTGGCGATTCCGATGCCCCTGCGCGTGATCGCGGCCATCCTCGGCATCCCCGACACTGACATCAGCGACTTCCGCAGGTGGTCAGAAGACAGCGTGCGCCTGATCGACTTCACACCCACCATCAAAGGTGTCCTCAACACCGGCCGATCCCTTCGTGCCGCCGCCGCTTTGCGCCGCTACTTCCTCGACCACCTCGCCACCGGCGACCTCAAAGGATCGAACACCGTCCTCGGGCGGCTGCTCGAGCACAGCACCGACGGCAGCCTTACCGACGATCAACTGTTTTACATCGCGATTCTGCTGCTCATTGCCGGCAACGAGACCACCACCAATCTGATCGGCGGCCTCATCGACACACTGGCGCGAGAGCCCGATCAGTACAGCAGGATTCGCGCTCAACCTGAGCTCATTCCCATGGCCATCGAGGAGCAGCTGCGCTACACCAGCCCCATTCAAAACCTCTACCGCTACACCCGGGCGCCGTATGAGGTGGGGGAGGTAACCATTCCGTCCGGCTCACGAGTGCTGCTGTCGTTTGGAGCCGCCAACCGCGACCCCCTCGTATTCGACGACCCCGACACCTATCGCGTGGATCGCAACCCCCGCATGCACGTGGCGTTCGGCTACGGTGCCCACATGTGCCTCGGCGCTCCACTCGCGCGCATGGAAGCCCACGCCGTGTTGCGCGAGCTTGTCAACCGCGTCAGCCGAATCTCGCCGGCCGGACCCACGTCCTGGTCGACGAACAGTTCACTTCGCGGCCCCACACACCTTCCGGTCATCTTCCACACCGACTGACGAGGTCGCCGGGTACAGGCGGCTCGGGTGAGGATGAGCCAGCGCTGCACATCCCCTCGGGCGGGGCCCCCGTCGCGAAGCTGCCGTCGATTCGGGAACAGATTGGGCGCCGACGTAGCGATGGTTCACATTGACCGGGGCGACACGGGCGCGGTATCCGCCCAGCATTGCCTCCAGGTACCCGTTGGTGTCGAAGCCGGCTGTCATCTCAGTCATGTGAACCGTTGCTCTCGATTGGTGCGGCGCTGTCGGCGAAGCCCATCGGGGTTGCTTGGTGTGCACCGGCGCTGCGCCCTCGGGCGACCAGGTCGATGACTGTGCTCAGGCGGCGGCGTATGTCCGCGTAGGTCCTGGGTCCCTGCACCAGGCCGAGAATCTCTGAGGTCCAGACATCGGCGAGCACTTCGGCGGTGACGCTCATCGGCACGAAATCGGCGTGCGAACAACGACTTATCTGATGGGCGAACAGCTCAGTGGTCTGGCGGCGCACCGTATCGGCTTCCGCTGCAGCCGCGGCGTGTGAAGCCACGTATGCGTGAGCCAGTGCCTCGGTCACCCGGTCGGACTCCTCCATGCCGTTGATGAGGCGCCATACAACAAGCCTCAACCGCGCGAAGGGGTCTTCGACGCCCTGCAAGTCATCGAGGAGAAAAGAGTCGAAGCGCAGCAGCTCCCGCGACAACGCGATGGTCAACAAATGCACTTTCGACGGGAAGTATTGATAGACCGTGGCGAGCGAGACGTCTGCCCCTTCGGCAATGTCGCGCATGTGCACACGGTCGTATCCACCGCGTCTCGCGATCTCGACCGCGGCGTCCAGAATCCGTGATCGTCGCGTGCGCTGACTGTCGGTGGTCAAGGCCTCTTCGGGCAGAGCCGCACCTTGACCGTCAGCGGGGTTGGAACTTCCCAGCCAATCGCCATGATTACAGGGGCCGGGGAACTCGCTAGGGGAAGCCAACGTCGGCTCCCTTCGATTGAACCGCCCTGAGCTGCATTGGACACCTGTCTATTTGTTTGGGTGTGTACGGTCATCGCTGATCTCGACTGCTGGCTGGTTCTGTGAGCTCGAAGGTGGCAACCATAGCCCTCTAGCTGCGATGAAGCAGCGCCACGAGCCTCTTTTGCAAAGCTATCACAGACCCTATTACACTAGACAAGTGTCCAGTTATGGCGTCGCAAGTAGTGGTCAGCCTGGCATTGGGGGTTGGCCGACACCCGGTGACGAAGCCAGCAGGCGCATTCAGTCCTAGGAAAGACAGGAGCACGCCGTGGCGTACGTGATCACGCAGAACTGCTGCAAGGACGCCAGTTGCGTTCCCGTGTGTCCGGTCGACTGCATCCGCCCCACGGGGGGCGCAGCGCTGGCGGCCGCGGAGATGCTGTACATCGATCCAGAGGCATGCATCGACTGCGGGGCGTGCATGGAGGAGTGTCCTGTCGGCGCCATCGACTATGTCGACGACCTGCCGCCCAGCCAGGCGCGTTTCGCCGACATCAATGCGGCCTACTTCGAGCAACATCAGGAAGAGACTGACGGTCCCTGGGTGGAGCAGCAGCACAGCCCGGTCGCTGCGGGAGCGCTTCGCGTAGCGATCGTGGGCACGGGGCCGGCCGCCTGCTATGCCGCGGCCGACCTCATCGCCGTGGACGGGGTAGAAATCTCGATGTTCGAGCGTTTACCCACACCTTTTGGTCTCATCCGCGCCGGAGTCGCCCCGGATCACCAGGCCACCAAGGCCGTCGTCGGCCTCTTCGATCGAGCCCTAGCATCGACGCGCGCGCAATGCTACTTCAATGTCGAAGTGGGCCAGCACATTAGTCATGACGAATTGCTCCAACACCACCACGCCGTGATCTACGCTGTTGGAGCCTCCTCGGGCAGGACGTTGGCCATACCTGGCGCGGACATGACTGGTAGTCACCCTGCGGCAAATTTCGTCGGCTGGTACAACGGCCACCCCGATCACGCTGACCATCAATTCGACCTCGAATCTTCGCGTGCGGTCATCCTCGGCAACGGCAACGTCGCACTTGACATGGCACGAGTACTGCTCGCCGACCGGCAACACCTCGCCGCCACCGATATCGCCGAGCATGCCTTCAACGCCGTCGCACAGTCCGGTATCGAGGAAGTCGTCATCATCGGCCGGCGCGGCCCACGCGATGCAGCATTCTCCGTCGGCGAGTTTCTCGCTCTCGCGCACCTCGACGGCGTAGACGTCGCTATCGACTGTGCGCCCTCAAGTTTGGATCCCTCAGATGGCGACGACATGATTACCAAAACCAAACTGCAACTCTGCCGCGAATATGCAGAGACGCCCAACCATCCCGGTAACAAGACCATCGTCTTCCGTTTCCACTCCACCCCACTCGAAGTCCTGGGCAGTGGCCGTGCAGAGGGCGTCCGCGTATCGCGCGACGGCGTCACCGACGACCTCGCTGCTGGTCTGGTGCTCCACTCGATCGGATACTCCGGCAGGCCGATTCCGAACCTGCCGTTCGACGCCGCGACAGCGACCGTGCCCAATGATGGCGGCCGCGTCGTGGACGATGCCGGCGCTCCGTTGCCGGGCGTCTACGTCACGGGATGGATCAAGCGCGGACCACGCGGAGTCATCGGCTCAAACCGGATGTGCGCCGCCGAAACCGTCGCGGCGCTTCTCGCCGACTTCAACGCCGGTGTGTTACCGGATACCCCCCGCCCAGAACGTACCGCCCTCGACAGCTTGATGGCGGAGCGCGGAGCAGAACCCGTTGACTGGCAAGGATGGAAGCGGATCGACCGGGCCGAACGTGTTCGCGGCGAACGGTATACGCGACCGCGGAACAAATTCCTAGCCGTCAAAGAGATGACTGACGCTGCCGCCGAGCGCATGTAGAACACCGGCGGCGAACTCCATGCACGGGACGCCCGCGGTGCGTTCGCGCCGAATCCTTGTTCATATCGGAAGCGGTGCTTGATACCGTCGGCTTCGGCCTCGTCGTATCCGCCACGGTTCACCGGTTGAACGGCTTTGGCAGGGAAGTAGTCATCGCCGATCTTGAAACCCTCGCTAACACAGCCGCAGCAGCTGCACTTCCTGCCCATATGGCGTTCGTGCGGGGACGGGGGAGCAGTTGGCGGCGGCGCGGGGTTCCGGCCGCACGACTGGACTGGTGTGCGCCCACCGTCAATTCACTTGATGGTGTAGCCGCCGTCGATGAGCAGGTCGGCACCGGTGATCATGCCCGCCGCGTCTGAGGCGAGATACACTGCGGCCGCCGCGATCTCGTCGGGGTAGGCGAAGCGGCCCATCGGGATGAGCTTCTTCAGTTCGTCGCCGCGCGGTCCGTCCCAGGCCTTGCGGCCGAGTTCGGTGAGCACCACTGTCGGTGAGATCGTGTTGACGCGGACGCCGCGGGGACCCCACTCGGCCGCCAGCACCTTCGACGCCCCGACCACACCGAATTTCGACGCGCAGTAGGCGACGTGCTGATCAAGGGCGACCGTTGCCGCCTGTGACGCCGTGTTCACGATCGCGCCGCGGCCCGCCGCGAGCATGTGCCTGCCCGCGGCCTGACACATCAGGAAGGTGCCCTTGAGGTTGATGTCGATGGTCTTGTCCCAGGCGTCGAGCGGCAGATCTTCGGCGGGGGCGAGCATGACGACCCCGGCGCTGTTGACCAGAATGTCGATGCGGCCGAAAGCGTCGACCACGGAATTCACCGTGGCGGTTACGGAGGTGGGATCGGCTACGTCGCAGGCGAATCCGCGACTGTCCGGTCCGGCCTCGGCGGCCCGTGCCGCGGCGGCCGCGCCGTCGAGGTCGACGACGGCTATCCGGGCGCCCTTCGCCGCGAATGCGGCGACGATCGCCGCGCCGATGCCTGAGCCGCCGCCGGTCACCACCGCAACCTTGTCGCTCAATGGAAAGTCCAGGTCCACAACCGGTTCGGTGTTGGGTGTCATGTGTCGTCCTTGTCCTCGTCGAATGATCGGCAGGGGTATCGTGGACGTCACCGCGATCGAGCCGGTCGACGCCTTCGTCGATGCCACCGGCGTGCCGGCCGCCGTCGTCAGCGGAATCAAGGCGGTCGGGCCGGCCGGACACGTGGTGCTCGTCGGCATGGGCGCCGACGAATATGCGCTGCCGGTCAGCCACATCGCGAACCATGAGATCACCGTGACCGGGGTGTTCCGTTACACCGACACTTGGCCCGCCGCAATTCATCTCGTCGCCAGTGGCGCCATCGACCTGGACGGTATGGTGACAGGCCGCTACGACCTCGAGCACGTCGGTGACGCACTCGACAGCGACTCCGATCCGGCCAGCCTCAAATCGATCGTGGTGCCCGCGTGAACGCTGCACATGCCCCGGCATCGGGTACCGTCACGCAGTCGCTGTTGCGCTGCACCGACATTCACAAGAGCTTCGGTGGGGTGCCGGTGCTCAAAGGTATCGAGCTGGAACTGCACCCCGGCACCGTCACCGCGCTGGCCGGTGAGAACGGGGCCGGCAAGTCGACACTGATGAAGATCATCAGCGGGCAGTACACCGCCGATCACGGTGTGGTGCAGGTGGGGGAAACCACCCTGACCCCGGGTAACACCAAGGACGCGGTCCGGCATGGGGTGGCGATCGTGCCGCAGGAATTGGCCTCGATCGAGGACATGACGGTCTATGAGAACCTCTACGTCGGTAGGGAACTCAAGATCGGTCCATTCCTGAATCGGCGAGCGATGATCGACGAGGCCCGTGACGCGCTGGGCGTGTTCGGCCTCGAGATCAACCCGTCGGCGCGGATGGGAAGTCTGCCCGTCGGCCTTCGTCAGATCGTCGAGATCGTCAAGGCTGCCCGCACCGGCGCCCGGGTCGTCATGCTCGACGAACCCACATCGGCGATCTCCGAGCGCGAGGTGGAAGGCCTCTACAAAGTGGTGCGCACCCTGCGTGAGCACGGCGTCGCGATGGTCTACACCACCCACAAGATGGCCGAGATCCGCGCCATCGCCGACCGGGTGGTGGTGCTGCGTGACGGTGGGCTGATCCTCGACAAGGGCATCGATGACATCACCGACGACGAGATCGTCACGGCGATGATCGGCCGGGAACTCGACGCGGTGTTCCCCGACCGGCCGACCCCGGGCACCGAGCCGGTACTGGAGGTGCGCGATCTTCAGGTCGAAGGTGCTACCGGGCCCGTCTCATTCACGGTGAAGGCGGGTGAGATCGTCGGGCTGGCAGGCCTTGTCGGAGCCGGACGAACCGAACTGCTGGAAGCGATCTTCGGTGCCCGCACCAGCACTGCGGGTGTGATCACCGTGCGGGGCAAGGTGGTCAAACGCAATCATCCCGCCGCGGCGATCACCGCCGGTATGGCCATCGTGCCCGAAGACCGCAAGCTCTCCGGTGCCGTGCTGTCGATGAGCGTGCTGGACAACGGGACTTTGCCGCGGTTGTCGTCGTTCTCCCTTGCGGGCTGGTTGCGCGGTAAAGCCCGCACCAAGGCGGTGTCGGATGTGATGTCGTCGGTGGGGCTGCGCAGCCGCGGGCTCGGACAGGAGGTCGGCACGCTGTCCGGCGGCAACCAGCAGAAGGTGGTGCTCGCGCGCTGGCTCACCGGCGATGTGAACGTGCTGCTGCTGGATGAGCCCACTCGAGGAGTCGACGTCGGTGCGCGCAGTGAGATTTACCGTATAGTAACCGAATTCGCTGCCCAGGGGATGGCGGTGCTGATGGCGTCGTCGGATATGCCCGAGATCGTGGGCCTGTCACACCGGGCCTTCGTCATGCGGGGCGGCGCCCTGGTCGGCGAGCTCGACCGTGATGCCCTCGATCATCCCGAAGTGCAGGAATCGGTGTTCCGCCTGGCGACGGCACTGGACGGCGGAACCAAGACCACGACGCAGCAGGAGGCACCATGACGACCGACGTCGACGCAGACCAGCAGCCCCCCGGGCCGTCCAAGGCCCCGACGGTGGCGTCGCCGGTCACCGGCGAGCCGGTGAAACTCTTCTCGCGGCAATGGTTCTCGGGCGTTGCATTGCGCTACTCGATGGTGATCGTGGTGCTGCTGGTGATCGCTTACTTCAGCTACCGCAGCGCGCGTTTCGCGACACCCGAGAATCTCGTGACCATCCTGGTCGCGGCCGCTCCCTTCGCGTTGATCGCACTGGGCCAGACGCTGGTGATCCTCACCGGCGGCATCGACCTGTCGGTGGGCAGCGTGATCGCGGTGTCGGCGATGGCTGGTGCGGCGACGGCCAAGGCGAACCCCGGGCAGGTCTGGATGACGGTCACGGTGGCGATGGCCGTCGGTCTGGCATTTGGCTGCATCAACGGAGTTCTGGTGTCGCGCATCAACGTGCCACCGTTCATCGCGACGCTGGGCACCTTGACGGCCGGCTCCGGCGTGGCCTACGTCATCGGCGGCGGCGCACCGATCAACGGCCTGCCAGCCGAATTCGGCTCGATCGCGAACACCAAGATCCTGGGCCTGCAGATCCCGGTGCTGCTGATGATCATCGGCATCGTCTCGCTCGCCATCATCATGAAACGCACGTCCTACGGCATGCGGGTGTACGCCGTCGGCGGCAACCGCAACGCCGCCGAACTCGCCGGCATCAACGCCAAGAACGTGCTGTTCAGCGTGTATGCGTTCTCGGGTCTGCTGGCCGGGCTCTCCGGCGTGATGCTGGCTTCGCGCGTCATCTCGGGACCGCCCAACCTCGGACACGGTTACGAACTCGACGCCATCGCCGCCGTGGTGATCGGTGGTGCCAGCCTGATGGGTGGTCGCGGCAGTATCTGGGGCACGACGCTCGGGCTGTTCATGATCATGACGCTGAACAACGGTCTCGACATCCTCGTGGTCCCCGCCTACTGGCAGGACGTCATCAAAGGCGTGTTGATCGTCGCCGCGGTCGCGGTCGACGTGTGGTCATCCAGGAGGCGAACCTGACTACCGAACACTGACCGTCGCAGGGCCTTTCAACCTCGAATCACTGCAATCGAAAAGAGAGAATGACATGAGACTGACCACCAGAATCGCGGCGATCGCCTCGGTGGGCGCCCTCGGCCTCGGCCTGACCGCCTGCGGCGCGGGTGACACGACGGCCAACAATGACACCACCCGCATCGGTGTCTCGGTGTACGACATGAGTTCGTTCATCACCGCGGGCAAGGAAGGCATGGAGGCCTACGCCAAGGACAACAACATCGAACTGATCTGGAACTCGGCCAATCTGGACGTCTCCACCCAGGCCAACCAGGTCGACTCGATGATCAACCAGGGTGTCGACGCGATCATCGTCGTTCCGGTGCAGGCGGATTCGTTGGGCCCGCAGGTGGCCACCGCCAAGGAGAAGGGCATTCCGTTGGTGCCGGTGAACGCGGCGCTGAACAGCCCGGACGTCGCCGGTAACGTGCAGCCCGACGATGTGGCCGCCGGTGAGCAGGAAATGCAGATGATGGCCGATGCGCTCGGTGGTCGCGGCAACATCGTGATCCTGCAGGGACCGGTGGGACAGTCCGGTGAGATCGATCGCACCAAGGGCATCAACAACGTGCTGGCCAACTACCCGGATATCAAGGTGCTGGCCATGGACACCGCGAACTGGAAGCGCGATGAGGCCGTCAACAAGATGAAGAACTGGATCTCCGGCTTCGGCAACCAGATCGACGGTGTGGTCGCCGAGAACGACGACATGGGTCTGGGAGCGCTGCAGGCGCTCAAGGAGTCCGGCCGCACCGGCGCGCCGATCGTGGGTATCGACGGCATCGAGGACGGCCTCAACGCCGTCAAGAGCGGTGAGTTCATCGGGACGTCGCTGCAGAACGGCACCGTCGAACTGGCGGCCGGCCTTGCCGTGGCCAACGCGCTGGCGAAGGGCGAGGAAGTCAACACCGAGCCGGTGTACATCATGCCCGCCATCACCAAGGACAACGTCGACGTCGCGATCCAGCACGTGGTGACCGAGCGGCAGCAGTTCCTCGACGGGTTGTCCGAGCTGATCAAGAAGAACCTGGAGACCGGCGATATCGCCTACGAGGGGATTCCGGGGCAGACGCAGCCCTGATCGCAGCCATCCGCGACGAGGACCGGCCCACCATCGGTGGCCGGTCCTCGTTGTCGTTGGAGGACACCGCGCTCACACGTCGTGTCGATGCCACTCAGTCCGCGTCGGTCACCGCTCGGATCAGGTTGGGCGACATCAATTCGTCGCAGTGTTCAAGGGGAGGCACCGACAGGCCCTCGTCAGCGCCCATCGTCGAACGCGGATACCTGTGTGCCGGTTGACGTCCTCGGATACGCAGATCGCCCCTCCGCCACCCGGGCAACGGGTGGAGGAAGGGCGATCACCAATACGTCAGGTGCGGGACGGGTGACTCAGACGGCATACTCGTCGGCGACGGTCAGCGCGGCGTCCAGGATCCGAAGTCCTTCGGCCACTTCGTCGTCGGTGACATTGCACGGCGGCACGGCATGGATGCGGTTGAAGTTCGCGAACGGCAGCATGCCGC
The DNA here is from genome assembly GCF_025263565.1 of Mycobacterium sp. SMC-8. Taxonomy (NCBI): domain Bacteria; kingdom Bacillati; phylum Actinomycetota; class Actinomycetes; order Mycobacteriales; family Mycobacteriaceae; genus Mycobacterium; species Mycobacterium sp. SMC-8. The sequence goes on from NZ_CP079865.1 coordinate 3,322,087, forward strand.
CCGACTTGCACGCCGCCAGCACCGCCGCCATCGCCGGGCTGGACCCGCCGTAGGGAGCGAGCGGCTCGCGGGTCGCCTGGTCGGCGACCAGCTCGATCGCCCAGAAGACCCCGAGGCCGCGGACTTCGCCGACCGAGCGGTGCCGGGCGGCGAGATCGCGCAGACCCGGTCCGAGCACCTGCTCGCCGATGCGGGCAGCGTTGGCCACCATGCCTTCGTCTTCCATCGCGTTGATCGTCGCGACCGCGCAGGCGGTCGCCAGCGGATGGCCGGAGTAGGTCAGGCCACCCGGATAAGCCCGGTCGGCGAAGGTCGAGTAGATCGCATCGTTGATCGCGACGCCGCCGAGCGGGATGTAACCGGAGGTGACGCCCTTGGCGAAGGTGATCAGATCGGGCACGACGTCGAAGTTCTCGATGGCGAACCACGTTCCGGTACGGCCGAAGCCGGCCATCACCTCGTCGGCGATGAACACGATGCCGTAGCGGTCACAGATGTCGCGGACCCCGGCCATGTAGCCGGGCGGGGGCACCATGATGCCCGCGGTGCCCGGAACCGACTCCAGGATGATCGCCGCGATCGTCGACGGTCCTTCCATCTGGATCAACCGGTCGAGATACTCCAGCGCGCGCTGGCTTTCCTGCTCCTCGGTCTCGGCGTGGAACGTCGACCGGTACAGGAACGGGCCGTTGAAGTGCACGATCCCGGCGTTGCCGTGGTCGTTGGGCCAGCGGCGGGGGTCACCGGTGAGGTTGATCGCGGTCTCGGTGCCACCGTGATAGGAGCGGTAGCGCGAGAGCACCTTGTAGCGGCCGGTGTGCAGCCGGGCCATCCGCACCGCGTGCTCGACGGCGTCCGCGCCGCCGTTGGTGAAGAAGATCCGGTTCAGGTCACCCGGGGTGCGCTCGGCGACCAGTCGGGCCGCTTCCGATCGCGCGTCGTTGACGTGCTGAGGGGCGATCGTGCACAGCTTCGCGGCCTGCTCGGCAATGGCGGCAACGACTTTCGGGTGCTGATGGCCGATGTTGGTGTTCACCAGCTGCGACGAGAAGTCCAGCAGCTTGTTGCCGTCGCCGTCCCAGACGTAGGAACCCTGCGCGGCCAGCACCGTCATCGGGTTGATCTGCGCCTGCGCCGACCACGAATGGAACACGTGCTTGCGGTCCAGTTCGTAGGCGCGCTGCCCGCGGGCGATGGCCGCATCGATGTCCTCGCCGGTGGGCAGCGAGGTGAGGTCGGTGGGCTGTTCAGTGATGGTCACAATCGATCCTTTGGCAACAGGGGAGGTGGAAAGCCGTCGGCGCGAGGGTGCGTGAAGTTGGGTCTGCGGGCGGCGTGTCGGTTGCGGACACGCACGCTCGCGGACTGTGGGGGTGGGGGGGTTAGCTGTTTTCGGGGAAGCCGAGGTCAATGCTGCCCCCGGAGCGCGAGCTGGGGTCGAGCCAGCGGGTGGTGATGGCTTTTTGGCGGGTGAAGAATTGGATGCCGTCGGTGCCGTGGGCGTGGCTGTCGCCGAACAGGGAGGCTTTCCAGCCGCCGAAGCTGTAGTAGGCCATGGGAACGGGGATGGGCACGTTGATGCCGACCATGCCGACTTCGACCTCGTTTTGGAAGCGTCGGGCTGCGCCGCCGTCGTTGGTGAAGATCGCGGTGCCGTTGCCGTAGGGGTTGGTGTTGATCAGGTCCAGGGCCTGGTCGTAGGTGTCCACCCGCACGACCGACAGGACGGGGCCGAAGATCTCGTCGGTGTAGACGCTCATGTCGGGGGTGACGTTGTCGAGCAGGGTGGGGCCCAGCCAGAACCCGTCCTGATCACCGTCGGCCTGGACGGTGCGGCCGTCGACGACGACTTTGGCGCCGGCGGCTTCGCCGGCGTCGATGTAGGAGGCGACTTTGTCGCGGTGGGCCTTGGTGACCAGCGGACCCATGTCGGTGTTGCGGGTGCCGTCGCCGATCTTGAGCCCGGTGGTGCGTTCGGTGATCTTGGCGACCAGGTCGTCGGCGATGGGGCCGACGGCCACGCAGGCGGAGATGGCCATGCAGCGTTCGCCGGCGGAGCCGAAGCCGGCGTTGACCATCGCGTCGGCGGCCAGATCCAGGTCGGCGTCGGGCAGGATCACGGCGTGGTTTTTGGCTCCGCCCAGGGCCTGGACGCGCTTGCCGGCGGCGGTGCCGGTGGCGTAGACGTACTGGGCGATCGGGGTGGACCCGACAAAGCTCACAGATTTGATTTTGGGGTTGGTGAGCAGTTCGTCGACGGCGGTCTTGTCGCCTTGCAGGACGTTGAACACCCCGGCGGGCAGGCCGGCTTGTTTCCACAGCTCGGCCAGCCACAGCGCGGCGCTGGGGTCTTTCTCGCTGGGTTTGAGGACCACGGTGTTGCCGGCGGCGATGGCGATCGGGAAGAACCACATCGGCACCATGGCGGGGAAGTTGAACGGGGAGATGATCGCGACCGGGCCCAGGGGTTGGCGGATGGAGTGCACGTCGACGTTGGTCGAGGCGTTCTCGGTGTAGCCGCCCTTGAGCAGGTGGGGGATGCCGCAGGCGAACTCGACGACTTCCTGGCCGCGGCTGACCTCGCCGAGGGCGTCGGAGACGACCTTGCCGTGCTCGCTGGTGATGATCTCGGCCAGTTCACCCTTGCGCTCGTTGAGCAGCTCCCGGAAGGCGAACAGCACCTGGGTGCGTTTGGCCAGCGAGGTGTCCCGCCAGGCCGGGAACGCGGCGGCGGCCGCATCGATCACCTGCTGGGCGTCGGCGACGCTGGCCAGCGCGACCTGACCGGTCACCACACCGGTGGCCGGATTGGTCACCGGCGCCGTCGCGGAGGACTCGCCGGCAAACATCTTGTTATCAACCCAATGCCCAATGGTCGTCGTCATGGTGTCCAGTGTGGGCCTCCGGAGGCTCTTCGCACCCTTACACGTCGTATCTATATCCGCGGGATCGCTTACACTGCGTAAATGGCCGTGACGGTGGGCGAAGTCGTCGAGCTGCCCGTGGTCCAGCGGGGATCTCCCGAGATCCTCAGCCGGTGCCGATGGTCCGAGCCGGTCCGTTGGCTGCACGTCGGCGGCGTGGCCGACCTGTCCTCGCTGCTGCAGGGCGGTGAGCTGGTGCTGACCACCGGGGCCGGTCTGGGCCGCACACCGACACGCTACCTTCAGGGATTGGCCGACGCCGGCGCGTTGGGAGTCGTCGTCGAACTCGGTGCCCGCATGCCGGCGCTTCCCGCATCCTTGACGGCACTGGCCGGGAAGCTCGACCTCGCATTGGTCGTACTGCACCGGCAGATCAGGTTCGTCGACGTGACCGAGGTCGTGCACCGGCGCATCGTCGCCGAACAGTACGACGAGGTCGCGTTCGACCGGCGAGTCCATGAAGTGTTCACCGAGCTGAGTATGAAGCGGGCCTCGGTGGCGGGCATCGTCGATGCGGCGGCCCGGATCCTCGACCTGCCGGTCGTCCTGGAGGATCTTGCCCACCAGGCCATCGCAGTGTCCGCCAGCGGCGCGAAAACCGCGGCCCTGCTTGATGACTGGGAGAGCCGGTCGCGCCGCAGCCCAACGGCCGGCGGAGGTCCCGAGCAGTGGGTGCTCACCGCGGTCGGACCGCGCGGCGAAGAGTGGGGTCGGCTGATCGTACCGATGACACCGGCCGACCGGGCCCGGGCGACGATGGTGCTCGAACGGGCCTCGGCGGCGCTGGCGCTCAACCGCATGATCGAGCGGAACAACACCGGTCTTCGCCAGCAGGCGCAGAGCGGACTGATCGACGACGTGCTGGGCGGCCGGGTGGCCGACGAGCGGGAGGCCGCGGCACGCGCGCACGCCCTCGGGCTGCGCAAGGCGGCGCGCTACCACCCGGTGGTCGTCCGTGTCGAGCGCACCGGGACGTCCACCGATCCGCTTGCTGCGCAACGACGCAACATCTCGCTGCTCGACGCCGTCGCCCACACCGTCAACGTCGCCGGCCACACCGGTGTCTTCGCCGGCCGCCGCGACGGGGAGATCGCGGCACTGCTCACCGTCAACACCGCGCGCGGCGGCCCGGACAAGGCGCTCGCCGAGCTCGGCGCGCGGCTGCACAAGGAGCTGCGCCGGGTCGACGGCATCGCTCGCTCGGTGTGCGCGGTGGGTACACCGGAAGTCGACGTCACCGACGCCATCCGCGGTCTGGCCGAGGCCGCCCACGTCGCTGAGGTCGCGCTGGCGATGCGAGACAGCGCGCGGCCGTACTTCCGCGCCTCCGACGTCCGGTTGCGCGGCCTGATGGCCTTGCTGCGCGACGATCCACGCGTGCAGCGGTTCGCCGAGACCGAACTCAAACCCCTGCTCGACCGCGGGGCGGCCGCGGACGTCGAGGTGCTCCGCGAATACCTCGGCCTCGCGGGCAACAAAGCAGCGCTGGCCCAGCGGCTGCACATCAGCAGACCGGCCCTCTACAAGCGGTTGGCGACCATCGAACAGACCCTGGGTGTCGACCTCGACGATGCCGAATCGATGACCTCGCTGTCGGTGGCGCTGATGGTGCTCGACGCGCGGCAACGCATCGAGCCCGCCAGCCTCAATGAGGTCACCTGATCATTCCGCCGGCGACAACGAGCGTGAGGGTCGCCAGGCCAGGAAGCCGACGATCAGGCCTGCGAACGGAACCGCGGCCAGGACGGTGCTCAATGTCGCACTGCCGCCGGTGACCAGCGTGAAGTTCGACAACACCAGCCACAGGCTGGCCAGCAGACCGGCCACCGCCAGTGCCGGAGCGATCCGCGTGGTCCAGACCCGGCCCGACACCCGGTCGCGGTGGCGCAGGAAGAAGACCAGCACGGCGATCGACGTGGTGAGCATCAGGGTGACCATCCCGACCGTCGCGACACCGGCCATCGACCCGAAAACCCCGACCAGCGGGTCGATTCCGAGGATCGCCAACACCGCGATGATGAGGGTGGCGGTGACGGTCTGCACCACCGACGAGAACGACGGCGACTCATGGTTGTCGTGCACCTTGGCCAGCCGGGCCGGCAGCAGGCCCTTGCCGGCCAGCACGAACTGGTAGCGGGCGATCACGTTGTGGAACGACAGCACACACGCGAACAGGCTGGTCAGCAACAGGACGTTGACGATGTCGCGGCCGACGGTGCCCAGCATGTCTCCGGTGGTGTCCAGCAGCATGTTGCCTTCTCCGTCGAGGGTGCGCTGCGCGACCGCGCCCACCTGATCCGGGCCGATCGCAACGACGAACGCCCACACCGTGATCGCGTAGAACGCGCCGATCAGGATGACCGCGGCATAGGTGGCGCGGGGAATGGTGCGCTCCGGGTCGCGAGCCTCGTCACGGAACACCGCGGTCGACTCGAAGCCGATGAACCCGGTGAGGGCGAACAGGATCGCGATGCCGATGGTTCCGCTGGTGAACACGGCGGGATCGAAGGAGGCCAGCGTGACGCCGGCCGGGCCGGGATTGGCGACCATCACGGCGTCGAGCACCACGACGATGCCGATCTCGAGGGCCAGCGCCACCCCAAGCACCTTGGCGCTGAGCTCGATGTGCCGGTAACCCAGCACGGCGACGATCGCCAGCACACCGAACGAGTAGACAGGCCAAGGGATCACGGGTCCGCCGTAGTGGATCACCGTGTCGTTGATCGCCCATCCGATGTAGCCGTAGATGCCGATCTGGATGGCGGTGTAGGCGATCAGTGCCACCACCGCGATACCCTTGCCCATCCGTTCTCCCAGACCCACGGTGACGTAGGAGAAGAACGCACCGGCCTCGGGCACATACGGCGTCATCGTCACGAACCCGACGCTGAACACCAGCAGCACCAACGCGGCGATCACGAACCCCATCGGCGCGCCCGCGCCGTTGCCGAGTCCCATCGCCAACGGCATGTTGCCGCCGATCACCGTCAGCGGCGCGGCCGCCGCGACGACCATGAACACGATGCCGACGGGTCCGAGGTGCCCGGTGAGGCGCCGCCCGTCGGTTCTGGTAGGTGTAGTGGTCACGAAATCTCCTGGGGTTGAGGGGTGTTGATACGCATCGCCTGCCGCAGCAGGTCGTGGTCCAGTGCGTGGGCGGTGAAGCCGTGACAGCCGGTCATCGTGGTGGCGGCGACCATCGCGTTGACGATGGCTTCCTCGGTGGCTTCGATCGTGAGATCAAACAGCCGGGTCATCAACTGGGGAGCGACCATTCGCAGTGTGACCTCGGGCCGGGAGGCGGCCGGATCCTCGTGCCACGCATAGGGCGGGATACCGCGGTTGCCGGTGGAGAACGCCAGCATGAGATCGCCGCTGTACTGCTCCCCGGTGCCGCCGAGACGGCTCACCGCCAGCGCCGCGCGCTGGGCCAGCCGGGTGCACTGGTGGGGGAGCAGGGGTGCGTCGGTGGCGACGATGACGATGATGGAGCCTGATCCGGGCTCGTACCGGGCCGGCAGGTCCGGCAGCGGGACCTCGGACGGGCCGATCAGTTCGCCGACGGGGACGCCGTTGATCCGGAGTCGTTCGCGGCGGCCGTGATTGGCCTGCACGAGCACGCCCACCGTGTACGGGCCGGCGGCGGTGTCGGTGACGCGCGACGAGGTGCCGATGCCGCCCTTGAACCCGTGGCAGATCATCCCGGTGCCGCCGCCGACGTTGCCCTCGGCAGGCGCGGAGGAGGAGGCGGCGTCGAGGGCGGAGCGCACGTGCTCGGGCCGGACGTGAAACCCGTTGATGTCGTTGAGCAGACCGTCGTAGGTCTCGCCGACCACCGGCAGTGACCAGTAGAGGCCCTCGCCGCGGGCGCGCACCTGGGCGGCCACCAGTTCGTCGCGGACCACGCCGACACTGTGGGTGTTGGTGAGCCCGATGGCGGAGGTGAGCTCGCCGGATTCGCGGATCCATTCCAGTCCGGTCAGCTCGCCGCTGCCGTTGAGCCGGTGCGAGCCGGCGAACACCGGTTCGGTCCAGATGTCGTCGTGGGGGACCACGACAGTCACCCCGGTGTGCACAGCCGGGGGCCCGTCGGCATCAAGGGTGGTGTGTCCGACCCGCACGCCTGCGACGTCGGTGATGGCGTTGGCCGGGCCGGTGGGATGTTCCCCGATGACGACGCCGAGGTCTCTGGCACGCACTGATCACGCTCGTTCCGGTAAGTTCTTTTCCAATTTGGAAAAGAACTATGCGCCCGTGTGATCCCGGACGCAAGAGGAACGGCAGAATAGGTTCGACTGACATCCGGCAGCGGGGGAGGTGACCACGGCATGGCGCGGCCGAATCGGCAGGTGGAACGGCGGGGCGACATCATGGATGCGGCGATCGCGCTCATCGAACGCCACGATCTGGCCACCCTCAAGCTCGCCGACGTGGCGGCCGAACTGGGGCTGACCACCAACGCGGTGCGGTACTACTTCAAGGACATGCCGGCGCTGCTGGCGGAGTTGGCGCTGCGCTCGGATGTCCGCTTCTACGATGAACGGCTGCGACTGGCCGCCGAGGCCGGAGATCCTCCCGCGCAGCTGGCGGTGACCATCGCGGGGGGTCTGCCCACCGGACCCGAGGACGCCGAGTGGCGGGCTATCTGGCGCGCCGTGCTGGCGGCGGGCTTCGAGCTCGACCGGCGGGCCGACGTGCAGGGCATCTACCACCGTCAGGTCGGCCTCTACCGGGACCTGTTGAACGCCGGTGCCGAGGCCGGGGCGTTCACGTTGACCGGTGGGGCCGTGGACATCGCGATGTCGTTGATGGCGATGGAGGACTATTTCGGGTACCGCATCGTCGCGCGCGATCCCCAGTTCGACCGGGCGACCGCGCTGCGGCTCATGCGCCAGTTCGCCGAAATGGCCACCGGAGCAAGGCTTCCCGAGACGGTGTGACTCGATCACGGGGCCGATCGGCCCGTGAGGTGCTTGATCGTCTCGTGAGCGCCGAGCACGACGGCCGCCCGGTCGGGCGCACTGCCGCGCGCTGCTTGTTCGGCGTTACCGCCCGCAATGAAGACCGGTGTGGCTGTTCCGCTCAATAATCGTGATCCAGGGGGCGAGACCCGCCGCGAGCTCCCCGGTGTGCCACGGCTATAACGGAGCAGTGCTCATCGGACTCTCGACGCCTGTTGTGGTGCAGACACCCGCGGCGGCCAGTCCCTGGGAACGGGCCGCCGACATCGAGGACGTCGCCCGCATCGCCGAAACCGCCGACCGCCTGGGGTTCGACTACCTGACCTGTTCGGAGCACGTCGCCGTTCCTGTCGACGACGCCGCGGTCCGCGGCGCGGTGTACTGGGACCCGTTGGCCACCTTCGGCTTTCTGGCGGCCCGGACCACTCGCATCCGGCTGGCCACCTCGGTCCTCGTCCTCGGCTATCACCACCCGCTGGAGATCGCGAAACGCTATGGCACCCTTGATCGGGTCAGCGACGGACGGCTTGTCCTCGGCGTCGGCGTCGGATCGCTGCGTGCGGAATTCGACATGCTCGGCGCGACATGGGGGGACCGCGGCGCCAGGGCCGACGACGCCATCCGCGCACTGCGCTCGTCACTGTCGGTGCGCGAACCCTCCTATCGCGGCGAGTTCTACCGCTACGAGGCAATAGTCGTCGAGCCGAGCGCCGTGCAACCCCGGGTGCCTATCTGGGTGGGCGGCCGCAGCCGGCGTTCGCTGCGTCGCGCGGTGACACTCGCCGACGGGTGGATGCCCTTCGGGCTGAGATCAGTCGAGATTGCCGAAATGCTCGCTGCGCAAGATATTCCGGACAGGTTCGACGTGATCCTGCCTGTCGGTCCGCTCGATCCGGGGGCACGCGCCGCATGCCTGAAGCGGCTCAGAACCCTGCGCGGCGTCGGCGCCACGGGCGTGACGTGCACGGTGGCCGCATCCTCGGTCGATCACTACTGTGAGCAGCTGGCATCGTTACGCGAGCTCGTCGAAGAACTCTGAAGCCACGAAAGGGAAGCAAGAATGTCGGCTGACCTTGCAGCCCTGGAAGTTCGCCTGCAGCAGCTGGACGGCCGGGGTCGCCGGGCGCACGGACTAGCCGCGCCGAGCAGCAGGGGGCGGGACCGCCGGTCCCGTCGAGATGACCCTGGTCGCCCAGAGCGCCGGGTTCTCAGATAGCCGGCACCGGCTCGAAACTGGCGCTCAGTTCCCGCCACGTGCTCAGGACGGCTTCGAGTTGTTCGGCGGAGTGGCGGCCGAGACCGCACTCGGTGGACAAGCCGAATTCCGGTAGGAAGTCGGCCGCGATCGCGGCGCGACTACGTGCGCCCTCGGCGCCGTCCTCGGCGTGCACCAGACCGAGGTAGAACTCCGTGTCAGGTTCGACGGCGAGGTCGGCCAGCGGCCGCCAGTGTGCCCGTCTGGTCCAGGAAGTGACCGTGGCGGCCTGAATCGCGTTGATGGGCCGGGTGATGTGACGGGAGAGCCCGTTGGCCAGGGCGACGATGGCCGACGCGTCGCGGGGCAGGATGTGCCGTCCGCCGCGCGCCGCCGCGGCGTCGTTCGGCGGCTCTCCCATGAACGGGGACGCGCCGAACTTGGAGTCTCCGTAGCAGAGGTGAAATGTCAGGTCGACCTCCCCGGCCACCCAGTGCGCGAGTCGTGCGGTGGCTTCGAAGATGGCCTCGTTGTCGCCGTAGGGATTCGGGAACCAGCCCTCGACGGTCGCCAGCTCGGTCGGCAGGTCCCACTGAATGGCGAGGTCGGTGTGGGGGATCGCGTCCTGGATCGCGTCGACGCTGCGACGCAGTGCGTGCTCGTAGGCGAGCGCGACCTCGACCCGGGAGTCGAACTCCACGAACGAGTTCACCGCGTTCAGGGGTGTGGCGATCGAGACGAGGAAGCGTGAGTCGGCGGCGAGGACACCGGCGTCGCGCTCGGCCCGGAACTCGCGGTAGGAAGCGATCGCCGTCGAGTGATAGTCGATGTCGCCGAATACCACGGTGGTTGCGGGCAGCACGCGCGCACGCTCGCCGTCGGAGGCGAGCGTGTCGTTGGCGAGGAAGTGCGCCGCATGTACCAGGACCCAGTTGGCGCGGTCGCCGGGCTCGCCGTCGGGTACCCGGGTCACGCCGGGCTGAAGACGCTCGCCGACGAGCGCGAAGGCGGCCCCGGTGGTGGGGACGTTGATGCTGCCGGTGAGATAGAAGCTGGTCATCGAGGTTCCTTTGCGGGTGGCGGTGTCAGAGCAGCAGACCCAGGCGCGGCGGAAGCGTGCCGTCGAGCGTGTGCCGGCCGAGGTGGACGTATTTCCAGCGGGCCGGGTCGTGCAGACTGTGCACGCGCACGTTGCGCCAGTGCCGGTCCAGTGCGAAGCCGGCGTCCGTCGCCGAGGCGCCGGCGAGTTCAAGGACGCCGCCGGCGATCTCGACGGCGAACTCCTGTGTCAGCGCCTTGGCCGCCGCGACCTGCAGAGAGGCCTTCGCTGCGGCGGCCCGGGTCAGTTCCGGCTCGGCCAGCGCGTCGTCGACCAGCGCGGAGCCGTGGGCGAGCAGGGCCTCCAGCGCGTACAGCCTGGCGGTCAGTTCACCGAAACGGCGCACCACGTGCGGTTCGTCGGCCGCCCGGTCGACGCCGGCTTCGAACCACGGGCGGCTGCGGGTGGCGACGAAGGCCGCACCGTCTTCCAATGCCGCCCTGGCGATTCCGACGTCGACCGCGGTGTGCAGCGCCTGGTCGAAGGCACCGAGCACCGACGGCGGCGCGGTGACCGGGTCGGGGTCGGGCCCCTCGTCGATGACGTACTCGGCGGCGACGTTGACGTTGTCCAGGATGACCTCACCGCTGGCGGTACCGCGCTGCCCGAACGCCGACCACCGGTCGAGGTTCAGCGTCACCCCGGGGTCGGTGGGCCGGACGAAGACCGTCGCGCCGTGACCGGTGCCGTCGATGCGCGCCGCCACGGCGATCCACTGGGCGCCCAGCGAGCCCGTCGCGTAGTACTTCACTCCGTTGAGGACCCAGCCGCGGCCGGCGTCTCGGCGCACGATGGTTTTTCGTTCCACGCTGGTCCGTGTCCCGCGTTCCACGGTGGCGTTGCCCAACTGGGCCCCGGCCAGCACCGCTGCGTAGATATGGGGAGCGGGCGCGTTGTCGCCGAGACCGCGGATCGCCGCGCTGAGGACGTAGTGGGCCAACAGCAACTGCCCGACCGCGGAGTCTGCCCGCGACAGGATGCGCAGTACCTCGACCGCGGTCGACCGCGGCAGGTCAGGCCCGCCGAACGCCGCGGGAACGAGAATGCCCAGAAGTCCGGATTCCCCGACCCGGCGTAACGACTCGGTGGGCAGCGCCCCGTCGAGTTCACGTTGCACCGCCCCGGCAGCGACCTCGGCAGCGACCTCGGTCGCCACGCCGAGTGCCGCCTCGACGGACTGCAGAACCGGGACGGTGGTCTCGGCGGAGATGGTATCGGTCACGGTCATGGGATGGGACTCCTCGTCTGATGTCTGCGGAAAACGTACGGAGCGTGAATGTTCGGTGTCGATACGGTTCAAGCGACGCTGGAGACGTGTGCAGCAATGCTGTAGACCGCTTCGTCGGCCAGACGTGCGCCGGCGGCGGCGATGCTGCCGACCACTGTGGCGAGAGTGCTCGCCGGCCGCGGTGCCGATGCGGTGGCAACGCAGATCCGGCGTACGGGCCGATGACCGGTCAGCCTTCGCACGGCGACGTCGTCGCGGACCCGGGCGGCAGCGAGCGACGGCACCAGGGATACGCCCAGCCCCGCCGCCACGAAACCCTGCACCGTGGCGTAGTCCTCGGCGCGGAACGCTACCGAAGGCTCGAACCGGCACCGCGGCAGGCGTCTCGGAACACCCGCGTGTCCGGGCAGGCACCTGTCTGTGAGCTGAGGACCCAGCTCTCGGCGGCGAGCGCGGTCATCGGCACCTCCGCGCGCCCGGCCATGGGATGGGCGCGCGGAAGTACGGCGTAGAACTCGTCGTCATAGACGCCGACGGTATTGACCCCGGGGAACTCCGGACGGTCGCCGGGGACCTCGGTGATCATCGCGGCATCCGCGCCGCCGGTCCGTAGCAGTTCGACGCCGTCCTCGGGGTCGACAGCGACCAACTCGACCTCCACCCCGGGAAGCAGGGCGCGGACTCGCGCGATCGCCGGCGGCAGGATGGCGGCCGCCGCGCTCGAGAACGACGCGATGCGCACGAGGCCGCGCCGCGGCGACGCCAGATCCGCCAGGTCCCGTTCGGCGGCGTTGATCGCGCCGAGGATGGCCGGGACGTGCTCGAGCAGGCGGGCTCCCGCCTCGGTGAGCCGTGCGCCCGACGGTCCACGGTGCACCAGCCTCCAGCCGAGGTCGCGTTCGAGCGCGGTGACCTGTTGGGAAACCGCGGAAGTGGTGTAGTTCAACGACACCGCGGCCGCACTCAGCGAACCGGCGCGGGCGATCTCCTGCAGGACGATCAAGCGGCGCACATCGAACACCCCGGGAAGCCTAGGGCGGGGGCGCAGGACCCGGCAGAGTTGAAATCAGCGGGACCGCAAAGGGTCAGCCTCCAGGATCAGCACGCGCGGAGCTGATCCCGTGGTGAAGCTCGGCCACGTCGGGATGCGCGCGGTTGCGCGACTTCCATGCGTTCTCCCCGTAGGTGTTGAAGATCGGATTGTGAGGGTCGGCCTCCACGCCACGCGACAGCGCGGCCAACTCCGCCGGCAGGGTAATGATCGGGACGAGCGCGTCGAGCGCCGGATTGAGGAAGTAGGGGATCGAGACGCGGTCGGTGCCCGGCGGCGGGGACAGCACCCGATGCTGGGTGGCGCGTAGGTAGCCGCCCGTGGCGACCTCCAGCAATTCACCGATGTTGACGATGAACGCCCCCGGCAGCGGCGGCACGTCCAGCCACTCGCCGCGTCGGAGCTCCACCTGCAGCCCCGCGGACCCGGGTTCGACCAGCAGCAGGGTCAGGACCCCGGAGTCCTTGTGCGCCCCGACGCCCTGCGGGGTCTCCTCGGTGCCGGGGTAGCGCACCACCTTGATCAACGTCGCGGGTCGGTCGGCGAAGGCGTCGTCGAACAAATCTTCGGCAGCGCCCAGGGACACCGCCCAATGCCTGAGCAGGCGCAGGCCGACGCCCGACAGCGCACTGTCCCACCGTTCGAACGCGGACCGGAAGCCGGCAGGCCGCTGCGGCCACAGATTGGGCCCCTGCAGCCTCCAATAGCCCTGTGCGCCAGGAATGATCGGTCGTTCGGGACCGATGTCGATCTGCTCCCGCCAGTCGACCCGGCCGTTGGTCAGTTCGCCGCCCAGCCGTGAGTAGCCGCGGAACTGGGGGCTCTTCAGTTGGCTGATGCGGTTCTTCTCCTCCAGCGGCAGCCCGAAGAACTGCCTGGCCAACCCCAGGATCTCGGTGAGCTGACGCTGCGGCACCCCGTGTCCGGTCAGATAGAAGAAGCCGAATGAGTGCGCTGCTTCCCGAAGCGCGACGCGGAACGCGTCCGGGTCGGAATCGGCGGTGGTCTGATCGAGCACGGGCAGCATGTTTGTCGACACTGCCGCATCCGGCGGCCACGGCCAACCCGTGTCAAGGAATTCTTCACAGGGCCTGAAGCAGGGCTGGATCGGGAACCACAGCGCGGGCGGCGGTCGCGTCCCGGTCAGCGGCCGCAGGTACCGGATCTGCCGGTGATCAGAGCCGCACCAGCGCGAACGGATAGGTGAACGCCCCGCCCGGCGCGCCGTCGCAGCCTGTCGCGAACGACGACGTCATCGTCCCCTGCAACGTGGCGGCGTCCCATTCGTACACATCGCGGGTCGGGATGACCGGACCGTAATACACGTTGCCGCACCGAAGCCCGTCGGGGACATCCACGCTCAGGGTGTACCTGCCGTCTGCCAGATGTGCGTCACCGCTGTACTCGAACGCCTTCGCGGTCGGCATCGGTATCGCCTTGATGTGAGCGCAGCCCGCGGCATCGGGGATGCAGTAGGTCACCGCCCAGGTCCAGGTGTGAAAGTCATACCGTCCCTGGATGTTCAGTGAATAGTTGGCGAAGAACGGTGCGGCCTGGGCCGGTGCGGGCGACATGACTGTTCCCGCCGCCAGCAGGACCGTCCCGGCGATTGTGCGCATCTGCATGAGTGAGCTCCGTGAGAGTGGATGGGGCGAGTCGCGACGACTACATGTGGGAGCCGCCGTCGATTCGGACCTCGGTGCCGGTGATGAAGTACGCGTCCTTACTGCCCAGCATCGCCACCACCCCGGCGACGGCATCCGGGGCGGCGAAGATCGCGCCGCCGTCCAGGGGCAGCATCGGCGCGACCTTGCCGAACAGCGTGTAGTCGGCGTCCTCCGGGAGACCGGGTCCGATGCTCTGGCGGGAGGCGCCGGTGCCGTCGGTCATCCCGGACGAGATCGAGCCCGGTTGAACGCAATTGAACCGGATGCCGGCTTTGGCGAATTCCGACGCCCACGCGTGGGTCATCGCCAGCACCCCGCCCTTGGACGCGGCGTAGGCGGCCATATAGGGATGGGCGAACTGTGCCGAGGTGGAACTGAAGTTCACCACCGCAGGACTGTTGCCCTCGTGCAGCGCCGCGATCGCCTCTCGGGTCACCAGGAACGTCCCGACCAGGTTGATGCGCAGCACCTGCTCGAAATCGGCGAGCGTGGTGTCCGCCAGATGCGCCGACCGCAGGATGCCTGCGGCGTTGACCAGCGTGTCCAGCCCGCCCAAGGTGCTGACCGCGTCGGCCACCCCGGCGGACACCGAGGCCTCGTCACCGATGTCCATCCGCACCGTCGACAGGCTCCCGCCGGTGTCACCGGCCTTCTCCACGGTGTCGGCGAGCCCGTCGGCGCTGACGTCGGCGGCCACCACCTGTGCGCCTTCGGCGAGGACACGCAGCACGCAGGCTTGTCCGATGCCCGAACCGCCTCCGGTGATCAGCACGCGTCGGCCGGCGTAACGCATCAGGGGTGAAGACCCTGCCGAGGTAGTGGACAAAGCACAACTCCTGTCAGTTTTCGATCCGGTTGCTGTTGAGTGTGACACCGGCCGTCCACGTTCACGTGCGATCGCAGCCCCGCGTCCGGCCCTTCCCGGTGGATGGGACGCGGTGTGTCCCGTGCCACGCCCAGCTGTCAACGTGTGTCTCGTCGCAGCGCGGCAGGTTTCAGTCGGTATCGAAGAAGGGTTCGGCGGCACATGGCGAACAAGGCCGCGGACCGTTGGTCCACCGGGCTACCGGCGTTCGGGGGCGGATTCTCCGGTCCGATGCAAGGCATCGGAGGGCTGCTGTCGATGTCTGCCGACGCCGTGAAGTTCCTGTTCCGCAGGCCTTTTCAGACCGGTGAGTTTCTGCTCCAGTCCTGGTTCGTGGCGGGGGTGTCCCTGGCCCCGACACTGCTGGTCGCCATCCCGTTCACTGTCCTGGTCAGCTTCACCCTGAACATCCTGTTGCGCGAACTCGGCGCGGCCGACCTGTCCGGTGCCGGTGCCGCGTTCGGCGCCGTCACACAGGTCGGACCCATGGTCACGGTGCTCATCGTCGCCGGAGCCGGGGCGACCGCGATGTGCGCCGATCTGGGTTCGCGCACCATCCGCGAGGAGATCGACGCGATGGAGGTGCTGGGTATCAACCCGGTGCAGCGGCTGGTGACCCCGCGGATGTTGGCCTCCGGCCTGGTCGCGTTGCTGCTCAACAGCCTGGTGGTGATCATCGGAATCGTCGGCGGCTACGTCTTTTCGATCTTCGTCCAGGGCGTGAACCCTGGTGCGTTCGCGGCGGGCATCACGCTGCTCACCGGGGTGCCCGAGGTCATCATCTCGTGCGTCAAGGCGGCGCTGTTCGGGCTGATCGCCGGGCTGGTGGCCTGCTACCGCGGTTTGAGCATCAGCAGCGGCGGCGCCAAAGCCGTGGGGAACGCGGTCAATGAAACCGTGGTCTACGCCTTCATGGCGCTGTTCGTCGTCAACGTCGTCGTCACGGCGATCGGCATCCAGATGACGTCGGGCTAGGGCAGCCGGTATGGCGGCGATACGCGCACTGCACCCGCGGCTGGCCCATCAGGTCGGTCGACCCCTCGACACTCTGGGCAGGATCGGGGACCACACGGCGTTCTACGGCCGGGCTCTGGCCGGCGTGCCGCACGCAGCGGTGCACTACCGCAGGGAGATCGTCCGTCTGATCGCCGAGATCAGCATGGGCGCAGGCACTCTGGCCATGATTGGGGGCACTGTCGTCATCGTCGGGTTCCTGACCCTGGCCGCCGGCGGCACCCTGGCGGTGCAGGGCTACAGCTCTCTGGGCGACATCGGCATCGAAGCCCTGACCGGCTTTCTGGCCGCGTTCATCAACGTGCGGATCTCCGCTCCGGTGGTGGCCGGCATCGGACTGGCCGCGACGTTCGGTGCGGGTGTCACCGCGCAGCTGGGCGCGATGCGCATCAACGAGGAGATCGACGCGCTGGAAACGATGGGAATTCGTCCCGTCGAGTATCTCGTCAGCACCCGCATCGTCGCCGGGATGATCGCGATCGCCCCGCTGTACTCGATCGCGGTGATCCTGTCGTTCGCAGCCAGCAAGCTCACCACCGTGGTGCTGTTCGGCCAGTCGGCGGGCCTGTACGACCACTACTTCACCACCTTCTTGAACCCGAAGGATCTGTTGTGGTCCTTCCTACAGGCGATCCTGATGGCGATGGCGATCCTGTTGGTGCACACCTACTTCGGCTACTTCGCCGGCGGCGGGCCCTCCGGGGTGGGGGTCGCGGTCGGTAACGCCGTCCGCACCTCGCTGATCGTCGTGATCTCGGTGACGCTGCTGGTGTCGCTGTCGATCTACGGCGCCAACGGCAACTTCAACCTGTCGGGTTAGCGGGGACGTCAACGATGTCGGTGAATTCACGCCCCAGACGGCCGCTGCTCGGCCTGGCCACCGTGCTGGCTGTGGCCGCGGTGATCGCGGTCGCGGTGGGCCTGTTCCGCGGCAGCTTCCTCAGCACGGTCCCCGTGACCGTGCTGTCGGAGCGGGCCGGCCTGGTGATGGGCACGGACGCCAAGGTGAAACTGCATGGGGCGCAGGTGGGTTCAGTGCAGTCCATCGAAGCGCTGCCTGACGGCCGGGCGGCGATCCACCTGGCGATGGACCCGTCGTACATGGACATCATCCCGTCCGATGTTCGGGTGGACATCGCCTCGTCGACGGTGTTCGGCTCCAAATACGTCGAACTGGTGCCGCCGGCCGATCCCTCGGTGCAGCCGCTGCGGGCCGGACAGGTCCTGGACGCCGAGCACGTCACCGTGGAGATCAACACGGTGTTCGAACAGTTGTCCTCGGTGCTGGCCAAGATCGAGCCTGCCGAACTGAATCAGACGCTCGGCGCACTGGCCACCGCGTTGAGCGGGCGCGGCGAACAGATCGGCCAGACGATGTCCGACTTCGAAGCGTTCCTGGCCAAGATCGAACCGAGCCTGCCCGCCATGGAACATGAGCTCGCGGTGGCGCCCGTGGTCATCGGCACCTACGCCGACGTCGCGCAGGAACTTCTCGACACCGTCGCTGCCGCGACCACCATCGGTCGAACCATCGTCGAGGAACAGGACAACCTGGACACGCTGCTGGTCAGTGTGATCGGACTGTCCGACATCGGCCAGGACGTGGTAGGAGGCAACCGGGAAGCGATCAGCACCGTGATGGAACTGCTGGTCCCCACCACCGACCTGCTGAACGAATACCACCAGGCGCTCAACTGTGGTCTGGGCGGGGCGGCGCAGCTGGCCAAGGCGCCCGGCACGCCGGTACCCGGCGGCCTGCTGCTGCAGACCATCGTGTTGGGGCAGGAGCGCTACCGCTATCCGCAGAACCTGCCCAAGGTGGCCGCCAAGGGTGGTCCGCAGTGCACGGATCTGCCCAAGGTGGGCTTTCAGAAACGGCCACCGTTCGTGATCACCGATGTCAACGCCAACCCCGCGCAATACGGAAACCAGGGCATCGTGCTGAATTCCGACGGCCTCAAGCAGCTTCTGTTCGGTCCGATCGACGGGCCGCCCCGCAACAGCGGACAGATCGGACAACCAGGATGACGGACGTGGGCAGGGCCGCGACGAAATTCGCGGCGTTCGGAATGACTATGGTGCTCCTGACCGTCGGACTGTTCGTGATATTCGGTGAGTACCGGTCAGGATCGGCCAACAAGTACTCGGCGGTCCTCGTCGACTCCTCCAGCCTGGAACGCGGAGATTCGGTGCGGGCAGCCGGAATCCGCGTCGGCACGGTCAACGCCGTCACGTTGCAGGGCGACGGCTCCGTCGTCGTCGATTTCGACGCCGACGACAACGTCAGGCTCACCGAAAGCACGAAGATCGCGGTGCGGTATCTGAACCTCGTCGGTGATCGCTACCTGGAACTCCTCGACGAACCCGGCTCGGCGAAGATCCAGCCGCCGGGCTCCCGCATCGGCGTGGAGCGCACCGAGCCGGCACTGAATCTCGATCTGCTGCTGGGCGGCCTCAAACCGGTCATCCAGGGGCTGAACCCCGACGACGTCAACACCCTGACCAGCTCCCTGATCCAGATCCTGCAAGGCCAGGGCGGCAACCTGGAATCGCTGTTCAGCAGGACGGCGTCGTTCACCAACGCGCTGGCCGACAATGGGCAGACCGTCGAACGGCTCATCGACACGCTCAACGACACCATCACCACCGTCGCCGCCGACGGCGAGAACTTCTCCGCGGCCGTCGATCGGCTCGAGCAGCTGGCCACAGGTCTGGCCCAGGATCGTGACCCGATCGGTGACGCCATCACCGCGCTGGACACCGGTACCGCGTCGCTGGCGGGGCTGCTGACCGAGGCCAGGCCACCGCTGGCCGGAACAGTCGACGAGTTGAACCGCCTCGCGCCCTTGCTGTCGAACGAAACCGATATGGCCCGACTGGATCTCGCATTGCAGAAAACCCCGCAGAACTACCGCAAGCTGGTGCGGCTCGGCTCCTACGGGAGCTGGCTGAACCTCTACATCTGCGGCGTCTCGATCCGGGTCACCGACCTGCAGGGGCGAACCGCGCACTTCCCGTGGGTCATCCAGAACACCGGAAGGTGCGGTGAGCCCTGATGCAGAAGTACCGCGGATCCTCCTTGGTCCGAGCCGGTTTCCTCGGCGCCGTCCTGATCGCCCTGGTGATCGTGGTCGGCCTGCAGCCCCAGCAACTGTGGGCGATGGCCACCTCGGTGCGCTACCAGGCGGTCTTCGCCGAGGCCGGCGGGCTGACGGCCGGCAATCAGGTGAAGGTGTCGGGAGTGACCGTGGGCTCCGTCTCCGATGTCGAACTCTCCCGCGGCACAGCCCTGGTCACCTTCTCGGTCGAGAGCGCGGTGCGCGTGGGCGGCGACACCACCGCCACCGTCGGTATCTCGACAGTGCTGGGCGAACGGGTGCTGGTGCTCACACCGGCCGGCAGCGAGAGCCTCGGCTCGATGGGGATCATCCCGCTGACCCGAACCGGTTCGCCCTACTCGCTGACCGACGCGGTGGGGGAGTTCACATCGAACACCGAGGCCACCGACACGGCCGCGATCAACCAGTCACTGGATACGTTGTCCGACACCATCGAACGCATCGCCCCGCAGCTTTCGCCCACCTTCGACGGGGTGTCCCGGCTGTCGCGATCGCTGAACAGCCGCAACGAATCGCTGTCCGCGCTGCTGGACGCCGCCGCCGACGTCACCGAGGTCCTCTCCGAACGCAGCGTGCAGGTCAACACGCTGCTGCTCAACGCCAACGATCTGCTCGCCGTCCTGCAGGAACGCCGGTACGCGATCGTCAACCTCCTGTCCAGCACCACCGCGGTGGCGCAACAGCTGTCCGGGATGGTCGCCGACAACGAGCAGGAACTGGCGCCGACATTGGAGAAGCTGAACACGGTCTCGGAGATGCTCGAGCGCAACCGGGACAACATCACGGCGTCCCTGAAAGGTCTCGCCAAATACCAGGTCACCCAGGGCGAGGCCGTGAACAACGGCTTCTTCTACAACGGGTTCGCGTCGAATCTGTTGCCCGGCCTGGCGATCCAGCCGTTCCTGGACTACGCACTGGGCTTCCGCCGGGGCGTGAACGCCGGTCAGCCGCCGGACAGCGCCGGGCCGCGAGCCGAGTTCCCTTGGCCCTACAACGGCATCCCCGGAGGGTCGCGATGAGCGCACCAGGCAAGCAGAGCGCGTGGGTGCGGGCGGTGCTGCTGGCAGCACTGGCCGTGCTCGCTGTGGCGGGCGCCGGGGTGATCATCTACCAGCACTTCTTCAGCCCCTACACGGTGGTCGCGTACTTCCGTTCAGCCACAGCAATTTACGCGGGCGACGAGGTCAGGGTGGCCGGGGTGCGAGTGGGCACCATCGCATCCGTGGAGCCGCAGGGCACCCGCGCCAAGATGATGTTGGCCATCGACCGCGACGTGCCGATCCCCGCAGACGCCGAGGCCATCATCGTGGCCCCCAACCTGGTGTCCGCCCGTTACGTCCAGCTGACCCCGGCGTGGGGTGCGACACCGGAGACCAGTGGGCCGACGCTGCCCGACGGCGCCGAAATCAGTCAGGACCGCACGGCGGTCCCGGTGGAGTGGGACGAGATCAAGGAGCAACTGACCCGTCTGGCGACCGAACTCGGTCCGCGCAGCGGAGTCTCGCAGACCTCACTGGGACGGTTCATCGACACCACCGCGGACGCCATGGCCGGCAACGGCGACAAATTGCGCGAGACCATCGCCCAGCTCTCGGGGGTGGGGCGCATCCTGGGTGAGGGCAGCGGCGACATCGTCGAGGTCATCACGCACCTTCAGACGTTCGTCACCGCACTGCGCGACAGCAACGTTCAGATCGTGCAGTTCCAGGACCGCTTGGCCGACGTCAGCGGCGTGGTCGACGGCAGCCGTTCCGAACTGGACTCCGCGATCACCACACTGTCCGAAGCCGTCGGCGAGGTCCGGCGGTTCGTCGAGGGTTCGAGGAACCAGACCGCAGAACAGGTGCAGCGCCTCGCCGCGGTGACTCAAGTGCTGGCCGACGACAGCATGGTGCTCAAAAACATCCTGCACGCGGCCCCGAACGCGCTCGTCAACGGTTACAACATCTACAACCCCGACACCGGAGGACCCCGAGGCTCGTTCGCGATGAACAACTTCGCCAACCCGGTCACGATGATCTGCTCGGCGATCGCCGCGGTGGAGAACGTCACCGCCGAGGAGTCCGGCAAGGCGTGCGCGCAGTACCTCGGACCCGCGTTGCGGTTGATGAACTTCAACTACCTTCCGCTGCCGTTCAACGCATATCTCGGTCCCGCGCCGCAGAACGTGATCTACTCCGAACCCGGTCTGGCGCCCGGTGGCGGCAGGACCGCGCCTGCGCCGGCCGACGTGCCGCCCGCCGTGTCCGCCTATACCGGCGCCGGTGATGTTCCCCCGCCACCGGGGTGGACGGATCCATCGCATCCGCCGGGCGCCTTTGCTCCGCACGGATTGCCCGCCAACCCGTCGCCGGCGCTGTACCCCGGCGCGCCCATCCCGCCCGGCGTACCCGGTCCGGCGTCCGCGCCGTCGGGCCCGACCAACATCGCCGACATGCTGCTGCCCGCGGAGGCCGCGCCACCGACAGAAGGGAACCCGTGATGGCACGTCGTTCCGGCCGGCAGGCGCGTCGATGGGCGGCGACGGCATGCTGCGTGGCCCTGGCCGCGACAGGATGCTCCTTTGACGGGCTGAACTCCCTTCCGTTGCCGGGCACCGTCGGCACCGGCCCGGACGCGGTCGTCTACCGCGTCACGCTCGAAAATGTCGGCACGCTGGAGTCCAATTCACCGGTCATGCTGAACGACGTCGTCGTCGGCGCGGTGCGCACGATGACGTTCACCGACTGGCACGCCGAGATCGACGTGTCGGTGAAGCCCGACGTGGTGGTGCCTGCCAACGCGGTCGCCACCGTCGGGCAGACCAGTCTGCTCGGATCGATGCACGTGGCTCTCGATCCTCCCGTCGGGGAGGAGCCGACCGGCCGGCTGCGGCCGGGCGCCGACATCCCGCTGAACAGAACCTCCACGTATCCGTCGACCGAGCAGACGTTGTCGGCGCTGTCGGTGGTTGTCAACGGCGGTGGGCTCACCCAGATCGGTGACATCATCGGCAACTTCAGCGCCGCGCTCGACGGACGCCAGGAACAGATCCGTAACCTGCTCACCCGGATGAACGACGTGATCGGCATCCTGGACAACCAGCGCGACAGCATCAACGCCACGATCGCGGCGCTGCACCGGCTGGCCGACACGTTCGCCGGCCAGCGGGAGGTGCTGACCGCGGCGCTGAAACGGATCCCGGAAGCTCTCGACGTCCTCAACCGGCAACAGCCCCGCATCGTGACCGCGATGCGCAAACTCGGCGACTTCAGCAGAACCGCAACACATTTGATCGACGAAACCCAGGACGACATCGTGCGCAATCTGCGCAATCTCGAGCCGGCGGTACGGGCTCTCGCCGACGTCGGTCCCGATCTGGCGACGGCGCTGTCGTTCCTGCCGACCTACCCGTACACACAGGAGTTCATCGACCGGGGCATCCGGGGCGACTACATGAATCAGTTCATCGTGTTCGATTTCACGATCCCCCGCTTGAAGAGCGGCATCTTCCTCGGTACCCGCTGGGGCGAGCCCGGCGCCTCCCTGGTACCCGCACCCGGCGATCCGTGGTACTCGTCGTACACACTCGACCCGCTCCAGGCGCCGATCACCCCGGTTCCGGCGGAGGTGGCGACAATGCCACCACTGATCGATCCGCCGCCCCCGGCGAGCGGGCAACCTGCCGAAGGCGGCAACTGATGCTGACACGGTTCGTCCGCACCCAGTTGATCATCTTCTCCATCGCCTCCCTGGTGGGGCTGGGGGCGATGGTGTTCGTCTACCTACAGGCCCCGATGCTGCTCGGAATCGGCCGCATCGCGGTGACCCTGCACCTTCCGGCCACCGGTGGCCTGTACGAGTTCTCCAACGTGACCTACCGCGGAATCGAGGTCGGCAAGGTCACCGCCATCCGTCCGACCGGCGACGGTGCGACGGTCACCATGTCACTGAAGTCGGCACCGAAGATCCCCGCCGACCTGAAAGCCAACGTGCGCAGCGTATCCGCGGTCGGTGAGCAATACGTCGACCTGGAGCCGCGCACCGACGGCGGGCCGTATTTGGAGGACGGATCGGTGATCACCGCCGACCGTTCCTCGATTCCTCAGGCCGTCGGCCCGATGCTCGACCAGATGAGCGACCTCGTCGACAGCATCCCGACCGGCACGCTGAGCGGCCTACTCGACGAATCGTTCAAGGCGCTCAACGGAACCGGTTACGAGCTCGGCGCGCTGTTCGACTCCTCGGCCCGACTGGCCGCCGACGCTAACGCCACCGGCGACCAGGTTCGCACCGTGATCGACGACAGTCGACCGCTGCTCGACGGTCAGGCCGAAAAGGCCGACGCGATCACTACGTGGGCTCGCAGTCTGGCCGGGATCAGCAGGCAGATCGCCGACGACGACCCGCAGGTGCGCACCCTGCTGCGGACCGGGCCGGCAGCAGCCGACGAGGCCTCTCGGTTGCTCACGGAGGTGAAGCCGACTCTGCCTGTGCTGCTGGCCAATCTGACCAGCGTCGGCCAGGTCGGCGTCGCCTATCATCCGTCGCTGGAACAACTGCTGGTGTTGTTGCCCCCGTATCTGGCCGCGACCCAGTCCTACGGTTCGTCGCTGAACAACCCGACCGGCATGGCGCTGTCGGAATTCAGTCTGACTCTGGGCGATCCACCCGCCTGCGCGGTGGGCTTCCTGCCGCCGTCGTCGCGGCGCTCGCCCGCCGATCTGTCCGATGTGGACACCCCGGACGGTCTCTACTGCAAGCTGCCGCAGGATTCACCGATCGGTGTGCGCGGCACGCGGAATTTCCCGTGCATGGAGCAGCCGGGCAAGCGGGCGCCGACCGTCGAGATCTGCGAGAGCGACAAACCGTTCGAGCCGTTGGCGATGCGCCAGCACGTGCTCGGCCCGTACCCGATTGATCCCGCGTTGATCGCGCAGGGCGTCCCCCCGGATGACCGCGTCACCTTCAACGACCAGATCTTCGGACCGCTGGAGGGCACGCCGATGCCCGCCCCGGAGGCTCCAGCACCCGCGCCGGCCACCGGAGGTGCGTTGCCCGTAACGCCGAGCGGTTCCGTCGCACCCGACGACGGCCCGCCGGTCGCGGTTGCCACCTACAACCCCGAGACCGGACAGGTCGCCGCCCCGGACGGGCAGGTGTTCACGCAGTCGAATCTCGCTGCGAGCGCCCCGGACAGCTGGGAGGACCTGCTGCCCAGGTGAGTCGGGGGAGCCGGCTCTCATCAGCCGGTCGGGACTGCCCGTCCAGGGCGGTTTGACCGGCTGGACCGCACCGGCTGCTGCGGGAGGCGGCTCAGCCGACCTTGACCAGCTTGAACGGCATGTTGATGTAGACCGGCTTGTTCACCCCGCACGCGCCGCTCACACCGGTGGTGATGTCCTCGCCGACAAGGGTGGTCGACGTCGGGTCGGCGATGGCACCTTCGGCGTTCATCGCCTTGAACCGGAACACCTGAAGGCCGGGAGCCGATGTGCCATCGGGACACGGGATCCAGTTCTCCACGGTGTGCTTGACATACCAGACACCGCTCTTCTGGTATATCGGTGCGCTCCGACCCCATTCGCTGGCAACGGTCCCGGTGCACTCGCCGGGATAGCTGCACTGCGTGCGGACCGTCCAGGTGCTGCGCAGACTCGCCTGGTCGTAGAAGACCTCGTTCTTGCGCGCCCACTCACCGTTGGAGGTGGCGGTGTAGGTGCCGTTGAGTCCCCAGTCCGGGTTGTCGGCCGCGGCTGTCGGCGTACTCCCCGTGACGCCGCAGATCGCCACCGCCGCAACAGTGCTCACCATCGTCGGTACTCGGATCATGGCCTGCTCCTCACCGCGGCCGACGGGCGCGCGTCGGCGGCGCACGACGGTAACACCGGAAACCGGCCGGCCACGGCCGGGTGTCCGCTGAGCGGACTCTCCGCATCCGTCATCGCCGCGCCGCTGTCATCCTGTGAGACGTGCGCAGGGGAATCGTCGGTGTTGTGGCAGTGCTGGCCGCCGGACTGCTGACCGCAGCACCGGCGGCGGCCCAACCGGTGCCCTGTGACAACCCGTCCTGTACGCCCGGAATCAGACCTGCCGTCGTCCTCGGGGCGTCGTGCGCGGACACCGCGCATTACGTGTTCGGCACCACCTCGTGGGGCCGGCTGGTGTTCTGCGGATCACCGCGTCGGTTCGAGCCGCGCTACTTCCGGTCACCGTCGATGGCCGGTGTGAAGGAGTTCGACAGCAGCTGTGCCGGTTACGAGAACTGGGTGGCCCAGAGTCCCGACGGACTGTTCCTGAGTTGCCAGTCGAGAAACGGCGCTCCGAGGTGGAGCCGCGGCGATGACGGGTAGGGTGCTGGCTATCGGTGCGGCCGTTCTCTGCGCGGCCGCGGCGGCGGTGCCGTCTGCGCAGGCCTACCCGCCGGGGCCACGGCAGGTCACCTACACGGTGACCACCGAACAACCGGTTACCGCCGACATCTACTACCGCGATGCGGATCCGCCGACGTGGGCCGACTACAGCCACAACCCGTACCGTTTCAGCCCGAGAGCACGCGTCGACATCGGTCCGCAGAAGCCGTGGGTGCTCACCGTGGCACTGGCCGATCCGGACCGGTGGGCGATGGTGTCGGCGACCAGCGGACCGCTTCCCGGAGAGCCGCTGTTCAGATGCGAACTGGCTGTGGACGGCGTCGTCGTCGCCACCGGCCACGGGCCGTGCGGGGCGCTCTGCTCGGTCCGGCACTGGTAGCCGACGGACGGCGGTGACGCCGCCCGCTGGGTGGGAAGGCGACCCCGGTGACGCGGCACCGCGTCCTACGGTGCCGTCGTAGGTCGCCACCACGTCGGCGACGGAGGGATTGTGCAGATGTCGAAGCCCGACGCACCACAACGGGTGAATCACGTCGAGGAATCGGAAAACCTCGGCGATCTGACCCCTGGGCAGGTGGCGCTGCTGATCGAGGAGGCCGAGGCGGAGGCGGTCGAGGCGGAGACCCACGCCGCAGCCGCGCGTGCTCGCATCTGCGGGCCACGGTCGACCGGCGCCGGTGATGGACGCGGACCGCGGTGGCGGGTGCCGGCCGGGGTGGTGGCGCTGCTGTGCTCGCTGGCGATGGCGGTGGCCAGCTGGCACATCGTGTCGGAGCACCGCAACCACGTCCGGGATCAGCAGAACCGCGCCGAGTTCGCCGCCGCGGCCAAACAGGTCGTCGTCACCCTGATGTCGATCGACTTCAATGATCCGCAGTCCGGAGTGCAGCGCATCATCGACAACTCCACGGAGCCGTTCCGCAGTGAATTCGAGAGCAGCGCCGATGATTTCGTCAAGCTGTCCGCCGACGCGAAGGTGACCACGAAGGCGACCGCGAACGCGGCGGCGGTGCAGTCGGCCACGGCGGACTCGGGTGCTGGTGGCTGCCACCTCCACGGTGACCAACGCCGACGGTGTCGCCGAGCCTCCGCGAAGCTGGCGGTTGACCGTGAACCTGCAGCGGGGCGGGGACAGGATCAAGATGTCGAAAGTGGAGTTCCTCCAGTGACGGTCGAAGCGACGTCCAGGCGAACCGTTGGTATGTCGGCATCGCGGT
Organism: Mycobacterium sp. SMC-8; assembly: GCF_025263565.1. NCBI lineage: Bacteria > Bacillati > Actinomycetota > Actinomycetes > Mycobacteriales > Mycobacteriaceae > Mycobacterium > Mycobacterium sp. SMC-8. The sequence goes on from NZ_CP079865.1 coordinate 3,348,780, forward strand.
GGCGCTGGGCCGTCGTCATGACCCTGCTGATCGCCTCGGCCGTGGTGCTTTCGACGCTCTACGTCACGCAGTACCGCGTTGACCGCCAGACCGGTCCCGCCGCAGAGGCGGAGGTGGTGGAGGCCGCGTCCGACGCAACCGCGTCGCTGCTGTCGTACACCCCTGAAACCATCGACACCGATCTGAGCACCGCCCAGGCCTTGATGACCGGGGAATTCGCCACCTACTACGGGAAGTTCACCGCTGACGTGGTCGCACCCGCGGTGCGCGAGCGCGGAGTGAAAGCCACCGCGCGGGTGGTCGATTCGGCGCTGATGGAGCTGAAGCCCGACCAGGCCAAGGTGCTCGTCTTTCTGAACCAGGAGACCGTGAGCCGTGAACGGCCGGAGCCCGCGGTGACCGCCAGCAGCGTGGTGGTGACGGTGACCAAGGTCGAAACCAACTGGCTGATCTCGGCATTCGACCCCGTGTGATTGCCGCGAGCGTGCGTGTCTGCGGGCGACGTGCCGGGTGATTGGGCGATTGTGCGCACGCTCGCGCGGGTTGGGGTGGGGGTGTTTTAGGTGGCGAGGATGACTGAGGAGCCGTGGCCGAAGAGGCCTTGGTTGGCGGTGATGCCGACGGTGGCGCCTTCGACTTGGCGGCCGGTGGCTTGGCCTTTGAGTTGCCAGGTCAGTTCGCAGATTTGGGCGATGGCTTGGGCGGGGATGGCTTCGCCGAAGGAGGCCAGCCCGCCGGAGGGGTTGACCGGGATGTGTCCGCCGATGGTGGTGGCGCCGGTGCGTAGGAGGTGTTCGGCGTCGCCTTTGGCGCATAGGCCGAGGTGTTCGTACCAGTCCAGTTCCAGGGCGGTGGACAGGTCATAGACCTCGGCCAGGGACAGGTCTTGGGGTCCGATGCCGGCTTCGGCGTAGGCGGCGTCGAGGATCTGGTCTTTGAAGACCCGCTCGGGTCCGGGCACCACCGCGGTGGAGTCGGTGGCGATGTCGGGCAGTTCGGGCAGATGTTGGGGGTATTGCGGGCTCTGCAGGCTGACTGCCCGCACCGAGGGCACACCGGCCACCGAGCCGAGGTGTTTTTCGGTGAAGGCTTTGGAGGCCACGATGAGGGCGGCGGCGCCGTCGCTGGTGGCGCAGATGTCGAGCAGGCGCAGCGGGTCGGACACCACCGGGGAGGCCAGCACATCCTCGACGGTGGCTTCTTTGCGGTAGCGGGCGTTGGGGTTGGCCAGGCCGTGGCGGGCGTTTTTGACTTTCACCTGGGCGAAGTCGTCGACGGTGGCGCCGTAGAGGTCCATGCGGCGGCGGGCCAGCAGGGCGAAGTAGACGGTGTTGGTGGCCCCGATCAGGTGGAAGCGTTGCCAGTCGGGGTCGTTTTTGCGTTCCCCGCCGACGGGGGCGAAGAACCCTTTGGGGGTGGTGTCGGCGCCGATGACCAGGGCGACCTCGCACAGTCCGGCCAGAATGTGGGCGCGCGCGGACTGCAGGGCTTGCGAGCCCGAGGCGCAGGCGGCGTAGCTGGAGGTGATCGGGATGCCGTTCCAGCCCAGTTTCTGGGCGAAGGTGGCCCCGGCGACGAAGCCGGGGTAGCCGTTGCGGATGGTGTCGGCGCCGGCGACGAGTTGGATCTGGCGCCAGTCCAAGCCGGCTTCGGCCAGGGCGGCGCGCGCGGCCACGACCCCGTATTCGGTGAAGTCGCGTCCCCATTTGCCCCAGGGGTGCATTCCCGCACCCAGGATGTAGACCGGTTCCGGGCTCATCGGGCCTGACCTTCCGTGGTTGTCTCGGCGATTTTCCAGGCGTGCACGATGCGTTGCACCCCGTCGTCGTCGACATACAAAGGCATCGTGGTCAGTTCCATCTCCATGCCCACTGTCAGGTCGGCGGCCAGGGTGCCCTCGACGACCTTGCCCAACACGATCAGCCCTTCGGCGGCCAGTTCGACCGCCGCGACGGCGAAGGGCTCGAACGGATCCGGGGACGGATACGGCGGCGGCGGGGCATACCGGTTCTCGGTGTAGCTCCACAACCGGCCCCGCCGCGACAACGGCACCTGAGCCAGAGTGTCGCTGTCACAGGCCGGGTTGGGGCAGTTGGTTTCCCGTGGCGGGAACACATAGGTCGCGCACACTGTGCACTTACCGCCGATGAGATGGGTGTCGCCGTCGCCATCGGTGGCGAACCACCCAGCAAACGCGGCCTTGGTTCGTGAGTCGACTTTCATGCTTTCGCTTTCGGTCTGATGAAAATGCCTTCTGCCTTCACTGTCACGACCCCTTCGGAGTTTGTGATGTGGCCGGCAGCAATGGTTTTGCTGTCGGCTTCGCTTTCGATCCAGGCTTCGGCCCGGATCCTGCCGAGTCGGGTGGGTGCCACGTAGCGCAGGTTCAGGGTGCCGGTGAAGGCGGGTTTGCCGGGCCGGTGCGCGGTGGCGCCGAGCACGTGGTCGAGGATCAGGGCGCACACGCCGCCGTGGACATGCCCGGGTGGTCCTTCGTAAGGCGACTCGAGTAGCAGATCTGCAGTGGCCGTGCCATTTTCGTGGTGTTCGATCTGCAGCGGGAACGCGATCGCGTTGCGTATACCCATCGCGACATTGCCCCAGGTCAGGATTCCACCCTCGGTGGTGGACCGCACTCCGAAAGGTTCGGGGTCCAGCCGTGAGCTCAGCGCTTCCGCGGCCTGCTCGATCAGCGTGTGCGCCTGCTGCACATCGGCATCATCGGCCTGGCTGCGGATCGTCACGTCGATGAGCCTGCGCAGTGAGCGCGTCAGCGGACCGTAGAGGTCCTCCAGGCGTCGAGCTTCCTCGCCGCTGATCGGGTAGCTCACTGCCACGACGCCATGTCCAGCGCCGCCAGATGGCTGAACAACATTGAGGCCCCAATGGGATTGCCACCCCCGGGGTAGGTGGTGCCGGACACCGCTGCCATGGTGTTGCCCGCCGCGTACAGCCCCGGGATCGGTGCGCCGTCGGTGCGCAGCACCCGGGCACGGGTGTCCGTGCGCAGACCGCCCTTGGTGCCCAGATCGGACAACCCGAACGTGGCCGCGTGATACGGCGGGGTGTCGATCGGGACCAGCGGGCACTCGCCCTGGGTGAACACCCGGTCATAGGCTTCGGCGCCGCGGCCGAAGTCCTCGTCGACTCCGGCCGCGGCGAGCTTGTTGAACCGCTCGATGGTCGCCTCCAGCTCGCCGGCCGGAACCCCGATGGCCCCGGCGAGCCCGGCGATCGTGTCAGCGGTGTGCCACAACCCGGCAGCGCGGTACTGCGCCTCGTCCACCATCGACACGTTGGTCGCGCCAACAGGTGGGACGGATCCCACACGATCGTCGTAGATCATCCAGAACGGCAAACGTGTTGTGCCCTGGTTTATCTGACGGATCAACTCGCGGCCGAGCCGGTCATAGGGGGCCGACTCGTTGACGAAGCGGCGTCCGTCCTGGTTGACGAAGATCCCTCCGGTGAACCACAGCGCGAACGCCGAGCGTCCATCCGGATGCGTCATCCCGGGAGACCACCACGCCTGGTCCATCAGATCCAGATCGGCGCCGACCGCGATCGCGGCGCGGTGGGCCAGCCCGGTGCTGCCCGGACCGCCCATGGTGTCGTTCGCGCTTCCCGGCACCCCGTACTGGGCGCGCATCGCGGAGTTCTGCTCGAAACCGCCGCCGGCCAGCAGCACCCCGCGCCGGGCGCCGACCCGAACGGTGACGCCCTCACGCTCGACAACGGCTCCGACGACACCCTCACCGTCGGTGATCAATTCGGTCAGCGGCGCGCTGCGCCAGCAGGTGACGTTGGGCAGCTGCGCCATCGCTGCGAGGAATCTGCCGACGAGCGCGCGTCCGCCGACGAGCAGATCGGGTGCCGGGGCGCCGAGTCGCTCGGTATCCAGCGGTCCGCGCACCAGTCCGGCGTACTCGCCGAGCGCACTGTCGGGTAGCGGGACCGGGATGGTGTGCCGGTAGCCGTCATTGCGTGCGCCCGGCGCCGAACCGTAGTAATCGGGCCAGGGCAGCACGGTAAAGTCGAAAGCCGGGTCCTGCTCCAGGTATTCGATGAATCCGGCCCCGCCGCGGACGTAGGTGTCCTGCAGGGCGCGCGGCGTACGGTCCCCGACCACGGCGTGGAAGTAGGTCAGTGCATCGTCGAGGGTGTCGTCGGTGCCGGCGCGCAGCAGCACAGGGTTGCACGGGAACCACATCCCGCCGCCTCCCGAATAGGCGGTGGTGCCGCCGAACTTGTCGGTGGCCTCGACCAACAGCACCGACAGCCCTTGGCGCGCGGCGGTGTAGGCGCCCGCGACGCCGCCGCCGGAACCGGCGACGACGACATCGAACTCGACCTCGAACCCCGGGGCAGCCTCAGTCATGGGCACCCCCGAACCTGCCGTAGCCGCCGCGGAAGAACAGCAGAGGGCCGCGCTCGGCGTGGGCCCACAGGCCGGTCACCTCGGCCACCACGATGGAGTGGTCACCGGCGATGTGCTCGGCCTGGACATCAGCCTCGATGCGCGCCAGCGCCCTGTCGAGGGCCGGGGCGCCGTTGCGGCCGGGACGCCAGCCGACCCCGGCGAACTTCTCGTCGCTGCGCGACGCAAACCGCGCGCACACGTCCTGCTGGTCTGCGGCGAGGACGTTCACGCACACCGCGCCCACCTGCCGGATCAGCGGCCAGCTCGTCGACGACAGGGACGGGCAGAACGAGATGTAGGGCGGTTCCAGCGAGACGGAGGTGACCGACTGGCAGGTGAAGCCGATCGCACGCTCCCCGTCATGGGCGGTGATGACGGCGATGCCGGTGCAGAAGTGCCCCAGGACGCGACGCATCTCGGACGTGTGCGGCGGTACCGCACGCCCCGGGTGCGACGCGGTCAACTCGACGGTCATACCCCTCCTCGTGTAGTCGACCAGGTGTCGGATCACTGTCATCCGCTGCGACCGCCGACGCAATGTGCTCTCCCGGTCAGCGGTAGTGACACGACGCGGACTCCCGCGCGTTGCTAGCCTTGGGCGGTGACGGATGACGACAACGCGCCTGGAGGGCTGAGCGTCTCGCCTACCGGCTGGGCGTTGCTCGGGATGCTCTCCGGCGGTGAGGAGCTGTCGGGTTACGACATCAAGAAGTGGATCAACTGGGCGATCCGGTTCTTCTACTCCAGCCCGGCCTACAGCCAGATCTATTCGGAGCTCAAGCGGTTGGAGCGGCTCGGCCTGCTCAGTTCGCGCGTCGACTCCGGCATCCGAAGCCGTCGGATGTACAAAATCACCGAGAGCGGTCTGGCCGCGGTCACCCGCTGGGCCAACGAGGACTCCGTGGAACCGCCCACACTCAAACACAATCCGTTGCTGCGGGTGATGCTCGGGCATCTGCTGAACCCGGGCCGGCTCCGGGAGATCCTCGCCGAGCACGCCGCGTACGCCGAGCAGCTGCAGCAGGCGGCGGCCACCGAGGTGCGCTGGACCGGTGAGCAGCCTGCCTGGGCCTACGCCCGCCTCGCCTTGCGCTGGTCGGAGCAGTACTACGCCGCCGAACGGGACCTGGCCCTGCAGATGATCAAGGAACTCGACGCCGTCGAGGAAACGTTCGGCGAGGGCGGCCCGGAAGGCGTCCAGTTCCCGGTGCGCGAATACTGGTACGAGGTCGAACGCAGGATCGCCGCCGAGGACTCGCCCGACTCCGGCGCCGAGAAATCCGGGGACTGACTCAGACGAGCCGGCCGGCGGCGTGTTGCGCGGCGACGTAGCCGAACACGAAACCCTGCCCGATGGTGGCGCCCGCACCGGGATAGGTCTTGCCGAACGCGTTGGCGGCGGTGTTGCCGATCGCATACAGCCCGTCGATCGGCGAACCGTCCTCGCGGAGCACCCGGGCGCGGGCATCGGCCCGAAGGCCGCCGCAGGTCCCCAGGTCGCTGAGCACGACCTTGACCGCGTAGTACGGGCCCGAATCCAGCGGCCGCAGATTGGGATTGGGATCGATGGTGGGGTCGCCGTAGTAACGGTCGTAAGCGCTGGCCCCGCGCTGGAAGTCGCTGTCCACACCCGCCCGGGCCAGATCGTTGAACCGGATCATCGTCTCGGCGAACACCGTTGGTGGCACGCCGATGCGCTCAGCCAGATCGGCGAGGTCGTCGCTGCGGTGCGCGATACCGGCGTCATACCACGACCGCGGAATCGGCATGCGCGGAAACAGTTCAGCGGCCATGAGATAACTGTTGCGGTACCGCTGGTCGAACACCATCCACATGGTCTCGACCGGGGCGCCTGACTGTTCACGCCGGAGCAGCTCCTGCCCGAACGTCATATAGTCCGTCGCCTCGTTGATGAACCGCCGGCCGTTCTGGTCGACCAGAAGGCAACCCGGCAGGGACCGCTCGGCCAGCATGACGGTCGGGTCACGGTCGGGCAGCGGCGCGAATGCCGGGAACCACCACGCCTGATCCATCAGCGCGGTGCCCGCACCGAGATCCTGGGCCAAGCGGATTCCGTCGCCGGTGTTGCCCTCCGAACCGAGGCTCAGATGCTCGCCCAGCCGTTCGGACTGGAACTTGTGCCGCCAGCTCATCAGATGGTCGAAACCCCCGGCGGCCAGGACGACACCGTGACGGGCGGTGACCTGGACTTCGGTGCCGTCGCGGTCAACCACCGCGCCGGTCACCCGGTCACCGTCGACCAGCAGTTCGGAGACGGGCGAGTCGGTCCACACCGGGATCTGCGCGTCGAGCACACCGGCGAACAGGCCTGCCGCCAGGCCCTGACCCCCGGCGGCGTAGCGGCGTCGCAGCGCCAGGCCGCCGATGCCCTGGAACGCGCGCAGCAGGATGCGCGGCCACGACTTCCGCGGCATCCGGGCCATGAGGTTCAGCCAACGGTAGTCCGCGCCGGTGACCGGCATCGGGAAGTCGGATTCCATCACCCCGGGCCGCAGGCGGGTCAGTGCGGGGCCCAGCACCGCGGTGTCGAACGGCCGGCATTCGCAGGTGCGTCCGACAGCGCTGCCGCCAGGCTTTTCGGGGTGGTAGTCCGAATAGCCATTCGCCCACTGGAACTTCATCGGCGTGGTGCGGCGCAACATGTCGATGGTCGCAGGACCGTGGTCCACGAAGGCGTGTGCCCGGTCGAGCGGAGCGTCGCCGCCGACCAGTGTGCCGACATAGGTGCGGCCGTACTCGACCGTGTCGCCGGAGCCGGCGTCGGTGAGGATCGGGTTGCCGGGCATCCAGAACGCGCCTCCCGAGCGGGCCAGCGATCCACCCACGTACGGCGTCTTCTCCACGATCAACGCCGAAAGCCCGGCTTCTCGTGCCGCCAGGGCGGCGGCCATGCCGGTGCCGGATCCGACGACAAGCAGATCGACGGTGAAGTTCTCCCGAGATGTCACCGGGTGATTCTCGAAGGCGGTGGCCCACGTGTCGCCGGGGTTGCCCGGTCAGTGGAACACCGGACAGCTCACCCGTGAACACCGGTGCTACAACGGAGTTTCGCCAGAAGCAAGCGATCACAGTGAGGATGGCCGGCGATGACTACGTTGCAGCCCGACAGTGCCACAGAGGTCCGGCAGATCGAGGCGCAGGCAGCGCCGACCAGGTATGCGCGCGGTTGGCACTGCCTGGGACTGACGCGGGATCTCGGTGACGGAAAGCCACACCCGGTCAACGGATTTGGCACCAAGCTGGTGGTGTTCCGCGGCGAGGACGGCGCGATCAACGTGCTCGACGCGTACTGCCGGCACATGGGCGGGGACCTGTCCGACGGAGAGGTCAAGGGCAACGAGATCGCGTGCCCGTTCCACGACTGGCGGTGGGGCGGTGACGGACGCTGCAAGCAGATCCCGTACAGCCGCCGCGTGCCCAAGCTCGCGCGCACCGCGACGTGGCCGACCATGGAGCAGGACGGCATGCTGTTCGTCTGGAACGACCCGGAGAAGAAGGCTCCGCCTGCCGACGTCACGATTCCCCGTATCGAAGGTGTCGGCACCGACGGGTGGACCGACTGGCATTGGTACTCCACGGTGGTGCACACGAACTGTCGCGAGATCATCGACAACGTCGTCGACATGGCGCACTTCTTCTACATCCACGGGGGGCTGCCCACCGGGTTCAAGAACGTCTTCGAGGGCCATGTCGCCACGCAGTACTACCGCAGTGATGCCCGCCCCGACCTCGGCAGCGGAGAGGGGGCCAAGATCCTCGGCACCACCTCCGTCGCGTCGTACTACGGGCCGTCTTTCATGATCGACGATTTGACCTATCACTATGAGCACGGCGACCAGCGCACCGTGTTGTTGAACTGCCACTACCCGATCGACGCCGAGTCCTTTGTGCTGCAGTACGGCATCACGGTGGAGAAGTCGGACGCGCTGCCGGAGGACTCGGCGACCCAGATGGCCGTCGCGCTGGGCGATTTCGTCAAGATGGGTTTCGAGCAGGACGTCGCGATCTGGCGGCGAAAGGCGCGCATCGACAACCCGCTGCTGTGTGAGGAGGACGGCCCGGTGTATCAGCTGCGCCGATGGTACGAGCAGTTCTACGTCGACGCTGCCGACGTGACCCCGGACATGGTCGACCGCTTCGAATTCGAGATCGACACCACCCGTCCGCGCGAGGCATGGATGAAAGAGGTGGAGGCGAATCTGGCGGCGGGCCGGCTGCCGAGGTTGGTGGGCCTGACCAAATGAGCGTCCGCCCCGACAACCGGCTCGCCGACGCACCGATGCAGCCGGTCGACTGCGAGGCGTGCGGGGCGCGGGTGCTGGTCCGCAAGAGCAGTTGGGAGCAGACCAGCGTGCAGTGGGACGCCGCTTCACTCGCGCTCTGTGAAGAGCGTCGAGTTGCGATGCGGACTGCTGGACGTTTCCTGTCAGGATGTATCGACCTGCGTGAATCTATCGAATCCGCGGTGCTGCGGGGGACTCTGCGAGTCCTGTCGGACACCTAGTCGTCTCGCCGTCAGCCCCGAAACCGCTGAGGTGGGGACGCCGGCCACCGCTGCGTGGTGGGTGGCCGGTCCGATCAAGGATCAGATCCAGCTCTCCAGCGGGTCCCAGCGGTGGTACCTGATGACGGTGGGGTGCGGACTCGGAACCCGTAGCGGGACAGTAGATCCCGTGCGAAGGCGCCATCAATGTGCCCACTGTTGGAGTGCAGTCCGTTCTGCGGCCAATTCTTGTCGGTGGTCGAATGTATGTTCGAAGTATGTCGGGGAGCGAGGTGCGGGCCGCGGTGAGCGGGTTACGTGGCGCTTTTGATGAGGTGGCGGCCTGTGAGGTTGATTTGTTGACCCGACCGGATTTGGTGGCGGCCCTGGATGAGCTGGAAACGCTGTGGTGTCAGCTGCCCGCGGTGCGTCATCGGCTGCTGGCCCGGTTGCAGGCCGAGGCCACCCCGCGCCAGATGGGGGCGAAATCCTGGAAAGAGGTGCTGCGGGTGCGTTGGCGGCTCTCGACCGGCGAGGCGCACCGGCGGTTGAGCGAAGCGGCGGTGTTGGCGCCGCGCCAATCGGTGACCGGGCCGTCGCTGCCGCCGGTGCTGCCCGCCACCGCGGCCGCCCAGGCCCATGGTTTGATCACCGCCGAGCATGTCGAGGTGATCGGCAAGACCATGGCCAAACTGCCCGGTTTTGTGGATACCGCCACCCGGGAGCGTATCGAGGTTGATCTGGTGCGTACTGCGGTGGGTAACGGCCCCAAGGAGCTCAAGGACTGCGCGGAGCGGACGTTGTTTCTGCTCGATCAGGACGGCCCCGAACCCGATGACGCCGAACGTGCCCGCAAACGCGGGGTGTCGAGGTCGCCCCAGCGTGGGGATGCCATGGTGGATCTGCGCGCGACGCTGACTCCGGAGGCGTGGGCGGTGTGGGAGCCGATTTTCGCCCGGTTGGCCGCGCCGGGGATGTGTAATCCCGACGATTCCGAGCCGTGTACGTCGGGGACGCCGTCGCAGGCCCAGATCGACAACGATCAGCGCAGCCTGGCCCAGCGTCAGCATGATGCGCTGGTCGCGGCCGGGCGGATCGCCCTGATGAGCGGCCAGCTCGGCCAACTCAACGGGTTGCCGGTGTCGGTGATCATCCGTACCACGGTGCAGGATTTGGAGTCCCGGGCCGGGGTCGGTGTCACCGGCGGGGGCACGGTGGTGCCGATCGCCGAGGTGATCCGGATGGCCGGGCACGCCAACCACTATCTGGCGGTGTTCGACCGGGCCACCGGCTCAGCAATGGATTTGTTCCGCGCCAAGCGCATCGCCTCCCCGGCGCAGCGGATCATGCTGATCGCCCGTGACGGCGGGTGTACCAAACCTGGCTGCACCGTGGGGGCGTATGGCTCTCAGGTCCATCACGTGGTCGCCGACTGGGTCGATGGCGGGAACACCAACGTCGATGAACTCGGCCTGGCGTGTGGGCCGGATAACCGCAGCGTCGACACCGACGGCGGTGGTTGGTCGACCCGGATGAACGCCCGCTGCGAGGTGGAATGGATTCCACCCCCGGGCCTGGACACCGGTCAGGCCCGGCTGAACTACTACCACCGACCCGAACGGCTGCTGCGACCCCCCGAGGACCCGCCACCGCAGAGCCAGAACACCAGTGGGTCAACCGAACCCGCCGACAGCGCGACGGCCGACGACGACTCGGGTCCGCCGCGGCCGGCCGATGACCCCGGCGAACCCGGCGGACCCGCACCACCCGACAACCAAGCGGCCTGACCGCCCCGCGTCGCGCGGGCCTCACCGCCGCGGAGATCACGCACCGTCACCTGTAGGCGGGATAGCGATGCTCCTAGAAGGCGAGCCGCTCTGTGCGCGGCGAACCGTGCACTGCCTGTACGAGGGAGCGGCGCTCAGGACATGACGAACGCGCTCAGTGGCGCTTCCTCGGGGTAGGCGGCCGGGCCGCCGAGGTCGTAGGCGGCGTTCAGCGCCCCGATGAAGGCCGGATCGTGCAGCGGCGCGCTCGGGAGGTCGAGTTTGATGCCTTTCTTGGCCAGATCGTCGACCATCATGTCGATCGCCTTGTCGATCGTTAGGTCGTCGGAGTGGTCCATGTTCTTCTTCAGCTCGTCGTAGTCGGAGAAGACCTCGGCCGACCAGTGCACCAGGAACCGCAGTTCGTCGGTGTGGTGGCGAGCGATCACGTCGTCACCGTTGCGCAAGACCCAGTGATCACCGGAGTCGGGGTCGCCGGCGAACACCGTGTCGAACGAGAGTCCGGCCGGAACCTGTTGTTCCAGTGGTCCGTTGGCCTCGCCGCGGTGCATCATCATCTCGTTCTGCACCACGACCCCGCGGTTGTACACCGGGGGCTGCACGCGCTTGGGCGCCTTGAGCGGGCCGTCGGGCCAGTAGGTGAACCCGCTGCCTTCATCGTGGGAGAACCAGGTGATGACCTGCGCCATCTTGATCAAGTAGTCGGCGAACAGCCCGGACTTGCCCATCACGCTAACCAGCCACGTCGGTGCGTTCTCATAGCGCACGCCGCGGAAGCTCGGGGAGTCCAGGTGGCCGGGGTCGCGGTTGCAGCACGGGCCGTTGATGTTGAACAGCATCATCTGCGGCTTGGCGTACTCCGCACCCCAATAGGATTTCGCCTCTTCCAGGAACTGCGCGTTGTAGAAGCAGTCGTGCAACTCGGGGTAGAGGACGGTGCCGTAGTTGGCGAGGTGACCGCGGAAGGTGGGCGTTAGGAACAGATCCAGGGTCGGAGTGAAACCCTCGGGGAACTGGCCGCTCATCGTCGCCATCAACTCTTCAGGGGACGAGAAGTGCTGGGCGATGATCAGGCTCCACGGTGCGTCTTTGCGCACGACATCCAGCAGGCGCTGACGCTGATCGTCGGTGTAGACATTGTCGACCTCGCGCGGCGGCGCCACGGGGCGCAGGATGTCAGACAGTTCCCTGCGCCGTTCGTCGGTGAGCATCGGTACTCCTTTTCTTCAGATCCGGCGTGGTGCGCCGTTGCTGTGGTCAATTGTGGTTTTCCGCACCGCGGTCAGAACCGGACATGTCCGGCCACTGGGAGACTGGTCGGCGCTCGGAGATCAGTCCGGAAATGGCAGTGCGTTGGTGAACTTCGCGCGCAGCAACGCCCCGACCTCGGCCATCGCCAGGCGGCCGCGCGCGGTGGCCTCCGACCGCATCAGGAAGCCGTGGTACATGCCCGGATAGCGGGTGAGGGTCGTCTGCACCCCGGCGTCACGGAGCCTTCCGGCGTAGCGTTCGCCCCAGTCGGTGATCGGATCGAGTTCGGCGGTGACCACGATCGCCTGCGGTAGGCCGGACAGATCGGTGGCGTAGGCGGGGACTCGCCGGGTGTCGTGGGGAGGCCCCGCACCGATGTCGGCGAGCTCGTGCAGGTACACGATGTCGTCGTGAATCAGCATGGGGGCCTCGGGATTTGCCACGACCGACGGGGCGGCCATGTCGCGGTCCACTCCCGGGTACATCAGCACCTGTGCGAACAGTCTGGGGCCGCCGCCGTCCCGCGCGGCCAGCGTGATAGCCGCGGCCAGGCCGCCGCCGGCACTGTCGCCCGAGACGACGATCCTGTGCCCGTCGAACCCGAGTCGCTGCGCCTCGGCAGCCACCCAGTCGGTCACCGCCCATGCGTCCTCGAACTGTGCCGGTGGGGGATGCTCCGGCGCCAACCGGTAATCCACGGCCACGACGGCAGCACCGCTTGCCGCGGCGAGTGCCCTGGCCATCGGCTCGAATGAACGGTTCGAACCCATCACCAACCCGCCGCCGTGCAGATGCACGATCACCGGGACGGGATCACCTGCGTCGTCGGGACGGTAGATCCGTACCGGGACCAGGCCGCCTGGTCCGGTCACCTCGGCATCGCAGATCTCGGCCATCGCCGGCATATCTGATGGGGGAGGCGCTGATTCGAGTGCGTCACGGACTGCCTGCAGTCCCCGTTCCCGAATCGGAACCGGCGGGCCGAAAGCGGCGACACGGGCCGCGGCGTCGGGATCGAGTGTCGGGCGGTGGGGCATCGTGAAGGCCCTCAGTGCCTGGACGGGTCGAAACGGCGTTTCGTGCGTAGCTGGGGAGGTGTCAGCGACGTGAGCACCCCGGCCCGTTCGGCCATCGCCGACGCGACGTACTCCGGTTGGGTCAGCAGATAGAACGCGCCGTCGGCGGACTGCTCGAATACCACCTCGGCGGCTTCAACGGGATCCATTGCGGCAGCCTTGATGTCGAGCATCGCCTCGCGTTGGGACTCGGCGGCGGTGACATCAGTTCCCGTGGCGGCGGGGTCGACGCCGCCGGCGGCTTCGAAAATGTTCGACTTCACCGCGCCGGGCAGCACCGCCTGCACATGGATCAGGCCACCGTGGCCGGCCAATTCCACTTCGAGCCGCAAACATTCGGTGAGGGCGAGCACCGCATGCTTGCTGACAATGTACGGCGTCTGCAACGGGATGCTCGCCACCCCGCCGATCGAGGACAGATTCCACACCCAGGCCGGGACGCCTGCCGAGATCATCCGGGGCAGGAATGCGCGCACCCCGTGGAAGACACCGGTGACGTTGATGTCCATGACCCTGTTCCAGTTGGCCAGCGGGGTGTCCCACAGGTAGCCGAACTGCTCGACACCGGCGTTGTTGACCAGAAGCCGCACCGGTCCGACGTCCCGGTAGACGTGTTCGGCGAGTGCGTCCATCGCGTCGGCGTCCCGGACGTCGCAGACTTCGGCGTGCGCAGTGCCGCCGTCGGCCCGGAGTTCGTCGCGTAACGACTCCACCGCCGGCCCGTCCACGTCGGTCAACACGACTGTCATCCCGAGTCGGTGAGCGTGCCGGGCCAGCCCGGCGCCGATACCGGCGCCGGCTCCCGTGATGACGGCGGTGCCACCGCCGAAGGTGTCCCGCGCCCGACTCATGCGCCGGTCGCGGTGGCTGTCTTCGCCCGGTGCTCCACGAACGGAACCGAGTCCTCGGCGTCGAGGATGACGGTCATCGAGGTCAGCACCAGGCGGTCGCCGTCGCGCCGGATGCCGACATCGACCACGCCGGAGGACACGTCGAACGGCACGTTGTTGGTGACCTGGTTGACATACAAGTAGAAGCGGGCCGTGGTGACCGTGCCGTGCGGGCCGGTGTCGCTGCCGGTGCGGAAGATGTTGGTGGCGTGATGGCGCAGCGGATACGGGTTCTCGTCGCGGTGCTTGCTCAGCCACGCCAGCGTGTCGGAGCCACCCTGCAGCTCGGCGGCCAGAAGCTCCTCGAACGGGCAGTTACCGGAGTCCGACCGGCTCAGGTAGTGCATCTCGTCGGCGACACAGCCGGCGAGCACATCGAACTGTCCCTGGTCGTAGTGGTACCAGAAAGCGGCGATGAACTCCTGGACTTCCGGCAGCGTGATCTCGTTGGTCATGGTGACGAGTGAACCGTCACGGTGTGCGCCGCGACACCGCGCCGCCCGGTCAGCGGAACACCTCAGTCGGTGATGAGGGCCCACAGCCCGGCCGCGCCGGCCGCCACCGCGCTGCGCGTTACCTGTTCGTCCCAGTGCCGCACCGATCCGTACTCCGAACGCCATGCCAGAGCCGCGCGGGTGTAGAGGTGCAGCCGGTGTTCGATGGTGGTGCCGATCGCCCCGAGCGCCTGGTGGGCGCTGCGCACCACCACCGATGCCGCATGCCCGGTGCAGGAGCGCGCGACGGACACCAGGAAGTCGAGATTGGGTGCCGACCAGTCGCTGGCCAAGGCGGTGGACACCGCGGCCTCGGTGGCGGCCCGCGCCAACGCCGCCTCGGCGGCGAGGTCAGCGACCAGATGTTGAACCGCTTGGAATTTCGACAGGGGACGGCCGAACTGACTTCGCGAGGTGCTGTGGTCGATGACGACGTCGACGATGACGTCGAGCGCCGCGCAGACCTGGATCGACCGCACCAGCGCCGACTTACGGTGCAGCTGTGCCACGAGGCCGGGGTCCACCGTGACCGCGTGGGGTGCCAGGGCGGCGATGTCCACGGTGACGGTGTCGCGCGGCTCACCGATCATGTTGGTACCGGGAGTGATTCGGAGCCCGGCGACGTCGGCATCGGTAAGGAGGTGTCGCCCGTCGTTGCCGGACCAGACAACCACCACCCGCTCGGCGGTGGACGCCCATGGGACCCCGGTGGCTGTGCCGGAGTCGTCGAGCACACACACCGTGCGCGGGGCGCTGTCGACCGGGCGGCCGGCCGCCTCGAGCAACCAACAGGCCAGCAGGTCGTGTTCGGGCAGCGGCACCCGCACGGCGTGCCTGACCGCGGCCGACATCAATTCGGCGGCCTCCGGCCATCCTGCTCCACTGCCGCCATGGTCCGGCGCGCCGGTCAACCGGACGAGGCCCAATTCATCGAGGACGTGCCACAGTTCGGCATCGCGCGTCACCATGCCCGTAGACGGGTGCTTCCCCCCGTGGGCGGCGAGAACGCCGTCCATCATCGCGGTCAGTTCGGGATCGACGGTCATCGCAGCCCCAATCCCCGCGCGATGACTCCGCGCAGTACCTCGGTCGTCCCGCCGCGCAGCGTGAAGCCGGGCCGCTGATCGACCGCGACGGCGACCAACTCGCGCAACCGAGGGTCGGCGGCCGTGTCGTCGCCGACGCGCAGGTCGGCGAAGTCGGCGATGTCGCCTTCGGTGGTGGTGCCGAGCAGCTTCACCACCGCGGCGGGCACATCGGCGGATTCGTGGCGTTCCAGCGCCTCAGCCACCGCGGTCGACATGTGGTGCAGGCCGGCCACTCTGGCAACGAGTCGCCCGAGTCCGTCGTCGCAGGACATCTGGTGTTGCGCCATGCTTTCCGCGGAGGCCGCCAGAAGCGGGAACGTGGACAGCAGCCGCTCGGGTCCGCTGCGTTCGAAGCCGAGCTCCGAGGTGACCTGTCGCCAACCCTGACCGATCTCGCCGAACACCATGTCGTCGCTGACGAACGCGTCGTCGAGGATCACCTCATTGAAATGGTGGCTGCCATTCATCGACACGATGGGCCGAACCTCGACGCCGGGACCGTCGAAGCGGACGATGAACTGACTCAGGCCGTCGTGCCGATGTGTGGGGTCAACGGGTGCGGTCCGGGCCAGGACGATGAACGCGTGCGCGCGGTGTGCTCCAGAGGTCCACACCTTGGTTCCCGACAGCGACCAGCCGCCGTCGACGGGAGTGGCCTTGGTACGCACGCTGGCGAGGTCGGATCCCGAATCCGGTTCGCTCATCCCGATACCGAAGAAGCACTCCCCGGCGGCGATCTTCGGCAGGAACTCCCGCTTCTGGGCCTCGGTGCCGTTCTTGAGCAGTGCCGGCACGATCTGGCGATCGGCGATCCAGTGCGCGGCCACCGGGGCGCCGGCGGCCAGCAGTTCCTCGGTGACGATGAACCGTTCGATAGACGAACGGCCATGGCCGCCATACTCTTCGGGGACCGTCATGCCCAGGTAGCCGTGCGCGGCCAACGCCGCGGTGAACGCCTCATCCCATGCGCACAGCCAGGCGTCGACCGATGGGACGAAAGTGCCGGCGGACAATTGCCCGTCCAGGAAGTCGCGGACCTCGGCACGCAACGCTGCGGTGTCGGCGAGGTCGGTGCTCGCCGGCGGCACCAGTCGTGATCGGGCCATCAAATTGGCCGCCGCTCGTGTCTCATGGTTGGCTCCGCCACTCGTGTCTCATGGTTGGCTCCGCCACTCGTGTCTCATGGTTGGCTCCGCCACTCGTGTCTCATGGTTGGCTCCGCCACTCGTGTCTCATGGTTGGCTCCGCCAACGTGCAATGCGCTGGTGGTGTTCGGTGTCGGCGTGCGCCAGCGACTGCATGGCCGCGGCCATCGCCAACGTCGACTCCAGCAGGCCGGTGCGTGACTCCTGCAGCAGCCGCTTGGCCATCCGCAGCGAGTGCGGCGGATTCTTGGCGATGCGCTCGGCGAGCTCGTTCGCGGCGGTCAAGAGATCGTCGTGGGGGACGACGCGGCTCACCAGACCCCAGTCGAGCGCGGTGACGGCGTCGATGCGGTCGCCGGTGAAGGTCATCTCGGCGGCCCGCTCGTAACCGATGGCGCGCTGCAGGAACCAGCTGCCACCATCGCCCGGGATCAGGCCCAGTTGCACGAAACTCTCGGCGAACGAGGCGCGTTCGGAGGCAATCCGGATATCGCACATCAAGGCCACATCGCAGCCAGCCCCGATGGCGGCACCGTTGACAGCCGCGATCAGCGGGACCTCGAGTCGGCCGAGGGCGCGGGGTATGCGTTGGATGCCGTCGACGTAGGCGTAGCGCTGCTCGATCGGCGCGAGACCGAACATGCCCTGGCCGTCGGCCATCTCCTTGACATTGCCGCCGGCGGAGAAGATCTTGCCCTCCGCGGTGAGGATGACGGCACGCAATCCGTTGTCGGAGTTGGCCTGTTCGGCGGCGACCTCGAACGCGGCGATGACGTCTTTGCCGGTGATCGCGTTGCCCTGCTCGGGACGGTTGATGGTCCAGGTCTGCACTGACCCGTTGGTGGTGATGCGGAGCGGCTCGGTGGTTACCGACATGACAGGCCTCCAGGCTCTCGGTGGGACGGGTTCAGGGCAGTTGCAGGGACTTCACCTGTAGGAACTCCTCGAACCCGATGCGGCCGAGCTCGCGGCCGATGCCGGACTTCTTAAAGCCGCCGAACGGCGCTGCCGGGTTGTACTTTCCGCCGTTGATGTCGAGCTGACCGGTCTGCACCTGGCGCGCGAACGCGATGGCGGTGTCGTCGTCAGCTGCCCACACCGCCCCGGACAGGCCGTAGGGCGTGCCGTTGGCAATCGCCAGCGCGTCGTCGGTGTCACGGTAGGGGATGACGGCCAGCACGGGACCGAACACCTCCTCCTGGCCTAACTCGGAGTCGGGGTCGACGTCGGCGAAGACCGTGGGTGCCACGAAATAGCCGGTGTCGGCGATCTTCTCCGCGCCGCCTGTGAGCAGCCGCGCGCCGTCGCGCTGAGCACGCTCGATGAAGCCGAGCACGGTCCGGTACTGACTTTCAGATGCCGACGGCCCGATCCGGGTACCGGGATCCCACGGGTCGCCGACGGTGTACTTCGACACCGCGGCCTCGACCAGGTCGAGCGCTTCGCCGTAGCGGTCCTGTGGGACGAGCATGCGGGTCCACGCCATGCATGTCTGCCCCCCATTGAGAAACGCGTTGCCGACGCCGACCTTCACCGCCGCCGCGAGGTCGGCGCCGTCGAGAATCACGTTCGCCGACTTGCCGCCCAACTCGAGGGCCACCTTCTTGACGGTCCCGCCGGCCAGTTCACCCACCCGGCTGCCGACACCGGTCGATCCGGTGAACGACACGAAATCCACGTCGGCATGGGCCGCCATCCGTTCCCCGATCACCCGCCCCGGCCCCGACACCAGATTCACCACCCCGGGCGGCAGGCCGGCGTCCGCAAGCGCGTCGACGAACTCGAACACCGACAGCGGCGCCTCGTTGGAGGGTTTGAGCACGACCGTGCACCCCGCCGCGATCGCCGGGATGACCTTGGCGACCACCTGATACAGCGGATAGTTCCACGGCGTGATCGCCGCGACCACACCGTACGGTTCGCGGACGACCAGCGAGTTACCGATGCGCTCCTCGAACTCGAACCGCGCCAGCACATCGGCGAACGCCCGCGCCACCGCCAGCGGCACCTGGGTCTGCACCGACTGGGCGATACGGATCGGCGCACCCATCTCGCTGGTGATGGTCTCGGCGATCGCAGGCAGGCGCTTGTCCATCGCGGTGATCACCGCGTCGAGACGGGCGCGACGCTCCGCGACGCCGATCAGCGGGTCGAACGCCCGTCGGGCCGCGGCGACGGCGGCATCCACGTCGTCCTCCGATCCCGCCGGGACCGTGCCCAGCACCTGTTCGGTGGCCGGGTCGACGACCTCGATGAGGCCGGTGCCGCGGGCGGGGGAGACCCAGGCGCCGTCGATGAAGAGTTCGGTGCGGGCGTAATCGTGGTTGTGCATGGTGCTTTCCGTGGGTGGGTCAGGGCACGATGCTGGCGCGGACATCGCGTTTGTCGGCCGCGGCGGAGAAGGCGGCGTTGATGTCGTCCAGCGAGTAGCAGGCCGCCGCGAGTCGCTCGAACGGCAACCGGTGTTGGTACCGCTCGAGGAAGTCCAGCGCCCGGGACAGCACCGACGGCTCGTAGAGCGACACCCCGACCATGGTCTTGTTGGCGAACACGAACCGCGAGGGATCGAACCCGAACGTCTTGCCGATGTTGATGTTGCCGATCTCGACGTAGCGGCCGAACTGACCGAGCAGCCTGAGACCCTCGTCGATCGCCGATGGGTGGCCGACCACCTCCACCACGACGTCGGCGCCCTGCCCGTCGGTGTGCTTCCGGACGATCTTGGCCCGGTCCTTGTCGGTGGTCTCGCTGATGTCGATGACGGCGTCGGCGCCGAACGCGGTGGCCAACTCCAACCGTTCGGGCACTCCGTCAATCGCGATGACCTTGGCCGCGCCGCGGGCCTTTGCCACCGCGACGGCGTAGAGCCCCAACGCGCCGGCGCCCTGCACCACCACATACTCGCCGAGCTGCTGGTCGACTCGCTCCAGCCCGTACATCACCTGCGACAGTGCGCAGTTCGCGCCGGCGGCGATCTCGTCGGACACCGAATCAGGCACCGTGTAGACCACCGCGCCCGCCGGAAGCACGAAGTAATCGGCATACCCGCCGACGAAGTAGGGCGATTCGTCGGCACGGCCGAGCATGGCCATCGTCAGGTTCAGGCACGCGTTGCGTCGCCCGGCCAGGCAGTTACGGCAGGCGTGGCAGCAGAAGAAGTAGGGAAAGACCACCCGTGTTCCTGCGGTCAGCGCCTTCCCGTTGGAGTCAGAGGTCACTCCTTGGCCCAGAGCCGCGACAACGCCGACCATTTCGTGGCCGAGCACGGTCGGCAGCTGCCCGCCCAGCCCGCGGGTGGCGAAGGTCCCGTGCCAGGCGTGCACATCGGAACCGCAGATATTTGCCCGAGTCACCTTGACCAGGATCTCGCCGGGATTGATATCGGGCAGCGCGACCGTTTCGATCTCGAATGGCCTGCCGGGTTCGTCGAAACGGGCGATACGACCTTCGAACGGCGCAACAGTCACGGGTTGACGTCCTCTCGGTTCACCTGCGGATGCACACGGCCGCATCTGTTCTCGTACGGTAGCGGCGCCGGAATCGGCCAGGTCCGGGGCTTCCCGGCCAGCGGTCACTGTGGGCCATGGCACGTTTGCGGCGGTCCCCACGTCCCGCAGCCGGAGCGCTCAGGCTTTGATTTCGGTGTTGGCGAAGCGTTCCCGCAGCACGCGCTTGAGCAGCTTGCCGCTAGGGTTCTTCGGCAGCGAGTCGACGAAGAACACCTGCTTCGGCGTCTTGAACCCCGCCAGATGCGTGCGGCAGTACTCGAGGATCTCCCGTTCACCGAGATCGGCGCCGCGACGAACGACGATCGCAGCCACCACCGCTTCCACCCACACCGCATCGGCGATGCCGAAGACGGCGACCTCCTCCACGGCCGGATGGCGGTAGATGACCTCCTCGACCTCACGGCTCGCCACGTTCTCGCCGCCGGTCTTGATCATGTCCTTCTTGCGGTCGACCACGTGCAGCAGACCGTGCTGGTCGTAGTAGCCGAGATCACCGGAGTGAAACCAGCCGCCGCGGAACGACTCTGCGGTCTTGGCCTCGTCATCGAGGTAACCCAGCATCAGATGCGGGCTGCGGTGCGCGATCTCGCCCACCACGCCGGGACCCACCTCGAGGTTGTCGTCATCGAGGATCGCGGTCTGCACGTTGACCACCGGCCGACCCGCCGAGCCCGCGTGCGCGTCCTGTTCGTCCGGGCCCAGCGCCGAGGCCAGCGGGGCCATCTCGGTCTGACCGTAGAAGTTCCACAGCCGCAAATGAGGCAGCCGCTCACGCATCTCGGCCAGGATCTCGACAGGCATGGCCGACGCGCCGTAGTAGCCCTTGCGCAGGCTGGACAGGTCCACCTCGTCGAACACAGGGGAGCGCAGCAGGGAAATCCACACCGTCGGCGGAGCGAAATAGTTTGTCACGCAGAACCGTTCGATGCTGCGGAGCACGGTTTCGGGATCGGGGCGCGGCACGATGATGCTGGTGGCACCGAGGTAGATGTCGGTGATCAGGAAATTGTCGAGCTGCGCACAGTGATAGAGCGGCAGCGAGTGGACCTCGACGTCGCTGCCCTCCATCGACCCGGCGATGATCGAACTGATGTAGTTGCCCATCAGGCTGCGACTGGAGTGCATCGCGCCCTTGGGGTGGGACTCGGTCCCGCTGGTGTACATCAACCGGATCAGCTGATCGTCGTCGATGAGGGGGTCGGGTGCCGGCGACGTGGTCTGCATCCACGCGGCGAAATCCTCCCAGCCCGTAGGCAGACTCTGTCCCGGCAGGACCAGCGCCGCCGTGGATCGGACCGCACCGCCGAGACGCATGGCCGCCTCCGCGGTCGGCACCAGGTCCGCTTCGGCGACGAAGCCACCCGCCCGGCTGTGCCCCAGGATGAACGCGATCTCCTCGGCGGTCAGCATGAAGTTGACCGGAACGAGAACCACCCCGGCCCGCCCGGTCGCGAAGGCCAGAACCGCGTACTGCCAGCAGTTGTGCGCCAGCAGCGCCAGGCGGTCGCCCGGCGCGAAACCGTTGTCGGACAACGCCGCAGTGGCACGGTCGACCAGGTGCTCGAACTCGGCGAACGTCAGCCTGACATCGCCGTCGACAATCGCGAGTTTGTCCGGATGCTTGCGCGCCGGACGCCGCGGAATGTCGCCGAGAGCGTGGCTGCGCACCCCGGCCGGCACCGCCTGCAGATCATCCATGCCCGGACTGTAGGTGTCCGGTCACGGCGACGGGCGAGTTGCGTCCCGCTCAGTAGACAAGGGCGCCGCGGACCCGTCCCGACGCTCACATACTCGATCCCCGGACCCGAGGAGGATCGATGACGACCGGTGTGACCGTGGCTGCCGACGACGGGACGCTCGACCCGGACGAGATGCGGACCAACCTGCACCGTGCCGACGCCGGAATCCTGGTGGCGGTGCTGGCGCAGTTGACCGGCGACCTGAGCGTGGTCGATCGGTACGCGCCTAAGCTCTCGTTCGAGCCGGACCCGCCCGAGCACGTCGGCGTCACCGACCCGGACACGCTTGACGTGCTCGTCGATGAGCTGGTCGCGGCGCTGACCCGGCCGCGCCGGCCCGACCGCCTGGCGTTCGACGATCCCGCTCTGTTCGCGCGAGTCGCCCCGCTGGCATTGGGTACCGAGGTGGGTGAGGAGTACCACGGCCTGTTGCTGGAACAAGGTGGCTTCCACCCTTCCCAGCCGGTGCTGCCCCGAACCGCGAAGCTGCCCAACGGCTTCAAGGTCGTGATCGTCGGGGCCGGCATCGCCGGCATGGCGGCGGGGCTGGAATGCGCGGCCGCCGGGATCGACTACGAGATCATCGACCGTAACGACGAGGTCGGCGGCACCTGGTACACCACCGTCTACCCCGGCATCGGGGTCGACACCCCGTCGGCGTACTACTCGCTGTCTCGCGACATCAACGGCAACTGGTCGAGCTACTACCCGCAGGGCGCGGAGTACCAGCAGTACCTGCAGTCGGTGGCCGACCGGAACGCGCTGCGCGACCACATCCGGTTCAGCACCGAGGTGGAGGCGCTGTGGTGGGACGACCGACGCTCGCAGTGGGAGATCCGCACCGCGGCCGCGGACGGCGCCCGAGAAATCAGCTACGCCAACGTGGTCATCCCGGCCGCCGGATACCTCAACCGACCCCGCTGGCCAGATCTGGCCGGGCGGGAGTCGTTCCGCGGCGTGAGCATCCACTCCGCCGAGTGGGATCCCGATCTCTCGCTGCGCGGCAAGAAGGTCGCGATCATCGGCGCCGGGTGCACCGCGGTGCAGATCGTCGACGCGTGTGTGGACGACGTCGAGCACCTGACGGTGTTCCAGCGCCAACCGCACTGGGTGGCACCGCGGAAGCGGTTGACAGACGACGTCCCCGAACATCGCCGCTGGCTGAACGCCCACATCCCGTTCTACGCCAACTGGGTTCGCCTGAAATCGTTTTGGGGCACCGCCGACAACAACTATCCGGTCATCGTGCGTGATCCGGAATGGGCTGCCGACCACCTGTCGATCTCGCCGGCCAACGACGTGCTGCTGCGCCTGTGCCAGGAGTACATCGACCGCATGTTCGGCAAGGATTCCGAACTCGCGAAAAAGGTCACCCCGGATTTCGCGCCATACGGTAAGCGAATCATTCGCGACCCCGGTGGCTATTACGCGGCACTGACCCGTGAACACGTCGACGTCGAGGCCGCCGAGCCGGCACAGGTGAACGAGCGCGGTATCGTCACCGCGGACGGCAGGCAGGTCGACCTCGACGTGATCATCTACGCCACCGGCTACCACCTCGACTTCCTGTCCACGGTCGACATCCGCGGCCGCGACGGCGTGCGGTTGACCGAGGTCTGGGGCGACAGTCCCGCGGCCTACCGCGGCGGGCTCGTCCCCGGCTTTCCCAACATGTTCATCTCGTCGGCGCCCAACTACAGTCCCGGCCACGGCGCCGGCCACAACTTCGGCGTCGAGGTGATGGTCCACTACGTCATGGAATGCCTGCAGCTGATGGCGCAACGGGGAGCCGCCACCCTTGAGGTCACTTCGAAGGCGTTCACCGACTACGTCCGCAAGATCGACGACGCGATGGCGCAGACCGTGTGGTGTCACACCCCGACAGCGCACACGTACTACCGCTCGGGCGGCGGCCGCATCGTCACCGCGTTCCCGTTCCGGCTGATCGACGTGTGGCAGAGCCACCGCACCCCCGATGAAGCGGATCTGGAGCTTCGGTGAGTGAATTGTTGTCCGGCAGAACAGCTCTGGTCACCGGAAGTAGCCGGGGTATCGGACGCGCCATCGCGCAGCGGCTCGCCGCCGAGGGCGCCACGGTGGCCGTCACCGCCAGGTCCTACCAGCCGTCACCGTCGACCCGCGCCGGGCAGCAGGTGGAGCTGCCCGGCACCATCGGCGAGACGATCGCGCTGATCGAGGCAGCCGGCGGAAAGGCGTTCGGGCTCGCCTGCGATCTCGAGGACGCCGACGCACGTGCCGGACTGGTCGACCGGGTCGTCGAGCGCACGGGCCGGATCGACATCCTGGTCAACAACGCCGGCTACGCCGACTACTCCGTCATCGAAGAGATGCCGATGGAAACGTTCGACCGCACCGTCGACCACTACGTGCGCACACCGTTCGTACTGACCCAGAAGGCCGTTCCACACATGCGCCGACAAGGAGCGGGTTGGATCGTCAACATCGGGTCGGTCACCGGCCTGGCGCCCGCACGGCCCTACCGCGAGTACAACAAGTCGTCCGGCGACGTGATCTACGCCTCCATGAAGGCCGCGCTGCACCGGTTCACCCAGGGAGTGGCCGCCGAACTGCTGGACTCCAACATCGCCGTCAACGTCGTCGGCCCGTCCAGCGCCGTCCGGACCCCAGGCGCCGCGAGCCTGATCCCCGACACCTTCCCGACCGAGCCGGTGGAATATCTGGCCGAGACCGTGCTGGCGATGTGTCACCTGCCGGCCGCGGTGCGCACCGGCCTGGTGGCATTCAGTCTGCACTATCCATGGTCGCCGCGGATGACCGTGCACAGCCTGGACGGCGCCACGGAGTTGCCGCCGCTCGAACCGCCGGCCACCGCGAACCCGAACATCCAGTCCGCCGGCCTGTAGCCGGCGTCCGTGCCGCAGCAGCCGGCGACGTCAGCGCAGCGCCCGAGCGTTGTCGAGGCAGAAGCTGTGGCAGACCCTGTCCCGGACAATCGCTTTCGGGCACTCCGGATCGAACCACTGGTCGACGACCGCCCAGTGGATCGGATGCATCAGGTAGGGGCCCATGATGCCGTCAGCATCGCTGAACTCCTGCTCGAACACGTGAGTCCACGGCGATACGCCGACAGTGTGGTCGGGCCGGCTCAGCTGCCAGGCGCTGATCGTCAAGACGTAGCCGGGCAGCAGCCGCAGGTCGGCCTCGAACCGGGCCAACGTGTCGGCGTCGGTGCCCGGTGCGGTGCGCAACAACAGCGTCCGGTAGACGCTTCCGGGATCGCGGTCCGGGTCGCGCTGCGCCAGACCGTGATAGCCGACTCCGTTGACCCGGGTGACCGCCGGGTCGTGCAGTGCCGCGTCGAACCGGTCGGCGACTGACGCCCAGTCCTCGGCGCTGTCGAAACGCAGGTGCACGAGAAGGTCGCCGCCGTTGCGGCTGCCCGGAAGGGTGGGCGCGACAAGGTGTCGTACGGCTCCGCTCTGCTCGGCCAGGCGTTGGAGTGCCTCCAGCACGCGGCGGCCGTCGGTCTCGTCCACGTCGACCAGGCGGGTCACGCTATACATCGCAGAGCCCATCGACGTGCTCGTAGCGCGCGGCAGCGCTGCGCTCCCGTTCGACGATGAGGTGGGCAACCCCGTCCCACCACGCGCCCAGCGACGGGTCGGGCCTGCTCTGCCACGTCATCTCCCACCAGGCCCGCGCGCTCGGCAGCGACCAGGTGATGGTGACGGTGTTGGGTTCGCTGTCGAACCAGATCGGCGGCGAGACAAGAACTTCGCGCAGACTCATGCCGCGCGCGCGGGCTCCCGGAGCGTACCCGCCGAGGTAGGTGTCGACGAACTCGCGGGCACACCCTGGCCGGGTCACCACCCGGTCGACGACGAAGACCTCGAACGTGGGGGCCATGCGAGCGAGACTAGGGTCCGCACCCGGCTGTGACGGCGCCGATCCCGGCCATCGGGATACCTCCGTTGACGCTCCGGTCCGCGGGGTCGACGGTTACGGGATGACCGATCTCAGCCCCGATCCGTTCGCGCCTGTCAGCCTCGGACCGGTGCGGCTGCGCAACCGGATCGTCAAAGCCGCCACGTCGGAGGGCCGTTCGCCGGACGGCATGGTGACCGACGATCTGATCGCGTTCCATCGCAGCTTCGCCGAGGGCGGGGTCGGGATGACGACCGTCGCGTACTGCTGTGTCTCGCCGCAGGGAGCCAGTGCGCCCGGACAGATCGTGATGAACCGGGCTGCGCTTCCCGGGCTGCGCAGGCTCACCGACGCGGTGCACGACGCCGGTGCCGGCATCTCCGCTCAGCTCGGCCATGCCGGCGTGGTGGCGCCGAGGAAGCTGACGGGAGTGACCGCGGTGGCGCCGAGCCGCTTCGTCAACCCGACCTCGTTCGCCTACTGCCGGGAGATCCGTCGAGACGAGATCGCCGCAGTCATCGACCAATTCGGCCGGGCCGCGCTGGTCGCCGTGGAGGCCGGATTCGACGCTGTTGAGCTTCATTTCGGGCATCTCTACCTGCCGAGCTCGTTCCTGAGCCCACTGATCAACCGCCGCAAGGACGAGTACGGCGGCAGCATCGACAACAGGTCACGGCTGGTGCGGGAAATCGCGCAGCGGGTACGCGATGTGGTGGACGACCGCATCGCGGTGATCGCCAAGCTCGACATGGACGACGGGTTGCCCGGCAGCATCTGGATCGACGAGGCGCTGCGCACCGCGCAACTGCTCGACGCCGATGCGACGCTGGACGCGCTGGAGCTGACGCAGGGGTCGTCGGTGTACCGGCCGATGTACCTGTTCCGGGGTGACGTGCCAGTGCGTGAATTCGCCACGGTGATGCCCCCGATGCTGCGTCCCGGCGTCCGGCTGATGGGTAAGGCCGTGATGGGCAGCTATCCGTACCGGGATCTCTACATGCTGCCCGCGGCACGGCAATTCGTGCCGGTCATGCGCAACACGAAATTGATCCTGCTCGGCGGCATCACCAACCGCGATCACGTCGAGACCGGCATGCGGGAAGGGTTCGGATTCGTCGCCATGGGCCGGGCGCTGCTGCGCGAACCGGACCTGGTGAACACGATGATCGCCGACTCCGCCGTGCGGAGCAGGTGCACTCACAACAACAAGTGCATGGTCACCGTGTTCGGCCGCACGCACTGTGTGCTGGATCCCGACCAGCGCTACGGCGCGGCAGAGCCGATGCTGCCCACCAGGTCGGTGACGTCCGCACAGACCTGAGTGCGGGCGCGCAGGCAGATGTCCAACGAAGGCATCGTCATGAATCCGTGGATTCCGCCCTCGAAGTACCGGCACACGGTCGGTACTCCTGCTGCCTCCAGCGCCTCGACATAGGCCAGCCCTTCGTCACGCAGCGGGTCGTGGCCTGCCACCACCGCGATGACCGGCGGCAGGCCGGTGAAGTCCTCGGCGCGCAGCGGTGAGGCGTACGGGTCGATCCGGTCGGCTGCCGAAGGCACATACTGGTCCCAGTACCACTGCAAAGCGGGCCGGGGGTTGTAGAAACCCTGCCCGAACAGTCGGTGGGACTCGCTGTCGAAATCGGCTGCGATGACCGGATAGAGCAGAACCTGCCCGGCCAAGGTAGGCCCGCCCCGATCGCGGGCCATCAATGCGGTGACGGCGGCCAGGTTGCCTCCGGCGCTGTCGCCGCCGACCAGCACCGCCGACCCGTCGCCGCCGAACGCGCCGATATGCTCGGCGACCCACGCGGTGACGGCATAGACGTCCTCGGCGGCGGCCGGCCACTGGCCCTCTTCGGAGGCGCGACGGTAGTGCACTGACACCACCACAGCCGACATGCCGTTGGCGAAGGCTCGGCACAACCCGTCGTGACTATCCAGATCGCAGAACACCCAACCGCCGCCGTGGGCGAAAACCAATGTAGGCAAAGGTGTTCCGACTTCGGTGTGCGGGCGGTAGATGCGCACCGGGACCGGCCCCGCCGGCCCCGGCATCGTGTCGTCCTCGACGGAGGCGACGGGCTCGGGTTGTGCGGCGGGGACGAACCGGGACCGGATCGCGGCGCGCGCCTGCTCGCCGGTCATCGTGTGGACGGGCGGAAAACCCGAGTCCAGGGTTTCGATGATGTCGGCGATCTGCGGATCGAGCCTCATGCCGGCGGCGTGGTGGTCTGGCCGGGGCGGGGGACCGGGCCGCCGCGCAGCGGGCGCATCTGCTGCAGCGTGGGTGCCACGCGGGTAGGACCGCCGTCGACCGCGCGCCAGATTCGCATCGCCGCCATCCGTACTGGAGCGACGAGGCGCTGGTCGAACTTCATGTGACTCATCGGACCGCACACCGACACCGCGGCCGCCGCGTGGCCCGGATCGCCGATCGGAGCGGCCACGCAGCCGAAGCCCGGAACCGACTCCTCGCGGTCGAAGGCGACGCCGTGGGAGCGCACCTTCGCCAGGTCGGTGCGCAACTGGGCATGCGTCGAGATGGAGTACTTGGTGAGCCGCGGCAGGAAATCGGTGTCGAACACCTCGATGTCATTCTCGGGGGTGTAGGCGAGGATCGCCTTGCCGACCGCGGCGCAGTGGGCCGGCCGACGGCCGCCCACACGGGTCGGCAGGGCCGCGGTCATCCGGTTGCCGACTTTCTCCATGTACACGACATCGGATCCGTCGAGCACCGCAAGGTGGACGACAAGCCCGGTGGCAGCGTGAAGTTCGTGCAGCATCGGGATCGCGGCCTTGTGCAGCCGGTCCTGGTGGACAGCCAGCGAGCCGAGTTCGACCAGCCGCATTCCCAGTTCGTAATCACGGCCGTTGCGCCGCAGCCAGCGCAACTGGACCAGGCGTTCCAGCATGCGGTGCGCCGACGAGCGGGGCAGGCCGGTCCGTCGCACGATCTGCGCCAGCGTCAGCCGGCCCGGGCCGTCGAACGCGTCGAGCACCAGAGAGACCCGGTCGATCACCGCGCTCGGGGTCTCCGGGGCGGCCTTCGCGGCGGGTGCGGGTCGGTCGACGGTCACGGTCATCGGGATCCTCCGAAAGTAATACTCCTAATAGGCATATGCCTATTGGTCATATAGGACTACCACATCGATGTGCTCGCTGTCACATGAATGGCCGGGATATCACCGGGCGCACGGCGAAGAGCCCTCGAAATCGCATTCCACCAGGGCTTTGTGGACGGGAGGCCGCGCTGGGCGCAATCTGGCCGCTGAGGGGCGCTCAGAAAGAGCGGGGGCTGGCGTGAAGTCAGGGGCGGGCGGCGCTGCGGCCGGCGCGCCGCCCGTAGAAGCTGCCGTCGCCGAGCGATATGCCGCTGGCATAGCCCCATGCGGCCAATCCGGCGGTGCACCGGCCGGCGGCGAACAAGCCGGGGATGGGCTCGCCGCTGACGTGGAGCACCTCGGCGTCGAGGGTGGTGGCCAGGCCGCCGAGGGTGAAGCCGCCGGTGCTGTCGCGCAGATCGACGGCCCCGACCGGCGAGCCGATCGGCTTGAGCCACTGCGCCTTTTTGTGCAGCAGCGGGTCCATGCCGCGGCCGGCCCCGTCGTTGTACGCGGCGACGGTGGTCTGCAGCGACCCGGGTGGCAGCCCGATCTCGGTTTCCAGGTCGGCGACGGTCTCAGCGACCCAGGTCGGTGGGCGCATCATCAGCTGCGGGGACGGCGAGGCCATCGCCTCGTCCTGGGCGTCGCCGTCGAGGATCAGGTAGGCGGTGTTGTTCTGGTGATACAGCGTCAGCTGTCCGACCCGGCCGGGGTAGGTGTCCTCGGCGACGAAGCGTTGTCCGCGTTCGTTGACCAGAATGCCGCGCACGAGCTGCTGCGGGTCGATGAAGATCGCGACTTCGGTGGCGTCCATGTGGGCCAGATCGGCGCCCAGCGCCTGAGCCATCTGGATGGCGCGGCCGTTGTGCTGTTCGATCGATGCCGCCGGGCGTCCGGCGATGCGTGGGGCGTACTGGGCGACCATCGCGTCGTTGTAGGCGAAACTGCCGGCCGCCAGCACGACTCCGCGGCGCGCCCGCACGGCGATTTCGGTGCCGTAGCGACGCGCCACCACCCCGACCACCCGTCCGTCACCCCTGACGACAAGCCGTTGGGCCCGAACGTCGTACAGGGCGCGCGCGCCGGCAGCGGCGGCCGTCTCGACGAGCGGCTTCATCAGCATGTAGCCGGCGCTGGCCTCGCCCTGCAACTTGCCCCACATCTGCGGAACATGGCCGCGCGGGGCAGGTGCGGCGATGGTGTTGAACGGGAAGGAGTTCTCGCCGCCGGAGTACATCAGGCCCTGGTCGCCCATCGGTTCCCACCCGGGCTCGCCGAAGAACTCCGCCTTGAACGGCACACCGCATCCGACCAGCCAGTCGAAGTGTGCGACGCTACCCGCGCAGTAGTCGGCGATGCGGTTCTCGTCAGCCCCCGGGCCCATGGCCGCGTTGAGGTAAGCGGTCATGTCGTCGACCGAATCGTCGAAACCGCAAGCCTTCTGCAGAGCGGTGCCGCCGCCGAGGTAGATGAAGCCCCCCGCCATCGACGCGGCCCCGCCCCAGGAACCCGTCCGTTCCAGGACGAGCACGTCGGCACCGGCGCGTGCGGCCTCCACCGCCGCTGCCGCGCCGGCCACCCCGTATCCGGCGACGACGACGTCGGCTTCGTGGTCCCAGGCGGCGATCTCCGACTCCGGGACGGGGACGACGTCGGAGCTCACGGACGCATCGCCGCCGGCAGGTCGTCGACCCACTGGTGGCCCCAGTAGCTGTCGGCGGTGATCTCTTCGGCGGTGTAATAGGTTTCGTCGACCCGCATGCCCTCGGTGCCGAACTCGATGTCCCAGTCGCCGGGCGCACGCACGTAGAACGACACCATCTTGTCGTTGGTGTGGCGGCCCAGTGTCGAGGACAACTGGAAGCCGTCCCTGGTCACCCGGTCGAGCGCCTGCCCGACCGCGTCGAGGGTGTCGACCTCCACCATGAGATGGATCAGGCCCGGGTCGCGCAACGTGGCGGCCGGGCACAGCGCCAGGCTGTGGTGTCTCTGGTTGACGCCGAGGAAGCGGACCCGGATCGGGCCGAATTCGGTTGGCGCCGGGACGCGGAACGCCCCGCGGGATGTGAATCCGAGGACGTCGGTGTAGAACTCGAACATCCCGTTGACGTCCATCGCGGGCAGCACGACGTGTCCGAGTCCCTGGTCGCCGGTCACGAACTTCGCACCGAACGGGGTGACTACCGGGCTGTGGTCGAGAACCGCGCCGTGGAACACCTCCAGCGAGGTGCCCGCCGGGTCTTGGAACGCGATGACCTCTTCGACCCTGCGGGTGTCGGCCTCGGCCAGGGACAGTTCCTTGTACGGTGTGCCGGCTCCTTCGAGGGCACGTTTGACGTCCTCGAGGGCGGCGTGGTCGCGGACCTCCCAGCCGACCGTCGCGATCTTGTCGACGTCGCCGGGGGTGACGATGATGCGCGCGGCCCGTTCGTCCATCCGCAGGTACAGGACGTCCGGATCGGGTCCGCTGCCCTGCGCGAAACCCAGTACGCCGAAGGCGAAGTGCCGCCACCGCGCCATGTCGGTGGCCTGCACGGTGACATAGCCGAGGCTCTTGATCAGACTCATGACCACCCCTAGATCATCGCCCGCAGGGGTCCCTGCGGATCCACTCCGAGCGAACTCAGTGCCGAGGCGTGGTAGACGGTGCCCGGGACGTGGATGGCGTGGGCCTGGCCGACATGGACGTCGCGCCAATAGCGTTGCAGCGGTTTGTCCATGCGGGCGGCGTTACCGCCGCAGCGGGCGAAGATCTCGTCGACGGCGGACACGGCGCGCCATACCGCGCGGACCTGGGTGCGCCGTCCGGCGGCGCGGTCCTGGAAGGACACCTCCTCACCGGCGGCCACCATGTCGTAGATGCGGTCGGCGTTGGCCAGCAGTTCCTGGCGGGCGGCGTTGATGTCGGCGGCGGCTTCGCCGATCGCGTACATGACATAGGGGTCGTCCTTGATCGCGACGCTGCTGGAGTTCACGCGCTGACGCTGATAGTCCAGCGCGGCGGCCAAGGCGCCCTCGGCGATGCCGATGGTGGCCGAGGAGATGCCCAGCGGGAACATCGTCGACCACGGCATCAGGTACAGCGGCTCGGTCATCCCGGCCTCGCGCTGGGCGGTGCCGTCCATGACTTTCAGGCCGTCCATGGTCCGGTAGTCGGGCACGAACGCGCCGTCGACGATGACGTCCTTGGACCCGGTGCCGCGCAACCCGACCACGTCCCAGGAGTCCTCGACGATCTCGTAGTCCTTGCGCGGCAGGATCATGTGCAGCATCTGCGGTGGCATCAGCGGCTTACCGTCCGCGTCGCCGACCATCGCACCCAGGATGATCCAGTCGCAGTGATCGGTGCCGGAACTGAACTGCCACCGCCCGGTGAAGATGTAGCCGCCGTCGGTGGGTACCGCGACGCCCTGGGGCGCGTAGGGCGAAGCCACCCAGGTGTCGACATCCTCGGCCCAGATCTCCTGGCCGACGCGGGGATCGGCGTAGGCCAGCTGGTAGGGATGCACGCCGACGACGCCGTTGATCCAGCCGGCGGACGGATCCAGCGCGGCGGTGGCCATCACCGTCTCGGCGAACTCCCGCGGATGGACCTCCAGGCCGCCGTGCTGCTTGGGCTGCAGCAGCCGGATGGACCCGACCTGCTTCATCGTCTTCACCGTGTCATCGGTGAGCTTGCCGATCGTCTCGGCCTCCACGGCCTGCTCGCGGAGCTGGTCTGCCAGGTCGGCGATGCGGTCGATCACCCGTTGTGTCATGGATTTGATGGTGCCGCCTCAGACCGTGGCCTGTTGCCCTTTTCCCGGTGAGCGGAAGTGATTCCCCGGCTCAGAACTCGATTCTCACCGGGTCGGAAACCGGGTGGGCCTGGCAGGCCAGGAACAGCCCCTCGGCGATGTCCTCGGGTTCGAGGATCGTCGCGTTGCCGAGGTCGACCTGACCGCCGGAGACGGTGGCAGCGCACGATCCGCAGTTCCCCTCGCGGCACGAGTAGGGGACATCGATGCCGGCGGCCAGCATGGTGTCGAGCAGAGTGTGTTCTTCAGGCCAGCGCAGCCGGTGCACGTCGCCGTCGATCGCGACCTCGGCGTCGACGGCCCGGCCATCGTCGGTCACGGCGGCGGCCGGTACGTCGGCGAACGGGTCTCCCTCCAGGGACTGGAAAACCTCCAGATGGATGTGGTCGCGCGGGACACCGGCCTCGGTGAGGGTCTCCTTGACCACCGCCATGAACGGGGCCGGTCCGCAGATGAAGGACTGGTAGCCGGAGAACAACCCGGCGAAGATGCTCAGCTGTGCGCGGGTGGGCAGTCCCTGTACGGATTCCAGCCAGTGCAGGACGGTCAGCCGGCCGGCGTAGCGAGCGGCGAGCTCGCGCAGTTCGGTGGCGAAGATCACCGAGGCCTCGTCCCGGTTGGCGTAGCACAGCACCACCCGGCCGGTCCCGGCGGTGAGCACCGACTTCAGGATCGACATGACCGGTGTGATGCCGCTGCCCGCGGCCCATAGCAGGAAGTGGCCGTCGAGATGCTGCGGCGTGAAAACACCGGAGGGCAGCAGAGATTCGACGACATCGCCGACAGAGACGTTGTCGCACAACCAGTTCGATCCATAGCCGCCGTCGGTGCGTTTGACGGTCACCTTCGGGGCGTCGTCGGTGTGTGGTGAGCTGGCCAGCGAATAGCAGCGCGCCACCGAACCGGTCAGCTCGCTGGGATGCGCAGCGTCAGGAACTGGCCCGGCCGGTAGGCAAACCGTTCCCGGTGCTCACCGGGCACCGCGAAAACCAGTGACTTCGCATCCCGGCTCTCCACGATGACGTCGGTGACGGTCAGGGCCACGGTGCGGGACACGTCGTTCACGGCCGACCATCCTGGCCCAGGATGCCGCTGCGGTGTGGCCGGGCTACCGGTGGGCGGGAAGAAATCCCGGTGCCCGTTGACCGGGAGACGTACGGAGTGGGTGACCGATGGGGTCCTAGCGTGCACCGTGTGAGTACTGAGAGTCCTGTCGACGTCGTCGTGGTCGGCGCGGGTTTCGCCGGGTTGTACGCCCTGCACAGGTTCCGGGCCCAGGGATGGTCGGTGCGGGTGTTCGAGGCCGCCCCGGAGGTCGGCGGCACCTGGTATTTCAACCGGTACCCGGGCGCGCGCTGCGACGTCGAAAGCCTCGACTACTGCTACTCGTTCTCCGATGAACTGCAGCAGGAG
This sequence comes from Mycobacterium sp. SMC-8, assembly GCF_025263565.1. Taxonomy (NCBI): domain Bacteria; kingdom Bacillati; phylum Actinomycetota; class Actinomycetes; order Mycobacteriales; family Mycobacteriaceae; genus Mycobacterium; species Mycobacterium sp. SMC-8. The sequence continues at coordinate 3,382,906 of NZ_CP079865.1, forward strand.
TGGACCTGGACCGAGAAGTACGCCACCCAGGCCGAGATCCTGGACTACATCAAATGGGTCGCCGACAAGCTCGACCTCCGTTCCGGGATCACCTTCGACACCCGGGTGGAATCTGCCGTCCTCGACGAGAAGACGCTGCATTGGGTGGTCACCACCGACCGTGGTGAGGTCGTCGAGGCCAGGTTCGTGGTGATGGCCACCGGACCCCTGTCGTCACCGTTGACGCCCGACATCGCCGGGCTGGGCACGTTCGGCGGGCAGATCTATCACACCGCCGACTGGCCGCACGACGGTGTCGACTTCACCGGGAAGCGGGTCGGTGTGATCGGCACCGGATCGTCAGGCATCCAGTCCATCCCGATCATCGCCGAACAGGCCGAGCATCTCGTCGTCTTCCAGCGCACCCCGAACTACAGTGTGCCGGCGGGTAACCGGCCGTTGACCGCCGACGAGGTCGCGCATGCGAAAGCCACGTACGACGAGCGGCGCCGCATGTCGTGGCGCAGCGGCGGGGGATCACCGCACGTGGCACATCCGAAGCTGACGATGGAGGCCACACCCGAGGAACGTCGCGAAGCGTTCGAGAAGCGCTGGCAGCTCGGCGGAGTGCTGTTCTCCAAGACCTTCTCTGATCAGATGATTGATCTGGACGCCAATGAGGAAGCCCGCAAGTTCTACGAGCAGAAGATCCGGGCGGTCATCGACGACCCGGAGGTCGCGCGGCTTCTGATCCCGAACGATCACCCGATCGGCACGAAACGAATCTGTACCGACACCAACTACTTCCAGACCTTCAACCGGCCGAACGTGCAGCTGGTCAGTGTCCGCGAGACCCCGATCACCACCGTCGACGCCACCGGCATCAACACCACCGACGCGCATTTCGAGCTGGATGCGATCGTGCTGGCCACCGGTTTCGACGCCCTGACCGGAACCCTGGCCAAGGTCGACATCGTCGGGCGCCGGGGACAGACGCTGGTCGACGACTGGTCGGACGGTCCACGCACCTATCTCGGACTGGGCGTCGACGGATTCCCGAACCTGTTTCTGGTGTCGGGTCCCGGGGCGCCCGCGGTGTTGGCGAACATGGTGCTGCACGCCGAGGCGCACATCAACTGGATCGCCGACGCCATCGCGTATCTCGACGAGCATGACCTGGCCGGGATCGAGGCGACCACCGAGGCGGTGGACAACTGGATCGCCGAATGCAACCGACGCGCCGACGCCACGCTGTTCCCGCGTGCCAACTCCTGGTACATGGGTGCGAACGTACCGGGCAAGCCGCGGGTGTTCATGCTCTTCATCGGCGGCTTCGGCGTCTACCTCGACATCTGCGCCGAGGTGGCCGACGCCGGATACAAGGGGTTCACCCTCATCGAGGCGCCGCCGTAGAGCGATTGCGGTTCCGCTGCCTCGATTCGCGAAAGCGTCACGGCAGCAGGCGAAGTGACTCTCTGGTCGGTCGAGTGAAGGGCAGCGCCGATGGGAACGTACGTCGTGACCGGGTCGGCCTCCGGCATGGGGAACGAGACCGCGGAGAGGTTGCGTGCCACCGGGCATGCCGTCATCGGGGTGGACATCGCATCCCCGCGATTCCGGCATGAACATCAACGCCCAGCGCTCGCCTCCATGCCGCAACCGCTCGAGGTGGTGGCCGATCTGTCGACCGCCCAGGGGCGGCGGTCCGCGGCCGAGGGCGTTATGGCCGCCTGTGACGGTGTCCTCGACGGCGCGGTGCTGGCCGCCGGCCTGGGGCCGGTGCCCGGCCGCGATCGCCTGATCGCCGAGGTGAACTACTTCGGCGTCGTCGACCTGCTGACCGCTCTGCGGCCGGCGCTGGCCCGTGGCGACGCGGCGAAAGTCGTGGTGGTGGGCAGCAACTCGACGACGACGACGCCGCTGGCGCCACGCCGGGCCGTATCGGCGCTGCTGGCCGGCGATACGGCGAAGGCGCTGCGCGCGGTGCGGTGGTTCGGCAAGCGTTCAGCCCCGATGATCTACGCGGCATCCAAGATCGCGGTGTCGCGGTGGGTGCGCCGGCAGGCCGTCAGCCCGCAGTGGGCCGGTGCCGGCATCCGCCTCAATGCGCTGGCCCCCGGCGCGATCATGACCCCGCTGCTGGCCGAGCAACTCGCCAACCCGGCCGAGGCCAAGGCCATCCGCGCGTTCCCGGTCCCGATCGGCGGCTTCGGTGAGCCCGGCCGGCTCGCGGACTGGATGGTGTTCATGCTCTCGGACGCGGCGGACTTCCTCTGTGGCAGCGTGGTGTTCGTCGACGGCGGGTCCGATGCCTACTTCCGGGCGGATGCCTGGCCGGCCCGTGTCCCGGCCCGGGAGCTGGCCCGCTACGGTGCGCGGTTCCTGGGTTACCGCCGGATCATGCGGTCGCGCTGAGGAACCCGAGCACCGTCCGCTCGAACGCGGCCTTGGCTTCGATCATCACCCAGTGCCCGCAGTTAGGGAACACGTGGAACTCGGCGTTCGGGATCGTGCGCATCGGCACCAGCGCCATGTCGAGCGGACTGACCCGATCGTCGCGCCCCCAGGTCAGCAGTGTCGGGGCCGCCACCTTGTGCATCGTCGCCCACGGCATGGGTGCGTCGGCCTTGCGCATCATCTCCATCATCGCGGCGAACGCGGTCTTGCCGTACATGCGCCGTGCGGCGGCGAGGGTCTCGGGTTCGGTGGCCAGCGCCCAGCGTTCCTCGATCAACTCCTCGGTCACCAGGGCGGGGTCGTAGACCATCGACCGCAACCAGTCGATCAGCCGCTGCCGCGTGGGGTCCTCGGTGAACTCCTGTAGCAACCTGATGCCCTCGCTCGGGCCCGGGCTGAAGACATTCGTGCCGATCCCGCCGATGGTCACCAGCTTTCCCACCCGGTCGGGGTGCCGGATGGCGAAATTGATGCCGACCCCGCCACCCATGGAGTTGCCGATCACGTCGACGCGGTCCAGCCCGAGTGCGTCGGCGAACGTGACGACCGCACCCTGCGCGTCCACCATCGGGTGTCCGCCGAAGTCGTCACTGACACCGAAGCCGGGGAACTCCAGCACCAGGCAGCGGAAGTGGCGCGCGAACCCGTCCAGGTTGCCGCGGAAGTTCCGCCAGCCCGTCACTCCCGGTCCGGACCCGTGCAGCAGCAAGAGAGGGGGTCCGTCACCGGCCTCGTGATAACGAAGCACGCCCGACGGGGTGCTGATCTCACGCAGGCTGTCCTGGTAGTCGACGGTCATCCTCTGATTCCACCCCATCGGCGCGTGTGCGGCCACCGGCGTTCCAGTCAGTGGACGCCCCCCTTGCCGGCCCGGCGCCCGGACGCACAATGATGCAAAACGCCTCAATCGTTGTCCGCCAGGGAGATTCACCATGCAGACACTGGCAGCCGACCAGACGCTGTTGCGCCGGGTCGCGCTGTCCAGCCTGCTGGGGACCGCCATCGAGTACTACGACTTCCTGGTCTACGGCACCATGAGCGCTCTGGTGTTCGGAACGGTGTTCTTCCCGGACTCGAACCCGGCTGTGGCCACCATCGCGGCGTTCGGGACGTTGGCCGCCGGTTACGTTGCCCGGCCAGTGGGCGGAATCCTGTTCGGGCACTTCGGTGATCGGCTGGGACGTAAGTCGATGCTGGTGCTGACGATGGTGCTGATGGGCGCCGCGAGCTTCCTGATCGGCCTGCTGCCCACCTACGCCGCCGTTGGCGTGGCCGCCCCGATCCTGTTGGTGGCGTTGCGGGTGATCCAGGGCATCGCCATCGGAGGGGAATGGGGCGGCGCCACGCTGATGGTCACCGAACACGCCGAGGCCCATCGCCGCGGCTTCTGGAACGGCGTGATGCAGATGGGCTCACCCATCGGGTCGCTGCTGTCGGTGGCAGTGGTCACGGTGATCACCCTGCTGCCCGACGGCGACCTGCTGTCCTGGGGCTGGCGCATCCCGTTCCTTGTCAGCGTGCTGCTGCTGGTGATCGGCCTCTACGTGCGCCTGTCGATCACCGAGAGCCCGGTGTTCGAAGCGGCACGACGTGCGCCCGCCGAAGGCCCGGCGGTGCCGCTCCTCGAAGTACTCCGCACACCGCGCACGCTGGTGCTCGCGTGCGCGGCCGGCATCGGCCCGTTCGCGCTGACCGCGCTCATCAGCACCTACATGATCAGCTACGCCACCGCGATCGGGTACCACCGCACCGACGTCATGACGGCGTTGATCTTCACCTCCCTGACCGGGCTGGTGGCCATCCCCGTCTTCTCGGCGTTCTCCGACCGGGTCGGCCGACTGCTCGTGATGGTGTGCGGGGCCGTAGGCATCATCGGGTACGCGTGGCCGTTCTACGCGCTGGTGGATTCGCGGTCGCAGCTGTGGCTCACCGTCGCGATGGTGCTGGCCCAAATCATCCAGTCGATGATGTACGCGCCGTTGGGCGCACTGTTCTCCGAGATGTTCGGGACGACCGTCCGCTATACCGGCGCATCGATGGGCTACCAACTCGCGGCGTTGCACGCCGTGGAGGTCTCACGGCAGCCGCTGGTCGCGCTCGCCGCGGCATGCGGTCTGGTGACGGTTCTGGCGGTGTGGTGGATCAGCGAGACCCGTGGCACAGATCTGACGACGGTGTAGTGACCGCGGCCCGACACTCCCGCCGATTGCTTCCGTTGGCAACCAGTTGAGCCGCAGCGGTTTTGACACCTCCGTCAGACTTCTCGGATCCATAACCGTCATTATTTCGCCATCATTGGCGGTCCAGGCCCGGGCCGGTCTGCCGATACGGTGCGACCGCACTGGTCAGAGCCTTTTTCCAGATCTGCTGTGAGTTAGCTGAATCCGTTGTTGTTCGTTGAACACGCTGTGAATGACCTGAGATTGCCGTACTTGAAGGTTGCTTTGTCCAGCGCGACGCTTCCCCATGATTTACGTTAGGTCCGGCTTAAAGCCGCATAAGACACTCGGCGTAGCCAGGGACATCTCTGGGTACACCGGGTCCGGAGTCAAGAAGCCGCTCCGTCAGCCAGGCATGAACTCTCAACGGTCGCCCATCGGGCGGCCGTCGACTTCCTTAGGACGATCATGAAGGTAATCAGTCGGGTGCTGATCGCGATGGTCGCGTCCATCGCGGCGTTGTTCGTGAGCACTGGCACTTCGCACGCAGGGCTGGACAACGAGCTGAGCCTGGTCGACGGTCAGGGCCGGACGTTGACGATCCAGCAGTGGGACACGTTCCTCAACGGCGTGTTTCCGTTGGACCGCAACCGCCTGACCCGGGAGTGGTTCCACTCGGGCAAGGCGACCTACATCGTGGCCGGCGAGGGCGCCGATGACTTCGAGGGCACGCTGGAGCTGGGTTACCAGGTCGGCTTCCCGTGGTCGCTGGGTGTGGGCATCAACTTCAGCTACACCACCCCGAACATCGCCTACGACGGCTTCGGCTTCGGCCCGCAGGTAGACGACCCGTTCTTGGGCTTCGGCGACAGCATCGTGACCCCGCCGCTGTTCCCGGGCGTGTCGATCTCGGCGGATCTGGGCAACGGCCCGGGTATCCAGGAGGTCGCGACCTTCTCGGTGGACGTGGCCGGGCCGGGCGGTTCGGTGGCGGTGTCCAACGCGCACGGCACGGTGACCGGTGCTGCCGGTGGTGTGCTGCTGCGTCCGTTCGCCCGCCTGATTTCGTCGACCGGTGACAGCGTCACCACCTACGGCGAGCCCTGGAACATGAACTGACAGGTTCCACGACAGGTGGCCCTCCGGCGCGAGTCCGGGGGGCCACTTTCGGTTTCAGACGGGCCCGCTCCCGGCCTCAAGGCGATCGCGGTCAGCGAGGGAGGCGAGGCCCCCGCAAGTCAATCGGCCGATGGCGTGGGATCGTCTCGTCACGGCGCCGTGAAGAGCTGCTCCGCCGATTGTGAAGGATCGAAGGCGACGTGCGGACGGCCGGTCCGCGGGTGCGAGCCGACGCTGGCCGAGATGCCCCACACGTCGGCGATCAGCGTTGCGGTGAGCACGGTTTCGGGCGGACCCGTGCACACCGGCGCTCCGTTCCGCAGCACCACGACATGGTCGCAGTAATGGGCGGCCAGGTTGAGATCGTGCAGGGCGACCACCGCCGTCACACCGAGGCGGGCTGGTAGTGCCAGCACGTCGAATTGGTGCCGGACGTCGAGGTGATTGGTCGGTTCGTCCATCACCAGCAGCCGCGGTCGCTGAGCCAGCGCACGTGCCACCAGGACGCGTTGACGCTCACCGCCGGACAGCAGCGCGAAGCTCCGGTCGGTCAGGGCCGAGGCGTCGACGAGCGCCAGTGCCTCGGCGATGACGGCCTCGTCGGAAGTGTTGTCGCCCTGGAACATCCGCTTGTGCGGCGCCCGGCCCATAGCGACCACATCGCGCACCAGCAGGTCGAAGTCACCGGTTTCGTCCTGCAGCACGGCGGCCGTCGTGCGCGCCCGCTGCCGTGGAGTCATCGACGCCACGTCGGCGCCGTCCACGGTGACCGAACCCGACGACGGTCGCAGGATGCCCAGCAGCGCGCGCAGCAGCGTCGACTTCCCGCAGCCGTTGGGGCCCACCACACCGACGACGGTGCCCGGTGGGGCGGTCACATCGACACCATTGAGGACGCGACGCCCGCCGCGGTCGACGCAGAGCGCGCCGATCTCGACCCGTGCCGAGTTCACCGGGGCACCGCCGCGACGCGGCGGCGCGCGTCCCGCCACAGCAGCCAGAGAAAGAACGGGCCGCCGCACAGGGCCGTCAGGACGCCGACCGGGATCTCCTGCGGCGCGGCCAGAGTGCGAGCGGCGATGTCGGCCAGCACCAGAAAGCCGGCCCCGGCCAGCGCGGCGGCAGGCAGCGCGTGGCGGTGGTCGCTGCCGACCACCAGTCGCACCGCGTGCGGGAGCATGAGCCCGACAAATCCGATCGGACCGCTGGCGGCGACCAGCACCCCGGTCGCCAACGACGTCAGAACGAACATCCGGGCCCGGAAGCGTTGCGTGTCGACGCCCATGGTGGCCGCGGCGGCCTCTCCGGCCAGCAGCACGTTGAGGGTCCGGGCCTGGGCCAGCAGCAGGATCACGCCGGCTGCCACCACGGCCAGCGGCAGCCACAGCGTGTCCCATCGTGCGCTGCCCAACCCGCCGAGCAACCAGGTGAGCACCTGCCGGGCGCGGTCGCCGCTGTCGGCGGTCAAAAGCATCAAACTGGTGACCGCCGACAGCGCGTAGGACACCGCAACGCCGGCGAGGATCAGCCGCGTGGTGGTGATCTGCCCTGCGCCGCCGGACAATCCGTAGACCAGGCCGAGTGCGGCCAGCGATCCGGCGAACGCGGCGAGCGATGGAGACAGCCAGCCGAGGACACCGATGCCGGAGACGATGACCGCCACCGCGCCCACCGACGCGCCCGAGGACACACCCAGCAGGAACGGCTCGGCCAGCGGATTGCGGACAAGCGCCTGCAGCGTCATCCCGACCACCGCTAGGCCGGCCCCGACCACCGCGCCCAGCAACACCCTTGGAGCGCGCACCTGGGTGACCACCGTGTGAACGTGCGCGGGCACGTCGGTATCCGCCGCGGAGGGGAACACGGTCGCCGCGACACTGCGGACGACATCGGCGGGAGGGATGGCGATCGAGCCGATCGCCAAGCCGGCGGTGACCGCGCCGACGAGTAGCAGGCACAGCCCGGCCAGCACGAGCGGATACGGCGGACGGCGCGGACTCCCGCGCGGCGGCGCGTTCGTCCCGTCCTCGAGCGCTGTGGGTGTGCTCACCGGAACCGGTCCGGATGCAGCTGGCGGGCCAGCGCCTCGACCGCGAACGGCGCTCGCACTCCGAGCACAGCGTCCTGCAGGGTCAGCACGGCGAAGCGGTCCTCCCGGATCGCGGTCACCGCAGCCAATTCGGGCTTGCTGGTGAGGAACCGCTTCTTCTGCTCCACCGATGGGGTGCCGTGATAGTCGTAGATGACGATCACGTCGGGATCGCGCTGAAGCACCTGCTCCCACGACACGTCGGCGAAGGTGTCGTCCAGGTCGGCGAAGATGTTGCTCGCACCCGCGAGGGTGATGATCTGATCGCCGATTCCCCTGCGGCCGGCGGTGAACGCCGCGTCCTCACCGCTGTCGTACACGAACGCCGTGAGTGGTTCGGCGCCGGTGATCCGCTCCTGAGTGGCCGCGACGCTGGACCGCATCTCGCCGACGAGTCCGCCGGCACGCTCCTCCACTCCGAAGATCCGCCCGATGGTGTGGACTTCGGCGTACACATCGTCCATCGTGATCGGTTTGGTAGCACAGTATTCCGGGTTCAGATAGGTACTCACCCCCGCGTCGGTGAACGCCTGCCGGGAGCGCCCGGCCGCGTCGTCGAAGGCGCTGGCATACCCGCCGTAGACGAAATCGGGTGCCACCGAGAGGATCTGCTCCAATGACGCGTCCTTGCCGGAAAGTTCGGGAATCGACCGGTACGCCTCATCATGGCGGGGCAGCGGGGGATTGTCCGGGTAGACCGTCGCGGCGATCGAGTCCCGCAGGCCGAGTGCGAGCATCAGCTCAGCCGGATGCTGGAAATACCCGACCGCGCGCTCCGGCGGCGCCGCGACGATGACCTGCTGACCGCAATTGTCGATGGTCACCGGGAAACCGTTATGCCGCAGCATTTCTGGTGACTGCGACGGCGGGGATGCGCATCCGCCCGCCGACGCTGCGATGACAAGGACGGCACACGAGACGATCAACCCGCGCCGCCGCGAGGGGACAAGGTAATGCACTGCATCGGCTCCATCCGGGATCTCCACGTCCCAGTGAGAGGGCCGGCGAGAGCAGTATCCTGACTCCCGGATCAGCGCGCACCCCGACCTTCCAGCCTGCCGGCCGTGGTCGAGCTGGGGTTCGCTCCCCGGTCACAGTGGCGGGACCGTGCCGGATTCACACCGGCTTCCTGCCTGCTCGTCGGGGCCGGTCGGGCCGACCGGCCACGCTGACCATAGCCGACGCCGGTCGAACTCCCCCGGCACCCCATTCGCCGGACGCGCATCTCCCCGGCGGACGACCCGGCCGACGGCCTGCTGCAACTCGGTTCTGGCGCGGCGTTGGCGACACTGCCAGCGGTTTGCTGTGTGAGCTCCGCGACTTCACAGCCCGGCCGACTCGACCGGTCCCGACGTCGGGCGTGCGAGGCCCATCGACCCGGCGCGTTACTGGAGTGAAAGATGTTGCCTTGGAGTGTGCTGAGAAGCATTCTTTGGGACGTTAACTTTTATTAGCTTCTTAGGGTCAGAGACAACTTTCACGGTGCGGTGGTGGGCGGTTCGTTCGGTCAGATTGCGTTGAAAGCGCGACATATATCCTGTTCAGATCGTTGTAGCGCTGCGAGAGGTAGGCACCCTCGCGGAGGCTTTGATCCGACAAGTGGGTTCATGGCGAAGCCGACACCGTTCGCTACAGCTGCAACCATTAGAAATGTCAAGATTTTGCTGGCTGCGGACATATAACTCTCCTTATGCTTTTCCTCGTCGCCGGATCGGCGAGTCAGAATCACTGCATCAAACGGGGAGTTTCCATGAAAATCGGTGTGCGCAAAGCATCTGTAGCGTGCGGCACCGCGTTTGCTTCGCTGGCGTTGGCGGCCATCACCGCCACGTCTGCCTGGGGCGCCAGCTCGGCTCTTGTCATCGGCGGTATCGCGACGTCGTCGATGCACGACGCGGTCATGAGTCAGTTGCTCGGGGGGGCACTGAAAGATCAGCAGCGTGTGAGTGTGAACTGGCCGGCCGAGGCGGCGCCGTACACCGGTAAGAACGATCTCACGCTCGGTGCGTCGATCAACATCGGCGTCAACAACCTCAATGCCCAGATCGACGCGGCGCTCGACCGTCTCGCCAAGGACGGCCAGGGCAACTACATCAACGACGAGAAGGTCACCGTCGTCGGGCTGTCGGCCGGCTCCCTGGTGGTCAACGAGGTGCTCCGCCAACTGGCCGCTGACGCCGAGGCGCCCGACAAGAACCAGATCACCTTCGTCCTGGTGGCCGATTCCAGCCGCCAGAAGCTGATCAACCAGACGCGGTACAACAAGAGCTTCGACTACACCTACCGCCCGGCGCCCGAGACCGAGTACGACATCGTCGTGGTCACCGGCGAGTACGACGGTATGGCGGACTTCCCGGATCGCTGGTGGAACGGGCTCGCGGTGCTGAACGCGATCGCCGGTGGAATCTACGTGCATGTTCCGATGATGTTCGCCGACCTGTCCAAGGTTCCTGCGGAGAACATCACCGTGGACGTCAACTCCAAGGGCGGCACCACCACCAACTATCTGGTCCCGACCGCGAAACTGCCTCTGGTGCAGATGTTCCCGAGCCTGGCAGCTCGCGAAGCCGAGCTCAAGGCCAAGATCGACAAGGCGTACAGCCGCAATGACGTCCGCGCCACCGCGTTGCGCACGTTCGTCGCCGCTCCCGCAGCGGTCGCCGAACCGGTCGCCGCTCCCGCGGTGATCGCCGAACCGGTCGCCGAGCCCCAGGTGGAGGAGAAGGCCGTCGAGGCCGTCACCACTGCGGTCGCGGACAGCGACGCGCAGGCCGAGTCGGGCGCCGCTGCGCCGGTTGGTGACGAGGTGGTTGAGGACACGGTCGGCGAGGCTGTGGTCCGCGACGGCGACGACGCCGATGTCGCCGAAACCGACGCCGACGTCACCGGCACCGTCGATGGGGATGCCGCGGTCGAGGACGAGACCGACGCGGCAGCACAGGAAGACGCCGACACCTCGCAGTCGGCCGACGCGGATCAGGACAGGGACTCCACGGAGGCCTCGTCGGATTCCTCGTCGGATGAATCCGGTTCCGGATCGTCGGACTCCTCAGACTCGGAGTAACCTCCCCGGACTCCGCAGACCCGAAGCCCCGGCTACCCGCCGGGGCTTCGTGGTATGTCGGGGAGGACGCGCAGCACGGCACCGCTGCTCAACAGGTCGGTCGCGGTGAGGCCGAAGGTGGACTTGAACCGGTCCGAAAGATGGGACGGGCTTGCGAAGCCCGCGTCCGCGGCCGCATCGGTCAGGCTCTTGCCGGCGCTCACCGCCTCGCCTGCCCGCAGCAGTCGCATCCACATGCGGTAGCGGCGCAGGCTGGTGCCGGCCTGGTGGCGGAACAGATGCAGGAACCGCGATTCGGACAGGCCTATGGCTGCGGCGAGTCGGCCCGAGGACAGGCCGCCGCAGGGATCGGCAGCGATGCGCCGGATCGTCTCGGCGATGCGCGGATCGGGCGCAGCCGGTGAGGCCGGCGCCGCGAGATCAAGCCAGCGTCGCGCGGATTCGTCGTCCTCGGGCATCTGCCTCAACGCGTCCTCGTCAGCGTGGTCGGACATGAGCGCGGCAGTGGTGCTGCGACATCTGTCGCCACACGCTGATGCGCGGCCTGAGGACGGATCGAGGTAGCAGGACACCAGTCGCCCGCCGTGCGTGTCGAGATGGTGCACCAGCCGGGGTGGGATGAGCACGCTGCGCGCCGCCACCCGGTGCCCGTCGGCGGTCACGGTGACGGCGCCGTCCACACCGACCGCCAGGCACCACACCGATCCCGAGTGCGGCTCGAGGTTCAGCGCGGGGCCGGCGTAGAGCACCTGCCCGGGCCACAACCACACCGCCGGATAGCAGGTTTGTGGAAGCGACGCGGCCGTGACAGCTGTCATGGTGTCCTCCTGAGCCAGTGCATGGGAGGTTAGCGTGACGATCACGGTCATGGCCGGCGCCGCGGTGTTCTTCGCAGGGATGGGTGTCCTCGCTCTCGTCGCTCCGGCCCGGGTGGTCGCGCTGTTCGGCGTGGCGCTGGGATCGGGCGCGGCGCGCTCTGAGGTGCGGGCGGTGTACGGCGGATTCGGTCTGGCGATCGCGGCGGTGCTCATCGTCGCGATCACCACACCGGATCTGCGATCGGGTGTGCTCGTCACCGTGGCTGCCGCACTGGCGGGGATGGCGGCGGGGCGGCTGGTGTCCGCCCTGGACGGCCGAACCCCGTTCTACCCCAACTGGTTCTACTTCTTCGTCGAGACCCTCGCCGCGGCGGGGTTGTTCGCCGTCATGGGATGAGCTGGATCTTGAGGTGTTCGGCCGACCGGGCGAACGCCGCTTCGTATGCCCGGGCGGCGTCGGCCAGCGGCATTGTGCCGGTGAAGATCCCGTCGATGCTGAGCCTGCCGGCCTGCAGCAACGGGATCAGTTCCGGCCAGGTCTGCTGGACCGGGGCGGTGGTCAGCCGGATCGTGAGGCTGCGCAGCAGACATGCCAGTGCGGACAGGGGATACGGCTGCAGATCGTGCACCCCGACGATCGACACCGTGCCGCCGGTGCGCACGCACGCCAGGGCGTCGTCGATCGACGTGTCCGTGCCGACCGCGTCGATCACCGAATCGGCGCCCAATCCGGCGGTGGCTTCCAGGACCGCCGCAGCGGCAGGCGAAGCGAGCGCACGTGCCCCGGCCGCGGCGGCGCGGTCCCGGCGGGCGGCAACCGGGTCCACGACGAAAACCGTTGCCGCACCCAGCGCATAGGCGCTGCGCAGCGCGCACTGACCGACCGCTCCCGCGCCGATCACCACCACTGTGCCGCCGACCGGGATGTCGGCGCGTTTGGCGGCTGCCCATCCGGTGGCCAGATTGTCGGTCAGCAGCAGCGCCTGTTCGGTGTCGATCCCGTCCGGGATCGTGAGCAGCTGAAAGTCCGCCGCCGGTACCGCCATCAGGTCGGCCTGCGCTCCACCGAGAAGGCCGGACCCGAAGATCTGCGGACCCTGCACGCACGCCACCGGGTCCAGCGTCCGGCACCCCGCACAGCGGCCGCATCCAGCGACCGATGACACCAGCACCCGGTCGCCGGGGCGGAAATTCGCGACGGCGGGTCCGGTGTCGACGACCACCCCGACCGCCTCGTGCCCGATGGACACCGGATCGCCGATCGGGTAATGCCCTTCCAGGAAATGCAGATCCGAGCCGCAGATGGCCGTCGCGGTCACCTCGACCAGTGCGCCGTCGGGGCCGGGCAGCGGCGGATCGGGTCGGGTGGCGACGTGCACCGTGCCCTTGCTGTCGACGACCACCGCACGCATGCCGATCCGTCTCCTCGTCGTCGAAATACGCAACGTCGGGTAACGTAACCCGCCGTGGCGCCGCCGGCAAGACCTTTGCGATCACCGTCATGACGACCACCTCCGCACGCAAGCACGTCGTGGTCGTGGGCGGCGGCCTGGCGGGGCTGGCGTCCACGGTGTGGCTGACCGAGAGGGGCTACCGGGTCACGCTGTTGGAGGGCAACGGCTCACTGGGCGGTCGGACCATCGGCTTGACCTCCGGCCACGGGGATGCGGTGGAGAACGGTCAGCACGTGCTGACCGGCTCCTACGAGAACATCTTTCGCTACCTGGAATCCATTGGTGCGCAGGGTCTTCTGCAGTTCCCGGACGAGTTCGGCGTGCGGTATCCGGACGGTCATGCGGAGGTGTTCGGACTGCGGGTGGCGCACCTGCGGCGCCTGATGCTCGGCCGGGTGCGGGGCTTGAGTATGGCGATGCTGCTGCGGGCGGCCCCGGCCTGGGCCCGCCTGGTCCGCGATGTCCTGCGGTTCGACGATTCGCTGGACGACATCACCGTCGACGCGTGGTTCGACCGGTTGGGCTTCCCCGGCGAAGTCCGCCGGATCCTGCTGAATTCCATGGTGATCGGGCTGCTCAACGAGCTTCCGCACCTGGCGTCGGCGCACGCCTTCGCCGCGCTGCTGCGTACCGGGTCCGACCGGGTACGTCGGTCGGGCACCGGTGCCGTGCGGATCGGCTATCCGACGGTCGACCTGGACACGCTCTATCTGCGAGGAGCGCAGCGCGTGATGGCCGAGCGTGGCGTCGATGTCCGCCTCCGTGCCCGCGTCGCGGCGGTGACGACCGGCGGGGGAGTGGCGACCGGCGTGCGGTTGTCCGGCGGCGGCACCGTGACCGCCGACGCGGTGATCCTCGCGGTCCCGTCGTGGAACCTGCGGTCCCTGCTCGACGAGGTGCCGGATGCGGAGGAGGCGCGGCTGGCGGCAAAGAAGCTCGAGCCGATCCCGATCATGAGCACCTATGTGCTGCTGGACCGGCCGCTGGGCACGGTGGCTCCGTGGGAGTCACTGCTGGACAGCGATATCGGATGGGTGTTCGACCGGGACAAGATGCACGGGCCGCGCGCCGACGGCAACCATCTGTACGGGCTGACCACGTGCGCCGCGTACGAGTTGATGGGGTTGAAGAAGGCCGACGTCGCCGAGCGTCTCGTCGGGGCGCTGCGGAGCAGTTATCCGGCCGCCCGCGAGGCGGACGTGCTCGACGTGACCGTCGTCCCGTGGCCGAAGGCCACTTTCTCGTCGCGGGTGGGGATGTCCACCATCCGGCCGACAAACCGCACAGCGCTGCCGAATCTCGTGCTGGCGGGGGACTGGACGCACAACGACTGGCCCACCACGATGGAGGGCGCGGCCCAGAGCGCGGCACGCGCCGTCGATCTCCTGCATGACCAGCTCGGCGGCCCAGGAATCTAGGGGCGCCGGCACCGGAGCGGAAGGCGGCGCCGACACCCGGGGCACTCAGGCGTCAGTCGGCGATCACGTAGACCTGCTTGTTGACGAACTCGTCGATGCCCAGTGCGCCCAGCTCACGTCCGAAGCCGGAACGCTTGACGCCGCCGAACGGAATGTCGGGCCCTTCCCCGGCCGGGGTGTTGACGTTGACCATTCCGGCTTCGAGCCGTCGGGCGACCTTCTCGGCGCGGCCGACATCGGTACTGAACACCGACGCCCCGAGACCGAACGCGGAGGAGTTCGCGAGCGCGACGGCCTCGTCGTCGTCACGAACGCGGTAGATGACCGCCACCGGGCCGAACAGCTCCTCCGTGTAGGCCCGCATGTCGGGGGTGACGCCCGTCAGCACAGCAGGGGTGTAGAACGCCGTGGGTGCCTGGCCGAGCACACCACCGGCGTGCAGCGTGGCGCCTTTGTCGACGGCGTCGGCGACCTGAGCGGCGACGGTTTCCGCCGCCGCCCGTGAGGACAGCGGAGCAATCTCGGTCGATGTGAGGCCGGCTGCCAGCGAGGTCAATTCGGCGACAAAATCGTCGTAGACGTCGTCGAGGACGATCATGCGCTTGTTGGAGTTACAGGCCTGTCCCATATTGTAGGTGCGGAAATCCCAAGCGGTGCGCGCCAGTTCGCCTGCATCGCCGTCGAGGACGATGAACGGGTCGGAACCACCGAGCTCCAGCAGGCATTTCTTCAGTGCCCGTCCGGCGGTGGCGGCGACGGCGGCGCCGGCACGCTCGGATCCGGTCACCGAGACGCCCTGCACGCGATCGTCTCCGATGATCGCCTCGACCTGATCGAACGTCGCGAACAGGTTGGTGTACACCCCGGCGGGTACGCCGGCGTCACGCAGCAATTCGGCGATCGCCAACGCGCACTGAGGAACCGATTCGGCGTGCTTGAGCAGAAGCGTGTTGCCCAACAGCAGATTCGGTGCGGCGAAGCGGGCCACCTGGTAGACGGGGAAGTTCCACGGCATCACCCCCAACAGCACACCGACCGGACGGCGCCGGACCATTGCGGTGCCTCCCGAGAAGGTCGGGATGGGCTGGTCGGCCAGCAGTGCCGCACCCTGATCGGCGTAGAACTCGAAGATGGACGCGGAGAACTCCACCTCACCGGTGCCCTCGTCGAGTTTCTTGCCCATCTCCAGGCGTGCCAGCTCGCCCAGATCTGTCGCGCGCTCCCGCAGCAGCCGTCCGACGTTGCGCACCACCTCCAGCCGGACCTGCAACGGCTCCTCGCCCCATATCCGGTAGGCCTGGTCGGCCGCGGTGAGCGCCGCGGCGACCTCGGCGTCGGTCGTGGTGTCGAACGTCGCCAGCACTTCACCGGTGGCGGGGTTCAGTGTCCGGTACGGCGGCTGCGTGACGGTCACGGGGAGTCCTTCTCCTATTTCTTGGTGGGGATGGCGTCGGCGTACGGTGCCGTGCTCTTGCCGTGTAACGGGTGAATCGTCATGTAAATCAATCCGATTCCGATGACGACTGCGGCCGACAGCGGCACGATCCAGTTGTCGTACCAGGGGGCGTCCGGGGTGCGGGGCCAGGCCATGTTGACCATCGCGATCACTCCGTAGACCAACGCGGCGATGTTGACCGGCACACCCCACTTGCCCAGGGTGTACTTCCCGCTGGGCACCCAGCCTTTCAGGCGGGCCCGCAGCGCGGCGAGGACGACCATCTGGAAGCCGATGTAGATGCCCAGAGCGGCAAAGCTGATGATCTTGGTGATCGCATCGGTGGAGAACTTGGATCCGAGGATGATCAGCGCAGGCACCGCAGCAGCCAGCAACAACGCGTACGGCGGGACGTGGCGCGTGGGCGAGAACTTCTTCAGAAGAGAACTTCCCATGATCATCTCGTCGCGCCCGTACGAGTACGCGAGCCGGCTCGCGGCGGCCTGCAGGCTCATCGCGCACGACAGGAACGACAGCAGCACGATCACCAGGATGATCTTGGAGCCGACCGGGCCGAAGGCTTCGGTGAGCACCGTGCTGACAGGATCGGTGTCCTCGCCGGCGATCACGGCAGGGATGTCGGCCACCGACAGGACCAGCGCCAAGCACACGAAAGTTGCTGCAGCTCCGCCGATATAGATGGTGCGGCGCATCGCCTTCGGGATCAACCGGCCCGGGTCGGGCACCTCCTCGGCCACGTCACCGCACGCCTCGAAGCCGTAGTACTGGTACAGGCCGATCAACGCGGCAGCGGCGAACGCCCACATGTAGTTGCCGTCGCCACCGGCGCCGAAGCTGTCGAAAATGATCCCGATGTTGTGTTCACGGTGCGCGATCAGCAGCCACCCCCCGACCACGAGGGCCCCGATGATCTCGGCGCTGAATCCGATGATCGCCGCTTTGGCAAGCACTTTCGTACCCATGAAGTTGATCACGGTGGCCAGCGCGAGCAGCAGCAGCGAGAACACGATGACGTTGTTCACCGTCGCTTCGATGCCGAACGCGGCGGCGATGAACGGCCCGGCGCCGTAGGTCACCGACGCGATGGTGACCAGAAGGGCCGCCAGGTACACCCAGCCGGTCATCCATGCATATCGTCGTCCCCACAGGCGTCGTGCCCAGGGATAGACCCCGCCGGCCACCGGGTACTGCGCCACGATCTCGGAGAACACCAGGGCGACGAGCAGCTGCCCGACTCCGACGATCAGCAGACTCCAGATCATCGGCGGGCCACCGGTGGCCAGTGCGAACGCGAACAAGGTGTAGATGCCGACGACGGGGGACAGGTAGGTGAAGCCGAGTGAGAAGTTCGCCCACGGGCTCATGTCCCGTTTGAACTCCGATTTGTAGCCGAGCGCGTGCAGGTGTGCAGCGTCGCTCCCGTCGTGGAACTCGTAGTAGCCCTCGGCATCGTTGCCGCGGGCGTCGGAAGTCGGATGAGTGGTGGACATGAGCCTGCTTTCTGCCGGGAGTTGGGTATGCAGGAATCCAAGTGAGCGAAAAACTACAGTCCTATTGTTTAACCGGCAACAGGAACGGAAGAATTTGTCGAAAATCGGGTAGGTTTCCGTCGTCGGACCTACCGGATGTGCGGGAAAGGAGCGCCGGTGTCGTCGTTGTCGCCGCTCGTTGCCGCCGAGGCGCCGGTGGGCCGTGCCGACGAGATCGTCCAGCGGATCACCGAAGCCATCCACCTAGGGCTGCTCGACGACGGTGAACGACTTCCGGTGGAGGTCGACCTGGCCGCCCAGTTCGGGGTGGCGCCGATGACCGTGCGAGAGGCCCTGGCGACACTGCGTGAACAGGAGCTGGTCGAGACCCGCCGTGGGCGCAGCGGCGGATCCTTCGTGCGGCGCCCGGCGGGGCCTCCGGTGGACAAGCTGACGGCGCGGCTGGCGGCCATGAGCGCCTCGGACATCCGGGATCTGTTCGACGAGCACACCGCGATATCCGGGCAGGCGGCCCGGCTCGCGGCAGAACGCGCGGCGCCCTATGCGGTGCGCCGGCTGTTCGCGCTGACCGACCAGCTCGGCGCCGCGGCCACCCTGGGCGACCGCATCCGTGCCGACAGTCGTTTCCATATTCAGGTCGCGATCGCCTCGCAGTCCTCACGGTTGGCGCGACGGGAGGCCAACCTGCAGGCCGAGGCGGCCGGGTTGGTGTGGCTGCCGGTCGGGCAGCAGATCGACGTCGCCGCCCACGTCGAGGAGCAGCACGCCATCGCCGCGGCGGTGGCCGCCGAGAATGCCGAGGAAGCGCGCAGGTTGGCCGAGGCCCATGTGATGGGTCAGCTCGCCCGGCTGACCCAGGTGAACCTCGACCTCACCGCCACGGGGGAAGGGTCATGACCTCGACATCGCTGGCCCGCCGCCTGGCCGAGGACGCATCGCGGTCGTTGGAGCCGCTGTACGAGATGCTCGGGGAGATCGCCGACGAGGTGGTGCGGAGCCGCCCGCCGCGCGCCGCCCTCACCGAGGCGCATTTCAGCGGCTTGCAGCGCCGCCTCGCCGAACGATTGCGCGACGAGTTCGCCGTGTGGGGCATGGGGTTCATCGCCGCACCGTTCGTCGTCGACGGTTTGGAGCGCTATCTGGCGTGGTGGCAACGCAACAACGACCGGGTGGCACGGCTGCGGCTCAACTTCGACCCGACGAGCATCGACGTCTACGACTATCTGCAGATGGATTGGTATCAGCTGGCCAAGCGAGGGCAGGCGCGCGTCGCGTACGGGCCTTACGTCGACTACAGCGGATCCGACATGTACACGATCACCGCCACGATTCCTGTTGTCGCCGACGGAACTTTCCTCGGAGTCGCGGGCGCCGATCTGGTGGTCGGCGAGGTGGAGCGCAAACTGGTGGAGGTGCTGCGCCAGACCGATGAGGACGCGGTCGTCGTCAACGCCGAGCGCCGCGTCATCGCCGCCAACACGTCTCGCTGGTTGGTCGGATCCCGGTTGCCGGCGATGCCCGTGGCCGGCACGACGGCGGATCCTGCAGGGTTCCGCCAGGTCGCGGAAATGCCACTCGGGACGGGTTGGGTCGTCGCCATCGGGTGGCCCGAAACGGATGCCGCGGGGCCCGATTCGCAGGCTTAACGCCGCGTTACCGACTTTTAACGAGAAACCTTCGTCAACCCGTTGACATTAAGCATCTACTTCTAGAGTATTTAGTGACCATTCGGTCGCACTCGCGGAGGTAGCACTGATGACGTCGACCACTCTGAATTCCGTTCCCAGCTTCGAGGTGTCCGATCCGGCGTTTTCGATCACCTCGGACGAGGTGCATGCCGCCCGGGAGCGCAGCTGGTACGCCACCACCGAATACGGTCTCGCGGTGCTCCGCTACGAGCAGGTCAACCGGCTGCTCAAGCATCCCAAGCTGCGGCAGGGCAGCGCTGCGTGGCCGGCCCACAACGGTGTGACCGAAGGGCCGTTCGCGGACTGGTTCGCCAGCTGGATCCTCAACAAGGAGGGCGACGAGCACCACCGGCTGCGCCGCCTGATGAATCCCGCGTTCTCCAACAAGCTGATCGGTAACCTGGTGCCGCGCTTCCAGGCGCTGGCCACCGAACTCATCGACGGTTTCGCCGAACCCGATCGCTGTGAGTTCGTCAGTGAGTTCGCCGAGCCCTATGCGGCCCGGGTCATTGCGATCATGCTGGGCATCCCCGAGGGTGAGTGGAAGGTCATCTCCACCGAATCGGCCACGATCGGCCTGGCTCTCGGGGTCACGATCCGCGAGGATCTGCCCAGGATCGAGGCCGCGCTGAGCACGCTCTACGAGTACTGCGACGGGCTCATCGCCGACCGGAGGGTCAACCCGCGCGACGACTTCGTCACCACGCTGGTCAATGCATCGCGGCCCGAGGACGGCCGGCTCAGTGACACCGAGCTGCGAGATGCCATGGTGCTGTTGATCTTCGGTGGCTTCGACACCACCAGGAATCAGCTCGGCCTGGCGATGCAGACCTTCATGGCCCACCCCGACCAGTGGCGACTGCTGGCCGCACGGCCCGATCTCGGCGGCAAGGCCGTCGAGGAGGTCATGCGGGTCAACCCGACGGTGCGATGGGTCACCCGCGAGGTGCTGGAAGACTTAGAATACGAAGGCGTCACGCTGACTGCAGGCACCACCGTGCACCTCTACAGTGAGTCTGCCGGCACCGACCCCCGCGTGTTCGAACCGGGTTTCGATATCACCGCAGAACGCAAGCCGCACTTCGGGTTCGGAGGTGGGGCCCACCATTGCCTCGGACATTTCGTCGCCCGGTCCGACATGAGCGAGGCGTTGCCGCTGCTGGCCCGCCGGTTGCTCGACCCGCACGAACTGCCCGGCGCGACCTGGTTGCCCGACTCGGGCAACACCGGTCCGATCACGCTGCCCATCGGCTTCACGCCCGCCCACTGAAAGGAACGCCGAAATGCACGTCACCGTAGATCTCGCCAAGTGTCAGGACCACGGCCAGTGCGCCATCGCCGCACCTGCGGTCTTCTGGCTCAACGACGACGGAAACCTGGAATACGAGGGAAATCCCGACGATTCACAGCGCAGCTACGTCGAAGACGCCGCCGATGTCTGCCCCGCGCAAGCCATCTCCATCAAGGAATGAGCGGCCATGACCATCACACCCCTTGACCTGCACCGCGAGGCGAACGCCGGCAGCCCGGAACTCACCGCCGCGCTGTCCACCATCGCCGACCGCGGCGTCGAGTACGTGTACTTCCAGGCGATCACCATCACCGGTCGGGTGGTCGGCAAGGTCGCTCCTGCGCGGCATTTCGAGCGTCTCGCGATCCGCGGCGTGCAGCAGCACCAGACCGCGATCGCGAACCTGCAAGGGACCCGCGAGGGCATACTCCTGGCCGGCGGGGTCAACGCTCCGGAATACACCGCCGTCCCGGACCTGGACACGTTCGCGGTGCTTCCGTGGGACACCAGCTTCGCCCGCGTGTTCTGCCGCCTCTACGAACCGGATCACCTCTCCGACCGCGCCGGCGCCGAATTCGCCTGCGACACCAGAGGACTGCTGCGCCGGATGCTCACCGGCTTCACCGACCGGACCGGTCTGGAACTGCGCACCGGCTGCGAACCCGAGATGACCTGGCAGAGCGACGGACTGGAGGCCCAGTTCCGCCCCGGCTCCAGCCCGGCCTACCACATCGAGCATCTCGAACGGAATCGGCCGATCGTGAAGAAGGTCGTCGAGTACGCCCAGGCGCTCGGACTGGACATGATCGAAGGCGACTACGAGGACGAGTTCCAGGTCGAACTCAACTTCATGTACGACCGCGCCGATCTCACCGCGGACCGGCTCACCACCTACCGGCAGATCTGCAAACAGGTGGCCCGCGAACTCGGCATCCACGCCAGTTTCATGCCCAAGCCGGCCACCGGCATGATGGGCAACGGATGCCACCACAACTTCAGCCTGTGGCGCGACGACGTCAACGTGCTCGCCGAGCCCGGCATCACCGAACTGCATCTGTCCGAACTCGGACGGCACGCGCTCGGCGGGCTGCTGGCACACTCCGCGGGTGCCATGCTGATCAACGGCTCCACGGTGAACTCGTACAAACGGTACTGGGATGCCGGACAATTCGCTCCCTCGCGGATCAACTGGGGTCTGGACAACAAGACCTGCACGGTCCGGCTCTCGGCTGTCGGCCGCCTCGAGTACAAGCTGCCCGACGCCGCCGTCAACCCGTACCTGTCGCATGCGGTGATCCTCGCCGCGTGCGAGGACGGCATGAAGAATGCCACCGACCCCGGACAGCCCACCCAGGGTTCGTCCTACGACGCCCCCGTCGACGGCCGGTTCCCGGCGCTGCCGCTGACGCTCGGTGAGGCGATCGGGGCCTTCCGCGCCGACGAGGTGCTGAACCAGGCGTTCGGACCGGAGTTGTCAGCATTGCTCGTCGACTTCCACGCCGATGAGTGGGCTCGTTTCTGTGGACACGTGACCGAATGGGAGCGCGAGATGTATTGGAATGACGCACCGTGACCGGGGCTTCGGACGCGCTGAGGCTGGCCTGCCTCGACGCCGAGGCGCCGCCGCTGTTCTCGCTGTGGACCCCGGAAGCCGGACGGAAAGGTTACGAACCGGGCGTCGCCGAGATCCTCGGGGCCGAACTCGGCCGGCCGATCGAATGGGTCAGGGTGCCGTGGGTCGACATGATCCCGGCGGTGCAGCGCGGCGACGCCGACGCGGTGCTGTGCGGGCAGGGCATCACGGCCGCGCGGCAGGAGCAGGTCGACTTCACCCGTCCGTATGCGATCTTCCACGAGGGTGTGCTGGTTCGGCGCGGCTCCGGCATCCACGCGCCGGAGGACCTGGTGGGCTGCAGGGTCGCTGCGATCGAGAACAGCACCAACATGGCGCTGGCCCAGACGTTCTCCGGGGCTGAGCCGGTCGCGTTCGGTGCGGGGTCAGACGATGTGTATGCCGACATGCTGGCCGCGCTGTCGGCCGGCGAGGTGGACGCCGTGGTCGACGACGATGTCGTCTTCGTCCCGCTGGGTGCCACCCACCCCGACTACGAGCTGGCGTTCACGGTGCCGACCGGCAACCGGTGGGGCATCGCGGTGGCCAAGGACCGTCCCGACACCCTTGCCGAGCTCGACGGGGCGCTGGACCGGCTCATCGAGTCCGGGCGGCTGCGCAAAGTCTGGGAGGAATGGTTGCCGACGCTCGACTACCCGTTCGCAGGGGACTGAGTGACCCGACCGTTGGTGGCGGTGGTGGGACGCCGGGCTGCGCAGGTGCCGATTCTGCGCTTCTCGGCGACTCTCGCCGCGGAGGCCATCTGCGAGGCGGTGTGGGCCGCCGGTGGCGAACCGGTGATCCTGCACGGGCCTGCCGCCGACCCGCTGACCGAGCTGCCGCGGCGGCTGAGGCGCTTCGACGGGGTGCTGCTGCCCGGCGGCGCCGACGTCGAACCGAGCCGGTACGGGGCCGAACCGGCACCCGAGACCACGGGCGCGGTGGCGTTCCAGGACGACTTCGACCTCGGCGTCACCCGGGCGGTGATCGATCTCGACATGCCCGCCCTGGCGATCTGCCGGGGCATGCAGGTCCTCAACGTCGCCCTCGGCGGCACCCTGACCCAGCACGTTGTCGAGACAGAAACCCTGCATCACAACGCGATTCACCATGTGCATGTCAAACGGGGATCGCGGCTGCACGCGATCGTGGGCGTACAGACCATCGACGTCTCGTCCTATCATCACCAGGCCATCGACCGGCTTGCCCCCGGTTTGACCGTCTCCGCTCTGGCCGCCGATGGTGTCATCGAGGCCGTCGAGCACCGCCGCGCGGATATCGTGGCGGTCCAGTGGCACCCTGAGGACCGCCACGCCGACTCCGTCACCGACGCGGCCCTGTTCGCCGATCTGGTGGACCGCGCCCGCAAACGAAAGGACTCCAGCACATGACCGCCGTCGACCGGGTGCGCCCGCAGGATGTCGCCCCGGAGCGTCCCGCCCCGGAGAAGCCGCGCGCCCACGTCTGCGTCCTCGCGTCGCTGAACTACCCCGAAATCAGCGCCGAGGACGTCGCGCTGATCCGGCGCTTCACCCGCGTGGCGCTGAACACTCTCGTCGACCTCGGTGCCGGTTTCGAGCTCTGGGACACCACTGTCCCGCTGGAAAACCCGGCTGCCGCTGCGAATTTCGACGGTCTGCTGCTGCTCGGCGGTGGCGACATCGACGCGTCCTGCTACGGCGGGGCGGCGCAGCACCCGAAGTCCTACGGGGTGGACGCACGTGCCGACCGCGATGCGTTCGCCGCGATCGCCGCGGCCGAGGCGGCTGGTCGACCGATCTTCGGTATCTGCCGCGGCTCCCAATTGCTCAACGTCGCCCGCGGTGGCACCGTCATCGGTGACATCGTCGATTACGCGCTGCATCACGGCGCGCCGGGCGAACCGGAGTTCGTCGACGAACCGATCGACATCATGCCGGGCACCCGGCTGGCGTCGATCCTGGGCACCGAGCGGGTGACCGGACGATCCGGACACCATCAGGCGGTGGACACGCTCGGCCGCGGTCTCGTGGTCGCAGCCCGTGCGCTCGACGGCATCACCGAGGGGGTCGAGGATCCCGACAAGTTCTACCTGGGCGTGCAGTGGCACCCCGAGGACGACGACGGGCCGGAAGAAGACCGGATGCGGCTGTTCGCCGCGTTCGTCACGGCCGCGGAGCGCTCCCGAGACACCACGGCCGCGGAGCGCTCCCGAGACACCACGGCCGCGGAGCGCTCCCGACTGACCGGTGCCGCCGCGGCGGCGTCGCAGGGGTGATCACCGCACGGAACCTGTGTCAGGTCGACCATCTCGGCCTGATGCTGGTCGCGGGCCGGCAAGGCGCCACGCGCGACATCGCCTGGGCCCATGCAATCGAGTTGGCCGATCCGACACCGTATCTGAGCGGCGGTGAACTCGTGATGACCACCGGCATCAACATCGGCGTCGACACCGGGGCGCAGGCAGCCTACGTTGCGCGGCTGGCCGCGGCCGGTGTCTCGGCGTTGGCGGTGGACACCGGCACCACGCTCTCGGAGGTTCCCTCCGGTGTGCTCGCTGCCGGAGACGCACACGGTGTTCCGGTCTTGCGGGTGCCGGCGTCGACGCCGTTCATCGCGATCGCCCGCGTCGTCATCGACGCCGTGAAGGCCGACCAGCTCCGCGCCGTACAGCACGTCGTCGACCGGCAGGAGGTGCTGGCGCGGGCGACGCTGCGCGGAGGTATCCCCGGCGTGGTCGGCACGCTGGCCGAATGCCTGTCCTCTGTCGTCGTCGCGGTCGGCGCGGACGGACGTGTGCTCGCCACCGGCGGGACCGGCGACCAACGGCTCATCTCGGCGCTGGCGGAGTCGGCCACACGCGGCGGCTGCCGGGCCGCGGCCGTGGTGTCCGACGGTGACGCGCTGCTGACCATCCAGAGGCTGCGCGCCGGTCAGGCCGTCCGCGGGCATCTCGTGGTGCGCACCGTCGCCCCGCTGTCGGATACCGAACGCCTGCTCGTCGCCCACGCGGTTTCGCTGATCTCCCTCGCGTTGGAGAAGCCGGCCCGTGTGGTCGATGCCGAACAACGTCTGCGCTCGGCGGTGACGCGGGAGCTGCTGGCCGGGCACGGCACCGTCGACGACGGCGTGCTGCGGTACTTCGGCTTCGACCCCGCCGACGAGGTGACCGTGGTGGTGCTCGACGGTGTGGGACCTGTGCTGGCCGCCGAGGACAGCCTGGGCCGCTCGCTCGCCGGGACCGGCCCCTACCTGATGACCGCGAGCGGAGCCGACATCGCGATCGTCCTACCCGTCAACGGAAGCCGGGACCGTATCGACACAGTGCTCGCCGGACTCGTGCCGTCACCCGGCGGGGGAGCCAGCCGGCCGGTGCCGCTCACCGACATCGGCGCCGGCCTGCAGCAGGCCCGCATGGCCGCACAGTCCGGCACGGGCAGTTTCACCTCATTCGGCGACCTCGGGCCACTCGGATTCCTTCTCGACGGACGCAGTCCATCCGAATTACGGATGCTCTCAGGTGATCTCGATTCCCTCGAGGGCCAGGACGGCGACCTGATCCGGACCTTGGCGGTCTACCTGAGGCACAACGGTCAGACCGAGGCCGCAGCCGCCGAACTGCGCATTCACCGGCACACGATGCGCAATCGGATGCGGCGCATCCGCGTGCTGCTCGGCGACGATCTGAGCTCGGCGGATTCGCGCACCCGGCTGTGGCTGGCGGTCAAGGCCCGGCAGTTGTTGCAGAGCCGTCCGCCCCCAGCGCCGGCGGTCCACTGCGGTAGGTGACCGGGGTGGCAGACATCGTGATCGGGTTGGCGACCTGAGGCGCCGGGCTGCCCGGCACCTGCACCGTCGCGTCGATGCCCAGGCTCTCGGCGAACGCGAACGCCTCGGCCAGATCGTTGATCGGGCCGGCCGGCACGCCCAGCTTGGTCAGCGTGTGGTACCAGTGGTCGGCGCCGTGCGCCTTCAAGGCCGGTTCGATCAACGTGCACAACACATCCCGGTGGGCCACTCGGTCCGGGTTGGTGACGAAGCGCGCATCCCGGGCCAGTTCGGGCATGCCGATCGCAGCGCTGAACGCGGTGAACTGCTTGTCGTTGCCGACGGCCACCGCGATCGGACGGTCCGCGGTGTCGAACGTCTGATACGGCGCGATGCTGGGATGCCGGTTACCCATCATGGTCGGAACCACGCCGGCACCCAGGAAGCCGGATGCCTGGTTGACCATCGACGACAACAGAACGGAGAACAGATCGGTGTCCACGCGTTGCCCCTCACCGGTGCGGCCGCGGTGGGCCAGCGCGGCCAGAATCCCGCTCAGCGCGTGCAGCCCGGCCAACACGTCGACCAGCGCCACGCCCGCCTTGGTGGGGTCCTCACCGGTGCCTGTCACGCTCATCAAGCCGCCGACGGCCTGCACCAGCAGGTCATACCCGGGCAGGGACGCCCCGCCGCCGCGGCCGAAACCGGTGATGGCGCAATAAATCACATCGGGGCGGATCGCACGCAGATCCTGGTAGCCCAGCCCGAGTCTCTCCA
Organism: Mycobacterium sp. SMC-8; assembly: GCF_025263565.1. NCBI lineage: Bacteria > Bacillati > Actinomycetota > Actinomycetes > Mycobacteriales > Mycobacteriaceae > Mycobacterium > Mycobacterium sp. SMC-8. Next base: position 3,409,524 of record NZ_CP079865.1, read on the forward strand.
TGGTGCCGGGCCGGAAATTCTCCACGACGACGTCCGCCCCGGCGACCAGGTCGCGGGCCGCCTGCTGCCCGTCGGGGGAGGACAGATCGAGCACCACGGAGCGCTTGTTGCGGTTGACGGCGTTGAAATACGTGGCCACGCCGGAGGCATCGTAGGGCGGTCCCCACTGCCTGGTGTCGTCGCCGGTGCCCGGCCGCTCCACCTTGATGACCTCGGCGCCGAAGTCACCCAGCATCATCGTCGCGTACGGGCCGGCCAGCACGCGGCTGAAGTCGACGACGACGACGCCGTCGAGGGCGCCGGTCACGAACCTGCCCTGCCGCCACGCAGATACACGGTGGTGGTGTGGGTGAAGAAATCGCGCGCGGCCGGGCCCTGCTCCTTGGGGCCGAGCCCACTCTTCTTCGCCCCGCCGAACGGGACATGGGGGTCGGCGCCCGCCGACTCCGAGTTGACGTGCAGCACCCCGACATCGATCTGATCGACGGCCTGCAGGGCGCGGGTCAGGTCCTGGGTGAAAACCGCTGCAGAGAGCCCGAACTCGCTGTCATCGGCCAGCGCGAACGCCTCGTCGGCGTCGGCGGCGCGCCGGATGGCCAGCACCGGCCCGAACAGCTCGTCGGTCCAGACGTCGGCGTGGGCGCCGTCGAGTTCGAGGATCGTCGGCGCGACGAAGTAGCCATGGGCCAGCATGCCCTCGGTATAGGGCCGGCCGCCGGTGAGCACCGTGGCGCCCTGGTCGACAGCCGCGTCGACGCCGGCCGAGATGGACTGCTGGGCCGCGGCGCTCACCACCGGTCCCATCTGTGTCGCGTCGTCGACAGGGTCGCCCACACGCAGCTCCCGGGCGCGCGCGAGCAACGCGTCCCGGAAGCGGTCGGCGATTCCGGCCGTCACGATCAGACGCGAAGTGGCCGTGCACTTCTGGCCGGTGGACCGGAACGCGCCCAGCATCACCTGCTCCACCGCGAGGTCGATGTCGGCGTCGTCGAGCACCACGGCGGCGTTCTTGCCGCCCATCTCCGCCTGTGCCGGCACACCTCGGGCCGCGGCCGCGGCCGCGATCCGACGTCCCACAACGGTGGACCCGGTGAAGGTGATCCCGTCCAGGCCGGGATGGTCGACCAACGCTTCGCCGATGTCCGAGTCGCCGATCAGGAGGTTGAGCACACCCGGCGGCAGGCCGGCGTCGGTGAGCGCCTCCGCGAGTCGGATCGCCAGCAGCGGAACGGTACTCGCCGGCTTCCACAGCACGGTGTTGCCGTAGACCAGCGCCGGTGCGATCTTCCATGCCGGGATCGCGATCGGGAAGTTGAACGGGGTGATGACGCCGACGACGCCCAGTGGCTTGCGGGTGATGAGAATCTGTTCACCGGCGCGGGGTGAGGCGAAGATCTCGCCGGCCTGCCGGTCGCCCTCGTTGCCGTAATAGCGCAGGATCTGGGCGGCCCGGCGCACTTCGCCGACGCCTTCGACCCGCGTCTTGCCCTCCTCGACGGCGAGCTCGAGCCCCCACGGTTCGGCGTTGCGCTCGACCAGGTCCGCCGCGGCCAGCAGCACCGCGCCCCGCTGGTGCAGCGGCGTCGCTGCCCAGGATGTGTTTGCCGCGGCCGCCGCGGCGACCGCAGTGTCGACATCGCCTGCCACGGCGCAACTGCCCTCGGCCACGACGACATCCGGGCGGGCGGGGTTCACACTCAGCAGCGACTGACCCCTTCCGTCGATCCAGTGGCCGCCGATCAGATGCCGTACCGATGCCGTCATGAGCGGAATGCCGCGTGGCCGGTCAGCGCCTTGCCGATGGACAACAAGTGCATTTCCGAGGTGCCCTCGTAGGTCAGCACGGACTCCAGGTTGTTGGCGTGGCGCAGTGGCGAGTACTCCAGCGTGATGCCGCTGCCGCCCAGCACTGTGCGGCACTCACGTGCGATGGCCAGCGCCTCGCGTACGTTGTTGAGCTTGCCGAGGCTGATCTGTTCCGGACGCACGCCCTCGGCGTCCTTGATCCGGCCCAGGTGGATGGCCAGCAGCATGCCCTTGCCCAGTTCGACGCTCATGTTGGCCAGTTTCTCCTGAGTCAGCTGGTAACCGGCGAGGGGTTTGTCGAAGACGTCACGGGTCTGGGCGTAGGCGATCGTCGTCTCCAGGCTGTCGCGGGCGGCGCCGAGCGCACCGAACACGATGCCGAAGCGGGCCTCGTTCAGGCAGGACAACGGAGCGCTCAACCCGACAGCCTCCGGCAGCTGCGCCGACGCGGGTAGCCGGACGTTGTCGAGCACCAGCTCCGAGGTCACCGACGCCCGCAGCGAGAGCTTGCGGTGGATCGCGTTCGCTGTGAATCCTGGTGTGTCGGTGGGCACCAGGAAACCCCGGACACCTTCGTCGGTCTGCGCCCACACGGTCGCGACGTCGGCCAGGTTGCCGTTGGTGATCCACATCTTGGTGCCGTTGAGCACCCAGTCTGCGTTGTCTCCGGCGCCGTCACGCCGGGCGCGGGTGCGCATGCCGGCGGGATTGGAGCCGAAGTCAGGTTCGGTCAGGCCGAAGCACCCGATGGCCTCACCCGAGGCCAGCCGCGGCAGCCACTCGTTCTTCTGCTCCTCGGAACCGTAGCGGTAGATCGAGAACATCGACAGCGAGCCCTGCACCGAGACGAAGCTGCGGAAGCCGCTGTCGCCGGCCTCCAGCTCCAGGCAGGCCAGTCCGTAGCCGACGGCGTTGGTGCCGGCGCAGCCGTAACCCTGCAGATGCATGCCCAGCACGCCGAGCTGGCCGAAGCGGCGGCCGAGCTCACGGGGCAGCGTGGCCGACTCGAACCAGCCCTCGATGTTGGGTCGCAGTTCGGTGTCGACGAATTTCCTTACAGTGGCCGCGATCTCACGTTCGTCGTGTTCGAGCAAGCGGGCGGTGTCGAACAATTCCAGCGGCGAGTAGACGGACTTCGTGCGCGGTGCGGTCATGGTGGTCATCGGGTCAACTCCTGGTCGGGACTACAGGGCGGCGAATCCGTCAGCGAGGACGTCGAACGCCTCGGTGAGCAGCTCGTCGGGAATGGACAGAGGCGGCAGGAACCGCAGCACGTTGCCGAAAGTGCCTGCGGTCAACGTCAGTACGCCGTTGCGCTGACAGTGCGTGGTGATCGCGGCCACCGCGTCGCGGTTGGGCTCGCCGCTGCCGGGCACCACGAGCTCGGCGGCGATCATGGCGCCGCGACCGCGGATCTCGCCGATGACGTCGGTGGTGGCGGCGATGTTTCGCAGCGCCGCGGTCATCGCGTCGCCGACGGCGCGGGCGCGCTCGACCAGTCCGCGGGTCTCGATCTCCTCGAACACACCCAGTGCGGCCGCGCATGCGACGGGATTGCCGCTGTAGGTCCCGCCGATCCCGCCGGCGTGGGCGACGTCCATGACGTCGGCACGTCCGGTGACCGCGGCCAGCGGCAGCCCGCCGGCCAACCCTTTGGCGGTGGTGATCAGATCCGGCACCAGTCCGTCGTGTTCGCTGGCGAACCAGGCGCCGGTGCGCGCGATCCCGGTCTGTACCTCGTCGGCGACCAACAGGATGCCGCGCTCGCGGCAGAACTCGGCCACCGACTGCAGGAAGCCCTCGGCGGGCACGATGAAACCTCCCTCGCCCTGAATCGGTTCGACCACCACGCAGGCCACCGCGTCCGCGCCGATCTGCGCGTCGACGAGTTGGGCGAACTGTGCGAAGGCCTCCTCGGCGCAGTTCTGTGGACCCGACGGCCAGCGGAACGGGTAGGCCATCGGCGCCCGGTAGACCTCGGGTGCGAACGGTCCGAAGCCGTGCTTGTACGGCTGGTTCTTCGCCGTCATCGTCATGGTGAGCAGCGAGCGGCCGTGGAAGGCGTGGTCGAACACCACCACCGCCTGCCGGCCGGTCGCCGCGCGCGCGTATTTGACCGCGTTCTCGACGGCCTCGCTGCCGGTGTTGAACAGCGCGGTGCGTTTGGGGTGGTGGCCCGGCGTGAGCCGGTTCAGTCGTTCGGCGACCTCGATGTACGGCTCGTACGGGGTGGCCAGAAAGCAGGTGTGGGTGTACTCGGCCAGCTGTGCCGTGGCGCGCTCGACGACGGCCGGCGCCGAGTTGCCGACGGTGGTGACCGCGATCCCGCTGCCGAGGTCGATGAACGAATTGCCGTCCACGTCGACGATCACCCCGCCGCCGGCCGCAGCCACGTAGACACCGGCGCCGCTGGTCAGTCCGGCCGGAAGGGCGGCGCTGCGGCGCTGCGCGAGTTCGACGGAGCGGGGGCCGGGGATCTCGGTGTGCACCCGGCGGACCTGCGCGAGTGCGGGGCCGCCGATCAGAGACGCTGTCATGGGGTCAGCGTAGGAACCGGCGGGCGCGGTCGCGTATCGCCGTGATGGACAGCGGCGCCGCCGGACATGTCCATGTCGGCGCTGGTCGACCGGATTCAACCCGCGCCGGTGCGGTTATCAGTACGGCATGAGTGATACCGCGCTGCTGGTGATCGACATGTTCAACACCTACGACCATCCCGACGCCGAGCAGTTGGCCGACAGCGCCGCCGACGTGGTCGAACCGATCGCCGAACTCGTCGCCCGGGCCGCCGAACACGACGGCGTCGACCTCATCTACGTCAACGACAACTACGGCGACTTCACGGCCAACCACATCGACATCATCAAGGGGGCGCTCGAAGGCGCTCGCCCGGAGCTGGTCCGCCCGCTGGTGCCCGCGCCCCACGCGCGTTTCCTGACCAAAGTGCGTCACAGCGCGTTCTATGCCACCCCGCTGGACTATCTGCTCAGCCGCCTCGGTGCCCGCCGGATCATCCTCACCGGACAGGTCACCGAGCAGTGCATCCTTTACACCGCCCTGGACGGATACGTCCGTCACTACGACGTCGTGGTGCCACCCGATGCGGTGGCGCACATCGACGGGAAGCTCGGCAGGGCGGCCCTGGAGATGATGGGCCGCAACATGAAGGCCGAACTGTCCAAGTCGACCGAATGCTTGCCCTGACCGTGTGAAACGCCTGTGCGCGACCGGGCGGCGGGAGGACAATCGCGATGGATACATGTACCGGAGGTCGGTGCGTGTTCTCCTCGGGCATCGCCGGGCTTCCGGGTCTGCCGCCTCACCGGGGCGGTGGGGAAGGAGTGATGTCATGACAACGGGGAAAGTGTTGACGGCCGCGGGTGCGGCGACGGCGTTGGTCACATCCGTGCTGGTGTCTGCGGTGCCGGTGTCTGCGCAACCGTGTACCGGGCCCAGTGGCATGTATGGCGGCAACGGCGGCGGCCGGTGCGACTATCCGCCCGATCCCGACGGCAGTTTCATCCGGTGCGACACGGTCTACGTGCTCGGGATCGGTGGGACGAACTGCTACCGGGTGCCCCCCGGCACGCCGCCGATGTGATTTCCCGGTAGGGCCACCACGACTGAGGTAGCCTCGCGACATGGAAGTACTACGCTCTGTAGTTGTTTTGCTGCACATCGTCGGCTTTGCCATCACGTTCGGGGCATGGGTGACCGAGGCCGCAGCGGGCCGCTTCCGCACCACCCGGGTGATGGACTACGGCTTGTTGGTCTCGCTGGTGACCGGTCTCGCACTGGCCGCCCCATGGCCCGCCGGGATCGACCTGAACTACCCGAAGATCGGGATCAAGCTGGTGATCCTGGTGATCCTGGGCGCGCTCCTCGGCATGGGCAGCGCCCGGCAGAAGCGCACCGGCGACGCGGTGCCGCGCCCGCTGTTCTACGGGGTCGGGGCGCTGTCGTTCGCTGCGGCGGCGCTCGCCGTGGTGTGGTGACGTCCGTCGTCAGCGGGAGACGTCCGCTTACCATCCGGGCATGACCTCTGCGCCGGAGCACTTCCTCACCGACGGGCACGGCGGCGTCCGGATCGTCGCCGACCGGCTAGGGGAACCCGGCGCGCGTGCCGTGGTGTTCCTGCACGGTGGCGGTCAGACCCGGCGGTCGTGGGGCAAGGCCGCTGCCGCGGTGGCCCGCCGCGGCTGGCAGGCCGTCACCGTCGACCTGCGCGGCCACGGCGAGTCCGACTGGTCGCCCGACGGTGACTACCGGGTGGCCAGCTTCGCCGCCGACGTGGCCGCGATCCTGCACCGGTTGCCGCCGCACCCGGTGCTGGTGGGCGCCTCACTCGGGGGTCTGACCTCGATGCTGCTCGCCGGTGAGCTCGAGCGTGGCATCGCCGCGGCGGTCGTCCTCGTCGACATCGTGCCCGACATGGACCCCTCGGGCGCGCAGAGAATCCACGCGTTCATGGCCGAGAAGATGGTCGACGGCTTCGGCTCGCTCGACGAGGTCGCCGACATGATCGCCGAGTTCAACCCGCACCGGCCCCGTCCGTCGGACCTCGACGGCTTGCGAAACAATCTGCGCCGCAGGGGAGACCGCTGGTATTGGCATTGGGACCCGCAGTTCATCGACGGATCGGCGGCCAAACCGCCGCTCGAGGTCACCGACACCGACCGCCTGCACACGGCCGTCGACGCGATCCTGTCCGACGGGGTGCCGATGCTGCTGGTGCGCGGTCAGGTCAGCGACCTGGTCAGCCGTGAGCGCGCCGAGGCATTTCTTGAGCGCTTCCCGCAGATCGCCTTCGTCGACGTCGACGGCGCCGGACACATGGTGGCCGGGGACCGCAACGATCTGTTCGCTGACGCGGTGCTCGAATTCCTGGCCCGTGTCGAAGTCGCCAAACCGTGACCATCCACTGACCGCCGCGCGTATGGTCGGTCCGTGCCGCATCTCACTGCCGAGGACGTGCGCAGCCCCGAGCTGACCCGCTTGACCGGACTTCCTTTCGATGACGACGACGCGGTGCTGCGCGCCGCGATCGACGACGCCAGCGTGCCGGCACTGCTGATGTCGATGGTGCACATGACCGGCGATCTGCGGATCCTCGACGAACTGCCGCGCCCCTTCATGCTCATCGCGATGGACCTGCAGGGCGGGATGACCGAATCGGACAAACAGACGGTGCGCGACAAGGCATTTCATGTCGCCCGCGACTACCGCGACCGGGGGTGCCCGGCACCGTTCGTGCCTGACAGGCATCAGCTGCGGGTGATGCTCGACGTCATCTCCGCCGGCCAGGTCACCGACGAACTCGTCGACTACATCGCCGCCGATCTGCGGGTCACCGATACCGACCAGAACGGCCCCGTGCCGGTGTCGACCCCCGAGCAGCGTGCGGGGTTCCCGGTCGTCGTGATCGGTGCGGGAGAGGCGGGACTGCTGGCCGGCATCAAGCTCAAACAGGCCGGCGTGCCGTTCACCATCGTCGAGCGGCAATCCGGCGTCGGTGGAACCTGGCTGGCGAATCGTTATCCGGGCTGCCGGGTCGACATCGCCAGCCAGTACTACACGTACTCGTTCGAGCCGACCGACCACTGGGAGCACCACTACGCCACGCAACCCGAGATCCTGCAGTACCTGCGCGACGTCACCGACCGCTACGGCATCGCCGAACACATCCGCTTCGACACCGAGGTCACCGGCGCGGTGTGGGACGAACAGGCCGCCCGCTGGCAGGTCCAGGTACGCGGCCGAGACGACCTCGACGGCGCCGTCGAGGAACTGACCGCCTGTGGGCTGATCTGCGCCGTCGGCCAGTTCAGCACCGCGGTCATCCCGGACATCAAGGGCGCCGACGACTTCACCGGGCCGTCCTGCCACACCGCGGACTGGGACGACACCATCGAGGTGGCCGGCAAACGCGTCGCGGTGATCGGCGCCGGCGCCAGCGGATTCCAGCTCGTTCCGGCGATCGCCGGCACCGCCGCGCACGTCGACGTCTATCAGCGCACACCGCAGTGGATGGCGCCCAATGTGCACTACCACGAGGCCGTCAGCGCCGCCGCTCGATGGGCGATCCGGCACCTGCCGTACTACGGCCGGTGGTTGCGCTTCGTGTCATGGTGGCCGATCGCCGACGCGCTCGACGAGCAGATCACGATCGACCCGGACTGGGACACCGGTGGATTATCGGTCAGCGCAGGCAATCAGGGGATCCGGGACATGTTCATCGCATGGATGCGGGCCTTCACCGACGACGAGGAACTTCTCGCCCAGGTGACCCCGATGTATCCGCCGATGGGCAAGCGCACCCTGCAGGATGACGGCACCTGGCTGACCACCCTGCAGCGTAATGACGTCGAACTGGTCACCGCCGGGATCGCCGAGATCACCGCAGACGGGGTCACCGACGTCACCGGAATGCACCGTCGCGCCGATGTGCTGGTGTGGGCCACCGGATTCGACGTCAACCATCAACTCGGGCCGATCGACATCCGCGGCACCGGCGGGCTCGGGCTCAACGAGGTGTGGGGTGACGCCGCCTTCGCCTACCTCGGCGTCACGGTGGCGGGCTTCCCGAACTTCTACTGCATGTTCGGTCCCGGCACCAACGCCGTCAACGGCGCCAGCATCATCTACAACTCCGAGTGTCAGATGCGCTACATCCTCGGCTGCATCGACATGACCTTGGCCGCCGCCACGGCCTGCGCCGCCCCCAAAGCGCAGGTGTGCACCGATTACGACCGCCGCAGCCAGAACCGGTTGAAATCGATGGTCTACGCCCATCCCTCGGTCAGCAGCTACTACAAGAACAGCGCCGGGGAGCTGCCGACGCTGTTCGCGTGGCGCATCGCCGACTACTGGAAATGGACGAGTCGGCCCGACGCGGCCGACTATGAACTGAAATGAGTTCGAGCACAGGAGAAGTCATGACAGGACGGCTTGCCGGCAAGGTCGCGCTCATCAGCGGCGGGGCCAGAGGCATGGGCGCCTCGCACGCCCGGGTGATGGCCGCACACGGTGCGAAGGTCGTCTGTGGCGACATCCTCGATGCCGAGGGTGGGCAGGTGGCCGAGGAGCTGGGCGACGTCGCCCGCTACGTGCACCTCGACGTCACCCGCCCGCAGGACTGGGATGCGGCCGTGGCCACCGCGGTCGCCGAGTTCGGGAGCCTGGACATCCTGGTCAACAACGCCGGCATCTTGAACATCGGCACCGTCGAGGACTACGAACTCGCCGAATGGCACCGCATCCTCGACATCAACCTCACCGGCGTGTTCCTCGGTATCCGGGCGGTCACACCGATCATGAAGAGCGCCGGGCGGGGCTCGATCATCAACATCTCCTCGATCGAGGGAATGGCCGGCACCATAGGCTGCCACGGCTACACCGCCACCAAATTCGCCGTCCGCGGCCTGACCAAGTCTGTCGCCCTCGAGTTGGGGCCGTACGGAATCCGGGTGAACTCGGTGCACCCCGGCTTGGTCAAAACCCCGATGGCCGACTGGGTGCCCGAGGACATCTTCCAGTCCGCGCTGGGCCGGATCGCCCAGCCGCACGAGGTCAGCAATCTCGTGGTGTATCTGGCCGGCGATGAGTCCAGCTATTCGACCGGAGCCGAATTCGTCGTCGACGGCGGCACCATCGCCGGTCTCGCGCACAAGGATTTCTCCGCGGTGAATGTCGACCAGCAGCCGGAATGGGTCACCTGAGCCCGCCGGGAGGGCCGGTTCCGGTCTGATCGATCCGCCTGCCCAGTTCGGCGCGCGAGCTGATGCCCAGTTTGCGGTAGATCTTCGTGAGGTTGTGCTCCACGGTCTTCGCGCTGATGAACATCGCCGCCGCGATGTCCTTGTTGGTCGCACCGGTCGCGGCCATCTCGGCGACCCGCTGCTCGGACGGCGTCAACTGACTCAGATCCTCGGACGGGGCGACGACCGCGCGGGCCAGCTCGGCCTGTGTCCGCCGTGCCCACAACGGCGTGCCCAGCTCCTCGAATGTCTGCATCGCCGCGTTCAGATTCGTTGCCGCCGACTGCTTCTGGCGTAACCGGCGCTGCAGCTGGCCGAGCAGAAGCTGGGTGCGGGCCCGCTCGAACGGCATCGGGAGAAGGTCGTGCTCGACCATCGCGCGGTGTGCGACCTGTTCGGCCCCCACCACGTCGCCGCGAGCTGCGAGCAGCATCGCGCGGCACCTTGCGCCGACCGCCTTCATCCAGTGCCGGTCGTGCTCGATGCCGTTCTGCTCCAGTGCGGCGGTGAGGAACTCGGCGTCGTCGAGGCGTCCCGTTCCCACCATCGCCTCGATGACGTCGGGCAGGTGCCACGCATACATCAACTCGGTGGCCGGAGTCCGGCCGGTGTCGAGGAACTTCACGTCCAGCGCCTGCAGCGCTTCCCGGTGATTGCCGAGAGACTCCTCAAGAAAGCACAACGTCATCCCCGGCCAGTCGGCGATGTGGGAGGCCTGCCGATTCGCGATAGCCCCGAGCACCCACCGGGCGTCGGCGCGGGCGTCGTCCACCTGCCCGGCGTAGGCCGCCAACGCACCCCGCACGGTCATCGGGATGATCAGCACGTCGTCCCCGCCGAGCTGCTGGGCGCGCTCGACCGCCTCGGCGGCCTCGGTCTGGGCGTCGGCGAGCCGGCCTCGCCACAGATGGTTGATCGCCAAGAACCCTGCGATGGCCATCATGTCGCTCTCGGCCCCGCGCTCGACGCACACCGCGCGCACCGCCGTCAGTTCGTCATGGGCCTGGTCGAGGCGCCCGGTCCACGACATCCCCAGCGCATGCACGAACGGTGCCCGGAAGATGATCGGCACGTCCAGGCTGCTGTCGTAGAGGTCCATGGCACGCTGCAACGCGTCCTCGTCGAGCCCGTGGCCGCACTGGAAGTTCACATGCACCGACCACGCCAGGGCGGCGCTGGTGATGCCCGGTACCCCGAGTTCCTCGGCGAGTTTGACCGCGTCGCGAACATACCGGCGGGCGTCGTCGAGCTCACCGATGCTGTTGAGCGCGAACGACAGTCGCAACAGCACCTGCACCAGGATCGCGACGTTGCCCGCCCCGTCGTCGAGCGCGCCGCGCAGCAGCGCAACCGCTTCCGCATGTTGGTTCTCGTACATGCGCACCGTCGCCAGCAGGCTCGATGCCAACGCCCGCAGGATCGGCGGCTCGATCGCGTCGACGCTTCCCAATGCGGCGGCGGCCTTGGCCGTATCCCCGGCCAAAAAGTGATTCTCGGCGGACTTGATGCGGCGCAGTGGGTTGTCGCCGCCGAGCCCGATAGCCAGATCGACCAATTCGGCCGCCGCCGCCGGTGCGCCGCGCGCCCGAGCGGAGTCTGCGGCCTGGTCGAGCGCGGCGAAGATCTCGTCGTCTCCGCTGGCCGAGGCGAGCGCCAGGTGCCGGGCCTTCAACTCGGGCTGGGATTCCAGCGCGCCCATCGTGCGGTGCATCGCGCGCCGTGCCGTCGGCCCGGCGTCGGTGTACACCCCGTTGGCCAGCAGCGGATGGGTGAACCGGACCCGGTTGCCCTCGAGGGTGACGATGCCCGAGGCCTCCGCCGGTCCGAGCCGTTCGGTCACCTCTGCTGCCGAGATGCCGTGGGCCCGCCCCAGCAGTTCCACGGTCGCGTCGGCCACACAGGCGACGCTGAGCAGCATCGACCGGGTCGGTTCGTCGAGCAGACCGATGCGGCGCCGCACCACCTCCGCCAGCGTCGCCGGAAGCGGCGGCTCGCCCGTGGCCGGCCCGTCACCCATCGCATGTGCCAGCTCGAGCGCGAAAAACGGATTGCCGCCGGAGATCTCGGCGATGCGGAGCATCGACGGCCGGGACAGCGGGCGGCCCAGCCGTTCGGAGATCAGCGCGTGCAGCGCACCGGTGGTCATCGGGCGCACGAATATCCGGTCCAACCCGTCGGGCCGGTCCAGCCGCAACCAGCCCGCGGTCGCGCCCTCGCCGGGTGCGCACCGCTCGGTCACCAGCACCCCGAACGGTCCGCGCAGGCGGCGGACCGCGAACTCCACGGCCGCGCGACTCGAGGTGTCCAGCCATTGCGCGTCGTCGATCGCGAGCAACACCGGCGAGTCCTCGGCCAGCGCGTGCAACACCGACACGAATCCGGCGGCCACCGTGCGCTGATCGGTCGGCGGGCCGTCGGCGCCGGCACGCAGTAGCACCCGGTCCAGCGCCAGCCGCTGCAGCGCGGGCAGCGGGGTGAAGTAGTTCTCCTCGACGTCCCCGAGCAGGTCGGCCAGCGCGGCGAACGCCATCACCGATTCCGCCTGTCCGACCCTGGCGGTCAGCACGCGGAAGCCATGTTCGCCGGCCTGCCGAAGCTGGCGCAGCCACAGGGTGGTCTTACCGATCCCGGCCTCGCCCTCGATGACGAGCCCGGTCGGCTGAGTTGACGCCGAGGCCAGGAAACCAGCAACGCGCGGATCATCGACTGATCGCTCCCCAGCGCCGGACACGTGGCCCATCATCCCAGCGGGCAAAGTCTCGCGCACCATATCGGCGGCATTCCGCTATCGAACCGCGACCACAACCTTGCCCTTGGCGGTGCGCTCCTCCAGCGACGCGATCGCCTCGGCGGCGCGGTCGAGCGGGTAGACCACCGGGTCGGGAGCCGGCACCGCCCCCGAGGCCAGCAACGGCTCCAGGTCGGCCCACTGCTCCTGCAGGTAACCGGGATGCGTCATGGTCCATGCGCCCCAGCCCACCCCGACCGCGTCGACGTTGTTGAGCAGCAGCCGGTTCACCTTCACCGTCGGAATCTCCCCGCCGGTGAACCCCACCACCAGCAGTCGACCGCCCTGGGCCAGCGAGCGCAGGGAGTCGGTGAACCGGTCGCCGCCGACCGGGTCGACCACCATGTCCACCCCGCGCCCACCCGTCAACTCCTTGACCGCGTCCTTGAACCCGTCGGCGAGCACGACGTCGGACGCGCCGGCGGCGCGGGCCACCTCCGCCTTGTCCTCGGTGCTGACCACCGCGATGGTGCGCGAAGCGCCGAACGCGGGCGCAAGACGCAGCGTCGAGGTGCCGATGCCGCCGGCGGCGCCGTGCACCAGCACGGTGTCGCCGGGCTGCAGACGGCCGCGGGTGCGCAACGCGAAATGCACCGTCAGATCGTTGAACAAGATGCCCGCGCCGTCCGTGAAAGACAGTGATTCGGGCAGCTTGAACACCCGCTCCGGCTGCAGCGCAACGACTTCGGCCATCGCCCCGCAGAGCATCGTCAGGCCGGCCACGCGGTCCCCGGGCCGCACGTGCGCGTCGGCGGGCGCGCTGCGCACCACACCGGCGACCTCGGCGCCCGGGATGTAGGGCATCGCCGGCTTGTACTGGTAGAGCCCGCGGGACTGCAGCGCGTCGGGGAAAGCCACGCCGGCGGCGTGCACATCCACCAGCACGGTGGCGTCGTCGGCCGCGGGCTCGTCGATCTCGACGAGCCGGGCGGCTTGCGGGCCCGAGAGTTCGGCTATCTGTATCGCACGCATTACCGGCCTTCCTGATGGTCGTCGCAGACCATTTAACCCACCCGCGGTTCGGCGCCTCACCGGCGGTCTGGCGCGGGGTACAGTCACGTACCGGCAAAGTCGCCGAAACCCACAGGAGCAGCGCATGGCACGACGGAGCAGCACCCGATCGCGGGGGCGGGGGTTCGCCCCGGCCCAGGCCCTGCCGCCGGGACGCATCGTCGACGTGCGGTCCCGGGACGGTGTGCGGCTGCACGCCGAGGTCTTCGGGCCCGAAGACGGCTACCCCATCGTGCTTGCGCACGGCATCACGTGCGCGCTGCGCGTGTGGGCCTGTCAGATCGCCGACCTGGCCCGTGATCACCGGGTGATCGCGTTCGACCACCGCGGTCACGGCCGCAGCGCGATCCCGCCGCGGCGCGGCGGCTACAGCCTGGATTACCTGGCCGGCGATCTCGATGCCGTGCTGGAGGCCACGCTGGCGCCGGGCGAGCGCGCGGTGATCGCCGGGCATTCGATGGGCGGTATCGCGATCTCGTCATGGTCCGAGCGGCTGCCGCACCGCGTCGAGGAACGCGCCGCCGCCGTCGCGCTGATCAACACCACGACCGGGGACCTGCTGCGCAACGTCAACCTGCTGCCGGTGCCGCCCGCGCTCGCCGATGTCAGGGTGCGCGCCGCGGGGGAGGTGCTGCGCAGGTTCGGCGGACTTCCGCTGAGCCGGGCCGTCCACCGTCCCAACCGGCGGTTCGTTGCGTCGCTGGCGGTGGGCCGCGACGCCGACCCCGCCGTCGCCGACTTCATCTACGAGCTGTTCAACGCGACCTCGCCGGCCGGGCGTGGCGGCTGGGCGCGGGTGCTCGTCGACCACTTGGGGCCGCGACACATTGCGCTGAAGAACCTCACGGTGCCGACCCTGGTGATCGGCAGCACCAAGGATCGGCTGCTGCCGATGGCGTCGGCCCGCCGGATCGCGGCCACCGCGCCCAACCTGGCGAGGTTCGTCGAGCTGCCTGGCGGGCACTGCGCGATCCTGGAACGGCCCGACGAGGTCAACGACCATCTGCGCTGGCTGATCGGATTGGTGACCGGAGCTGTTCAGGAGCGGCGCGCCAGCAGCTGATGCGCCTCGCCGGCGGCACGCAGCCCCGACCGCACCGCGCCGTCGAGGAAACCCGTCCACCGGTCGGCGGTCTCGGTTCCCGCCCAGAAGATCCCGTCGACCGGGGCGCGCAACCACCGGCCGTGCGTCGTCCACGCCCCCGGCGGCACCGCTGCGGTCGGTCCGCCTGGTGCGAAAGGCTCTGCGCCCCAACGATGGTCGAGATAGTCGATGGGATGTGCGGCGGAGTCGCCGAACAGTGCGGTGAAGCCGGCCAGCGCGACGTCGCGGCGCTGCTCGGGCGGCAGCGGATCGAACGTGCGCGCGTCGGTGAACCCGAGCAGGATGCCGGGGCCGTCGTCACCGGGGCTGCAGTCGAACGTGATGAACACCGGCCCCTCGTCGGACAGGGCCTCACCGGAGAAACCGTCCCTGCGCCAGAACGGGGTCGGGTAGGCCGCGTAGGCCTTGCTGAGGTGGCCCTGCGGCCAGTGCCGGGCCAGGTCGTCGTAGCCCGGGGGTAACGGCGGGACGAATTCGATCCCGCCGCGGTGCTCGGGAGGGATCGCGACGACGACCGCGGCGCACGTGTGATCGGCACGTTCGGTGCTGACGGTCAGTGTGAGGTCGGCGTGCCGGACGATGCGGCGGGCCGGGGAGCCGAGCGCCACACGCTCGCCGAGCTCGTCGGCCATCCGCTCGGCGATCTGCTGGGCGCCGGCCGGGAACCGCTCCTGCTGGGCGCCGCCTTCGACGTCGAGCATTCTGTTCAGTCCACCCGCGGCCTTGACGTAGCGGACCGCGTGCAGCATGGACACCGCATCGGGTTCGGCGCCCCACGTCACCCGCGCCATGATCGCCATCAGATCGCGGGTCGAGGCGCCGGCGCGCTGCGAACGCAGCCACTCGTCCAGCGACACGGCGTCGAGTGCATCGGCGACCGTGGAGGTCCAGGGTGCCTCGACGGAGACCTTCCGGCAGACCCGTTCGAAACGCCACTGGATACGGGACACGTCCAGCAGCTCGATGATCGACAACCGCGGGATCGTGCTGCGGTAGGAGCGCACCGAGCCGCGCCAGCGGATCAGGTTCTTGCCCCGCCCGTACGTGGGCACCCGGTCGCATCCCAGCTCGGTCGCCAGCGCCAGCACCGCGTCCTGGGTGGGCCCCACGAACGTGGCGCCGAGGTCCACCGGCACGCCGGCGATGCTGCCGGTGTACGCCCGTCCGCCCACCCGGTCGCGTCCTTCGACGATGACGACCTCGTGGCCGAGATGCGCCAGTTCCCGGGCGGCGGCCAGCCCGGCGAACCCCGCCCCCACCACGACCACATCAGCCATGCCCCCATCCTCTCCGCATCTGGGGATTTCGGCGTAAAAACGCGCGTGTGACGACAATTTTCACGTCGGAACCGCACTAGGCTCGCCCGTTGTGCAGGTGATGACCGCGTTGTTCGGCCCCTTGGACGCACTGGACCGGACCCGCGCGCTGCGCGACGCCGGGGCAAGCGGGGTCTTCACCTTCGAGGGACCGCACGACGTGTTCACCCCGCTGACCCTGGCCGCCACCGTCGGCGGACTCGATGTGATGACCAACGTCGCGATCGCCTTCCCCCGCAACCCGATTCACCTCGCGCATCAGGCCGTCGACCACCAGCTGCTGTCCGGCGGGCGGTTCACCCTGGGCCTGGGGACCCAGATCCGGACTCAGATCGAGAAGCGGTTCGGCGCCCAGTTCGACCGTCCGGTGGCCCGGATGCGCGAACTGGTCGATGCGCTGCGGGCGATCTTCGCGGCGTGGAGCACGGGGGAGCGGCTGAACTTCCAGGGCGAGTTCTACCGGCACACGCTGATGACGCCGACGTTCACCCCGCGGGCGAGCTTCGCGCCGATCCCGATCTTCGTCGGCGCGCTGGGCCCGAAGATGACGAGGATGACGTCCGAGGTCGCCGACGGACTGCTCGTGATGCCGTTCGGCTCGAAGCGCTTCCTGCACGAGGTGACGATGCCGCACGTCGACGCCGGACTGGCCGCGGCGGGCCGCGCCCGCGCCGACCTGCAGATCGTTCCCGAGATCATCGTGTCCGTCGCCGACCAGGATCCCGACCACGCCGCCGCCCGCCGCCTGCTGGCGTTCTACGGGTCGACGCCCGCGTACCGGCCGGTGCTCGACGTGCACGGCTGGGGCGATCTGCAGCCCGAACTGCACGCGCTGTCCAAGCAGGGCCGCTGGGACGACATGGGCCGGCTGATCGACGACGACGTACTGCACACCGTCGCCGCGTGTGGCACGCCGGCCGAGATCGCCGCGCACATCGCCGACCGGGTCGCCGGGGTGTCCGAGCGCATCTGCCTCTACCAGCCCGGGCCGATCGCGGTGGATTCGTTGGCCCAGATCGTCGACGCGCTCGCTCGCTGACACCTAGGGTGGTACGGACGCGGACCAAAGGAGGTTGCGGGTGGAGAAGCTCGATCCGGAGACGGAGTTCTCTGACGTTCTGATCATCGGCGCAGGCATCTCGGGGATCGGCGCCGCCTACCGGATCCAGGAGCGCAACCCGCAGCGCACGTACACCATCCTGGAGCGACGGTCCCGCATCGGCGGGACGTGGGATCTGCACCGTTACCCCGGGATCCGCTCGGACAGCGACATCTTCACGCTGTCGTTCCCGTGGGAGCCGTGGAGCCGCCCGGAGAACGTCGCCGACGGTGAGGACATCCGCAGCTACCTCATCGAGACCGCCCACAAGCACGGCATCGACCGGCACATCCGGTTCGACACCCGGGTGATCTCGGCGAACTGGGATCCCGAGACCGACACCTGGACGGTGCAGACCGAGCAGGACGGGGCGGCACGCACCTACCGGGCCCGATTCCTGTTCTTCGCCACCGGCTATTACGACTACGACCATCCCTACCGCCCCGACTTCCCCGGGTTGGAGAACTTCTCCGGCACGGTGGTACATCCGCAGCACTGGCCCGAGGACCTGGACTACACCGGCAAGAAGGTCGCGGTGATCGGCAGCGGTGCCACCGCGATCAGCCTGATCCCGTCGCTGACCAAAAAGGCCGGGCACGTGACCATGCTGCAGCGGTCACCGACCTATTTGTTGTCCGGGCAGCGGATCAATCCCGTGGTGAACCTGCTGCGCAAGGTACCGCCCCGCAAGCTCGGTTACCGCCTGGCCTGGCTGTACAACGTGCTGTTCATCGTCGCCGTGTACGCGGTGTCGCGGAAAGCGCCGCGCTTCAGTCGCCGCGCGATCCGGGCCGTCGCCAAGCACTACCTGCCCGAGGGCTATCCGGTCGACACCCACTTCAACCCCAGCTACGACCCGTGGGATCAGCGGCTGTGCCTGATCCTGTCCGGTGATTTCTACGACGCCATCGCCGCCGGCCGCGCCGATGTGGTGACCGACCGGGTCGACCACATCGACGCCACCGGCATCGTGCTGCAGTCGGGCGGCCGCATCGACGCCGACGTGATCGTCACAGCCACCGGTATTCAGTTGCAGGCCCTCGGCGGGATCACGGTCAGCGTCGACGGCGTGGAGGTCAAGCCGGCGGACCGGTTCGTCTACAAGGAGCACCTGCTCGAAGACGTGCCCAATATGGCCTGGTGCGTGGGCTACATCAACGCGTCCTGGACGTTACGCGCCGACCTGACCGCCCGTGCCGTGGCGAAGCTGTTGGCCTACATGGATTCTCACGGGTACACGCACGCCTACCCGCACCTGGGCGCGACCCCGATGACCGAGAAGCCAGCGTGGAACATCAACGCGGGCTACGTGCACCGCTCCGGGCACGTGCTGCCGAAGTCCGGGACGCACCGGCCGTGGAACGTGCGGCACAACTACGTCCTCGACGCAATCGACCACAGGCTCGACCGCATCGAGGAGTCCATGGTGTTCGGGCGTACCGCGCCGGAACCGCCCGTGGCCGACGAGCTTCCGCGTGACGAGTTGCTGGAGGGCAACGTCGGCTGAGGCCGGCGTTACGGCGCGACGGTGAGCCAGTCGGCGAATCCCGAGGGGTCGTGACGGCCCAGTGCGCCGTGCTCGAACAGACCCCAGCCCTCCCGCTCGGTGCCATCGGCGTCCCGGCACACCGCCCGACCGACGTGGTCGATCACGCCGAAGCCGGCCCGGCCGATGATCGCCGGGTCGTTCATGTCGTACGTCAGACGCTCGATGAAACTCTCGCCCTTCCACATCCCGTGCAGCCAGTCGGAGTCGCCGCCGTAGCCGCCGCCGACATGGATGGGCACGGCCAGCCTCGACTCGACGTCGAAATGCACCGGGCTGCCGTCCAGGGCGGTCGCCTCGATCGTGGCGCCGGTGGGGATCCGGGTGCCGGAGCGGTAGTGAATCTTGACCCGCGGCCAGCCCAGCTGCTCAACCCGGCCGTCCTTCCAGATGCGGGTGCAGTCGTTGAGCGAGCGGAACCCGTGCGGGTCCTCCTGCATGATGATCACGATGCCGAAGTCGTCGAACGCCATCGGCACGTACAGCCACCACATGCCCTCGAACGGCGGGTCATCGGGCCGGCCCGGCGGTTCGGCTTCGCCGACCGGCCGGATGCCCCAGGACCGGTCGCGGGTGCCGATCCATCGGGACGGGTCGACCGTGATGTCCTGACCGTCGATCGCGAGCTGACCGCTCCACGCGCCGACCTGGGCGAAGCGCTGCGCATCCAACGTCACCCGGTTGCCGCGCCGCATGATGTGCGGCTGCTCCTGCACGACGTCGAACAGCCCCTCCCAGGTGAGATCGGCGGCGATTCCCTCGGTTTCGTCGAGGATGATCCGCAGTTTGCGCAGCGGCTCGACGACCTCGACGCGGTAGTTGCCGACACGCTGGTTGAGCCGGTCGGCGTCGATGGCATCCGACAGGTGCACCGCGGTCTGGGTGTCGCCTCCTCCGCCGTATGTGCCGCTGTCGCGGCGGGAGACCAGGACGAACGCGTCCTTCACGCCGAGGTTCGGGTAGTAGCCGATGCCGGTGATCACGAAGATGTCGCCGGTGCGGTCGTGGGCGTTGAAGTACGACCGGTCATAGAAGTTGCGGTCCGAGGGCCCGGGCCAGGCGATCGGCGCAGGAACCTGGTGCACCGGGTATTCGTCCATGGGTCCGAGCATCAGCCGGCCTCTCCGATCAGTCGTTTGAGCAGGGATCCGTGGTAGAACAGCGTTTCGATGTCGGCGGGTTTGTCGATCTCGCCGAAGTGCACACGACGGGCCCCGGTGCGCATGAACACACAACACCACACCACCGCCGAGTAGACGTGGAACCAGCGCAGATCCCCGACCTCCACACCGGTGAGCTCCCGGTAGGTGGACCGCACGTCGTCCTCCCGCAGGAAGTCGGGCATGCCGGGTAGCCCGGCGAGCTTGGTCAGCTCCTGGAACACCATGTGCGCGAAGCTGATCCAGGCCAGGTCGAGCTCGCGCGGGCCGACGGTGGCCATCTCCCAGTCGAGGACGGCGACGGGTGAGAAGTCGCGGTACATGACATTGCCGATGCGTGAATCGCCCCAGCACAGAACAGGTTCGGCAGCAGCGACGTCGTCGGGGAAGTGGTTCTCCAGCCACGTCAGCGCGTGGTCGACGAGCGGTGAGCGGCCGATGTCGGGGACGCTGAACTCGTACCAGCTTTTCAGCCAGCCGAAATGACGGTGCAGCGCGGTGTCGCCGGGCGGGTCGACGTCCTGCAGGAAACCGAATCTCTGCTGGGCATCGGGGATCGAGTGCAGCTTGGCCAGCACCTCGACGGTGCGGTCCTGAAGACTGCGCTGTTGTTCGGGGGTGGCGTCGTAGAGCCAGTTGTCCCCGAAGGTGTAGGGCATCACGTCCGGAGGCACGATGCCCTCGACACGGTCCATCAGGAAGAACGGCCGGCCCAGCACGTCGCCAGAGGGTTCGAGCCAGCGCACCGGCGGCACCGCGACGTCGGTCAACTCGGCGACCAGTCTCATCACCTCGTGCTGATGGTCGAGACGGTAGTGTTCGAACACGGGGATGTCCGCTTCGGCGGGTGCGACCCTGGCGACCCAGTTCTGCTCGACAGGTTTCCCGTCCTGCAGCCACCGCCCCTGCAACAAGATCGTTTCGGAGGACATCCCGTTGGCATCGACACCGCTTTCCACGGTGATCTCCGGCGTGGTGCCGGGCAGCAGCGTGGACAGCCACTGCGACAGTGCGGCAGGCACATCCGACATGTCCCGGCTGGAACGCTGGAGTCGGTCGACGTTGTCGACGGCTGGTTCGCTGGTCACAGACATCGTCCTTCCCGCCACGGCGCGGTCACGGCAGGGCTCTAATACGATACCGTGGGTAGCGATATGAAAGCAGACCCGTCGCCGGGTGACAAGACCGCGGGCGCCGGTCGCCCGCGAGATCCGCGTATCGACGCTGCCATACTGCGCGCGACCGCGGATCTACTTGTCGAAATCGGCTATTCGAACGTCACGATGGCCGCCGTCGCCGAGCGGGCCGGCACAACGAAAACAGCCCTGTACCGGCGATGGTCGAGTAAGGCCGAGCTCGTCCACGAGGCCGCGTTCCCGGTGACCCCCTCGGCGATCGACACCCCGCCCGGAGACATCGCCGCGGACCTGCGCGCGATGATCCAGGCTGCGCGCGACGTCTTCACCAGCCCCGTGGTGCGGGCCGCGCTGCCCGGACTGATCGCCGACATGTCGGCCGACGCCGAGCTCACCGGTCGGGTCGCGGCGCGCTTCACCGACCTGTTCGGTGCGGTGCGCACCCGGCTGCACGGCGCCGTCGAACGCGGCGAGGTCCGGCCCGGCGTCGACCCGGACCGGCTTGTCCACCTCATCGGCGGCGCCACGCTGCTGGCGCTGCTGCAGACGCCGGACGACCTGGACCACCCGTCGTGGGTGGACAGAACCACCGACATCCTGCTTCACGGCATCGTCACTTAGCCGGTCCTCGAGCAGAGCGGGTCAGGGGGAGCTGATCTGGTCCTTATTGCGCCGGGTGACCGCGCTGAACCGGTCGCCCAGGCCTTCGAGATCTTGCGAATCGCGGTGCTGGGCGAACGCGATCTTCTCCTCGGCCGCCAGCGCCGGCTCGGTCACCGCGGCAGCCCCCGTCGTGTAGATCTCCTTGAGGCTGCGCATCGTCGGCGCCGGCACCTCCGCGATCTGCGCGGCCAGCTCGACAGCCCGGCCGAGCAGATGCTCGTGCGGCACCACTTCGGTGACCAGCCCGATGCGTTCGGCGCGTGCCGCGTCGACCACCTCTCCGGTCATCGACAGCCGCCGCGCCATCGCCGCCCCGACCAGGTGCGGCAGCCGCGCCGTCATCCCGCCGCCGGGCAGGATCCCGACCCGCGCGTGGGTGTCGGCGAACACCGCACGCTCAGAGGCGATCAGGAAGTCGCACCCGAGCGCCATCTCCAGCCCACCGGTGAACGTCGCGCCGTTGATCGCGCCCACCACCGGGGTGCGCATCTGCGCCACCGCCGCGATGCAGCTCTGCGAACGGAACTCGGAGAAGTATGAAAGTCCGTCGCGCGCAGCCTCTTTGAGGTCCACCCCGGCGCAGAATGCCGGGTCGGCGCCCGTCAGCACGACCGCGCGCACGGTATCGTCGGCGTCCGCTGACGTCAGGGCCGCGTAGGAGGCGCGGATCAGATCGCGGCTCAGTGCGTTCTGGGCAGCCGGGCGGTTCAGGGTGAGCACCCGCACGCCGTCGTGGTCGGCGGTCAACACCAGCTCAGACGTCATGGCTACGTTCGTATCAGAAGAACCGGTCCGCCGAGTTCGCCAGGTCCAGCAACGGCTGAGGCAGCGCGCCCAACGCGAACGTCACAGCCGCGGTGACGGTCACCACCGCTGTGGTCAGCGCACTGGGCACCACCGCGACCGGCGCGTCGTCGGGGCGGTCGGTGAAGAACATCAGCACGATCACCCGTACGTAGAAGTATGCGGCGATCGCGCTGGCGATCACCCCGACGACCACCAGCGGTATCGCCCCGCCTTCGCCGGCGGCCTTGAACACCGCGAACTTGCTGACGAACCCGCTCGTCAACGGGATCCCGGCGAACGCCAAGAGGAACAACGCGAAAACGATACCGACCACCGGGTAGCGCTTACCCAGCCCGGCCCAGCGCTCCAACGCGCTGTCCTCTTCGCCGTCGGCGTCGCGGACCAGACCGACCACCGCGAATGCGCCCACGGTGGAAAAACCGTAGGCGAACAGATAGAACAACGTCGACGACAGCCCGGCTTCGTTGCCGGCGATCACACCGGTCAGGATGAAGCCGCTGTGCGCGACCGCCGAGTACGCGAGCATCCGTTTGACATCGTTCTGGGTGACCGCGGTGACAGTGCCCACCACCATCGTCAGGATCGCGATCGCCCACAGCACCGGGCGCCAGTCGTCGCGTAGCTCAGGCACCGCGACATAGAACAGTCGCAGCATCGCACCGAACGCCGCGATCTTGGTCGCGGCCGCCATGAACGCGGTGATCGGGGTAGGCGCCCCCTGGTACACGTCGGGGATCCACGAATGGAACGGCACTGCACCGACCTTGAACAACACGCCGACCAGCAGCAACGCGACCCCGAGCAGTGCCAGCGACGTCTTGCCGGACCCAGACGCCACCGCATCGGCGATGCCCTGCAGGTTCAGAGTGCCGGCGTACCCGTACAGCATGGCCGCGCCGTACAGGAAGAACGCCGACGAGAAGGCGCCCAGCAGAAAGTACTTCAGCGACGACTCCTGCGAGAGCAGGCGTCGCCGGCGAGCCAGCCCGCACAGCAGGTACAGCGGAAGAGACAACACCTCCAGCGCGATGAACATCGTCAACAGATCGTTGGCAGCGGGGAACAACAGCATGCCGCCCACCGCGAACATCGTCAGCGGGAAAACCTCGGTCTGGACCACACCCGCTCTGGTGGCCAGTTTCTCGGCGACACTGCCCGCGACCGCGGAGGCCTGTGGTGTGAACGCTTCCAACCCCCGGGACTCACTGCCGGCCGACGCCTTCTGGCGTTCACCGATCAGCAGGATGCCCAACACTCCGACGAGCAGGATGGTGCCCTGCAGGAACAGTGCGGGCCTGTCGACGGCGATCGCACCCATCACCGCCTCAGAACCGTTTCCGTCGGGCAGGTCCTGCGCGACGAGCAGAACTGCGGCGAACGCCGCGACCAGTCCGGCGAGGCTCAGCGCCACCTGCGCGGGATAGCGCAGTCGGCGCGGAAGCAGCGCTTCAGCCAGCACGCCGAGCACCGCTGCGGCAAGCACGATCAGCATCGGGGAGACCAGGCCGTATTCGACCGTCGGGGTCGGGATGTTCATCGCGCCGGGCCTTCCGCCATCCGGGGTGTCGGGTCGGGTCGGTCGATCGTGGTCAGCGTGTGCGTTACCGCAGGGTTGATCACGTCGAGTGCCGGTTTCGGATACACCCCGAGCACCAGCAGCAGCGCGATCAGCGGTGCCACCACGGCGATCTCACGCGGCACCAGATCGCGGATCCTGTGCTCACCCTCGGCGAGCACCGCCGGGGGTGGGCCGGTCATCATGCGCTGGTACATCCACAAGACGTAGATCGCCGAAAGCACAAGTGCGCTCGCGGCCAGGACAGCAAATACCGGGTACCGCGTGAAAGTGCCGATCAGCACCAGGAACTCGCTGATGAACGGCGCCAACCCGGGCAGCGACAACGTCGCGAGCCCGGCGATCAGGAACGTGCCCGCCAGCACCGGCGCCAGCTTCTGCACGCCGCCGTAGGCGTCGATGAGCCGGGATCCCCGGCGCGACACCAGGAAACCGGCGATTAGGAACAGCGCCGCGGTGGAGATGCCGTGGTTGACCATGTACAGCGTGGACCCGGACTGCCCCTGGGTGGTCATCACGAAGATGCCCAGGATGATGAATCCGAAGTGGGAGATCGAGGAGTAGGCGATCAGCCGCATGACGTCGGTCTGACCGATCGCCACAACCGCACCGTAGACGATGCCGATCACCGCCAGCGTGATGATCACTGGGCTGAAATACGTTGCCGAGTCCGGGAAAAGCGGCAGGCAGTAGCGGATCATCCCGAACGTGCCGACCTTGTCCATGATCGCCATCATCAGGACCGCACTGGCCGGGGTCGCCTCCACCGCCGCGTCGGGCAGCCAGCGGTGAAAGGGCCACAGCGGCGCCTTGACCGCGAACGCGAACATGAACCCGCCGAACAGCAGGTGCATCACCGCCGGGTTGACGACGAACTCACCGCTCGCGACCGCCGCGACGATCGCGCGGAAGTCGAAGGTGCCCGCCTCGAACGCGTCGCTGCCCGCCGTCGCGACATAGAGGCCGACCACCGCGGCGAGCATGATCAGGCCGCCGAACAGGTTGTACAGCAGGAACTTCACCGCGGCTCTGCTCCGCTGCCGGCCGCCGAAGCCGCCGATGAGGAAGTACATCGGGATCAGCATCGCCTCGAAGAACACGTAGAACAGCAAGATGTCCAGCGACACCAACGAGATCAGCACCATGCCGTCGACGGCCAGCGTCAGTGCGAAGTAGATGTGCACCGACCTGCCGCCCCAGCTCAGCTCGTCGCCGGCGTCGTGCCATCCGGCGACGATCAGCAGCGGAAGCAACACCGCGGTCAGCACCACCAGAGCCAGTGCGATGCCGTCGACGCCGAGGATGTAGCCGGTGCCGAACGACGGTATCCACCGGTAGTTCTCGACGAACTGGAACTGCTCGCCGGCCGGGTCGAAGCCGACCGCGATCACCGCCGCGACGGCCAGCACGATCAGCGACACCGCCAGCGCAACCCACTTCGCCAGGGAGCGCGCCGCGGCCGGCAATACCAGTACCAGCACCGCGCCCACCATCGGCACGGCCCACAGCACGGTCAGCAACGGAAGCGACGTCACCACAGATTCACCGCCAGGATCGTCGCGGCGACGAGGACCGCGCCGGCCAACATGGACAACGCATAGGACCGCGCGAACCCGGTCTGCAGCAGGCGCAGCCCCGAGGAGAACCGTGAAACCCCGGCCGCAAGCCCGCTCGCCGCACCATCGACGGCGTCGTCGTCGAGCTCAACCAGGCCACGGGTGAAGGTCCACCCGGGCCGCATCAACACCTTTTCGTTGAACGCGTCCCCATAGAGGTCCTGGCGGGCCGCCACCGTGAGCGCCGTGCCCGCAGGCACCTGCCCGGGAACGGCCTTGGCGCCGTACATCCGGTACGCGACTGCGACGCCCACGGCCACCACCGACAGCACGATCACGGTCACCACCCACACCGGCATGACATGGTGGATCTCGCCGGAGCCGACCACCGGTTCGAGCCAGTGCTCCAGGGCGCCGCCGACCGCCAGCGCGCCGCCGGCGGTCACCGAGCCGATCGCCAGCACGATCATCGGCAAGGTCATCACCGCGGGCGCCTCATGGGGATGCAATCCCGGTCCTTCCCCGGTCGCCTCGTTCGCCCAGCGCCTCTCGCCGAAGAACGTCATCAGCATCACCCGGGTCATGTAGAACGCGGTGATCCCGGCACCGAGAATCGTTGCGCCACCGAGAAGTACGCCCTTGATGCCGCCGGCGCCGAGCGCGACCTCGATGATGCCGTCCTTGGAGAAGAACCCGGCCAGCGGTGGAATGCCGATGATCGCCAGATAGCCCAGACCGAACGTGACGAACGTGATCGGCAGCGCCTTGCGGAGTCCGCCATAGCGGCGCATGTTCACCTCGTCGTCCATCGCGTGCATCACCGAACCCGCACCGAGGAACAGCCCCGCCTTGAAGAAGCCGTGCGTGAGCAGGTGCATGATCGCGAACGCGTAGCCGGCCGGGCCCAGCCCGGCCGCCAGCACCATGTAGCCGATCTGGCTCATCGTCGACGCGGCCAGCGCCTTCTTGATGTCGTCCTTGGCGCAACCGATCACCGCGCCGAACAGCAAGGTGACCGCGCCGACCACCACGACGGCAGTCTGCGCGTGCGGGGCGAGGTCGAAGACCGGGCCCGAACGCACGATCAGATACACCCCTGCGGTCACCATCGTGGCCGCGTGGATCAGCGCCGACACCGGCGTCGGACCCTCCATCGCGTCACCGAGCCAGGACTGCAGCGGCACCTGCGCCGACTTTCCGCACGCCGCCAGCAACAGTGCCAGGCCGATCGCGGTCAACGTGCCCTCGCCGAGTCGCGGTGCGGCGTCGAATACCGCGGTGAACGACAGGGCGCCGACCGCGCTGAACATGATCATCATTGCGACGGCGAGTCCG
Organism: Mycobacterium sp. SMC-8; assembly: GCF_025263565.1. Lineage (NCBI taxonomy): Bacteria > Bacillati > Actinomycetota > Actinomycetes > Mycobacteriales > Mycobacteriaceae > Mycobacterium > Mycobacterium sp. SMC-8. The sequence goes on from NZ_CP079865.1 coordinate 3,436,185, forward strand.
ATGTCGCCGACCCGGTTGACGACGAACGCCTTCTTGGCCGCCGTCGCCGCCGACGGCTTGTGCGACCAGAACCCGATCAACAAATACGACGCGAGCCCCACTCCCTCCCAACCCATATACAGGCCGAGGTAGTTGTCCGCGAGCACCAGCAACAGCATCGCGGCGACGAACAGATTGAGGTAAGCGAAGAAACGTCGCCGGCCGGGATCGCCTTTCATGTAGCCGATCGAGTAGATGTGGATCAACGATCCGACACCGGTGATCAACAGCGCGAAACACATGGACAGCTGGTCCAGTTGCAGCCCGAAGTCCACCCGCAACTCACCGACCGCCACCCAGCTGAACAGGGTCTCGCGGGACATCCGCTGCTCGCCGTCACGGCCGAGCATGTCGGCGAACAGCACTGCCGCGCAGACGAAAGACGCGACCGAGGCCGCGGTGCCCAGCAGGTGACCCCACCGGTCCGAGCGTCTGCCGGTCAGCAGCAGGATCACCGCACCGGCCAGCGGCAGGGCGATCAGCAACCACACTGGTGTCGTCATCCGTGCCTCAGTGCTCTCTCTTCTTCGCGCAGGCGCTCATCAGTGCTCTCTCTTGTTCGCGCAGGCGCTCATCAGTGCTCTCTCTTCTTCGCGCAGGCGCTCACTGGTGCTCTCTCTTCTTCGCGCAGGCGCTCATCAGTGCTCTCTCTTCTTCGCGCAGGCGCTCATCAGTGCTTCAGCAGGTTGGCCGCGTCGACGCTGGCGGAGCGCCGGGTCCGGAAGATGGTCATGATGATCGCCAGCCCGATCACGACCTCGCAGGCGGCGACCACCATCGTGAAGAACGCGACCACCTGGCCGTCGAGTTGGCCGTGGAGGCGGGCGAACGCGACGAAGGCGAGGTTCGCGGCATTGAGCATCAACTCGACGCACATGAACATCACGATGGCGTTGCGCCGCAACAGCACTCCCGCCGCGCCGATGGTAAACAACAGCGCGGACAGATACAGGTAATGGTCGGGACTCATCGGGTCTCGTCCTTTACGAAACGCTCATCGGTGACATGCTCTTCGCGCAAGCGCTCATCGGTGACATGCTCTTCGCGCAAGCGCTCATCGGTGACATGCTCTTCGCGCAAGCGCTCATCGGTCGGGACCGGGCGTACCTGAAGGATGGCGCTTACCGACAGTTCCGACCCAGACCCGTCCGGCAGACGGGCCGGAACATCCACGGCGTTGTGCCGGGCGTATACACCGGGGTTGGGCAGTGTCGTCGGGTGCGCGCCCGGCGCGAAACGTTCGATGGCCAACTCGCGCTGAGTCTTGCGCCGCTGGAAGCGTTCCCGGTGGGTCAGCACCATCGCGCCGAGTGCCGCGGTGATCAGCAGCGCGCCGGTCAATTCGAACGCCCACAGGTACCGGGTGAAGATCAGCGCCGCCAGACCCTCGACGTTACCGTTGCCGTTCGCCTCGTCGAGTCCGACGAAACCGGTGGAAGCGACGTTGCCGATGCCGGCCACCAGCAGCACCCCGAAGCCCAGGCCGACCGCGATGGCCGCGACCCGTTGTCCGCGCAGCGTCTCCACCAACGATTCTGCCGAGTCCACGCCGATGAGCATCAGCACGAACAGGAAGAGCATCATGACCGCGCCGGTGTACACCACGATCTGAACCACGCCGAGAAAGGGTGCGCCCTGGGCGATGTACAGCACAGCGAGCGCAATCATGGTGGTGGCCAGCGAGATCGCCGAGTACACGGCCTTGCGCGCGGCGACGACGCCGAGCGCGCCGGCCACCGACACGCCCGCAAGCACCCAGAACAGCACCGCCTCACCCATGTCCGCTCCTCAACTGCTGTCCCGGGCGACGGGCCCGACGTTGCCGAGGTAGTAGTCGTCGTCGGTGCTGCCGGGCGCCATCGGGTGTGGCGGAGGCTCCATGCCGGGTTCCAGCGGGGCCAGCAGCTTGTCCTTGCCGTAGATCAGATCAGTGCGGTTGTCGTCGGCCATCTCGTAGTCGTTGGTCATCGTCAGCGCCCGGGTCGGGCACGCCTCGATGCACAAGCCGCATCCGATGCACCGCAGATAGTTGATCTGGTAAACCCGGCCATATCGCTCGCCGGGAGAGAACCGTTCGTCTTCGGTGTTGTCGGCGCCCTCGACGAAGATCGCGTCGGCCGGGCAGGCCCATGCGCACAGCTCACACCCGATGCACTTCTCCAGGCCGTCGGGGTAGCGGTTGAGTTGATGCCGGCCGTGGTAGCGCTTGGCAACAGGACCGGGCTTTTCCGGGTACTCCTCGGTCACCGGTTTCTTAAACATCGAGCCGAAGGTGACTCCGAAACCTGCGACCGCGTCGAGGAACTTAGGCATCCGCACTCTCCTTGCGACGGTCCTTGGCGGGCAGCGGGGGCACCGGGTAGGCGCCGCCCCCGGCCGGTGGGACGGGTTCACGGCGACTCCGTGTGGCGCGCCTTCGCCGTCCGCCCACCAGCACCAGCGGCAGGGCCGCGACGACCGCAACACCGATCAGGGCGGTGGTCCAGGTCTGCACGCCCTGGTCGAGCAGTGCGCGGGTGGTCGCCACGATGACGATCCAGCCCAGCGACACCGGGATCAGGATCTTCCACCCCAGCGCCATGAACTGGTCGTAGCGCATCCGCGGGAGGGTGGCGCGCAACCACATGAAGAAGAACAGGAACAGCCACACCTTGGCGGTGAACCACAGCACCGGCCACCAGCCGCTGTTGGCTCCCTCCCAGAGGCTGATCGGGAACGGAGCCCGCCAGCCGCCGAGGAACAGCGTGGTGGCCAGCGCGGACACCGTCGTCATGTTCACGTATTCGGCCAGCATGAACATCGCGAACTTCAGCGAGGAGTACTCGGTGTGGAATCCGCCGACGAGTTCACCCTCCGCTTCGGGAAGGTCGAAAGGTGCGCGGTTGGTCTCGCCGACCATGGCAGTCAGGTAGACCAGGAATGACGGCAACAGCAGGACGACGAACCACGTGTCGTTCTGCGCCGCGACGATGCCGGAGGTCGACATCGTGCCCGCATAGATGAACACGGCGACGAACGACAGCGCCATGGCGATCTCGTAGGAGATCACCTGCGCCGTCGAGCGCAGCCCGCCCAGCAGCGGATACACCGACCCCGACGCCCAGCCGGCCAGCACGATGCCGTACACCCCGATCGAGGTCACCGCCAGGATGTAGAGCACTGCGACCGGCAGATCCGTCAACTGCAGTGCGGTGCGGTGGCCGAACACCGACACCTCGCCGCCGAGCGGGATCACCGCGAACGCCATGAATGCCGGGATCACCGCGATCACCGGGGCCGCCAGATAGATGCCCTTGTCGACCCCGGCGGGGACAAGTCCCTCTTTGAGCGCGAGCTTCACGCCGTCGGCCAGCGACTGCAACAGGCCACGCGGACCGACGCGGTTCGGACCGAGGCGCATCTGCATGCGTCCCAAGATCTTTCGCTCGATCAGGATCGCGGCGAGCACGGTCAGAACCAGGAACCCGAAGATGCCGACTGCCTTACCGACCATCAGCCACCACGGATCGTGCCCGAACAGTGTGGGGTCGGGGTAGGTCATGCCGGGCTCCGGTCAGATTGGCCGTTCTGGCCGCAGCCGGACGGGGCGCGACCGATCGACACCAGCGCTCCCGTCGTCACACCCAGGCTTCGGTGCACGTGGCTGCCGGGTGAGTTCAGCGGCACCCAGACCACACGGTCGTCCATGTCGGCCACCGTCAACGGCAGCGTGATCGCGCCGCGGGCGGTGCTGACGGACACGAGTTCACCGGCCGCGACACCGATCTCGTCCGCCGTGGCCGGCGAGAGGCAGGCCACGGGCGCTCTCGCCGTACCGGCGAGGTGTGGTTCACCATCCTGCAGCCGTCCGTCGTCGAGCAGCATCCGCCAGCCCGCCAGCACGGCCTGACCGTGCTGCGGTTGTGGCGGCGACGGATCAACCTGCGGAGCGGCGGCGCGGTTTCCCGACCACATCCCGAGGCGGACCCGTTCCTGCGCAGCGGTTGCCAGGCCGAGGTCGACCCCGATCTCGTCAGCCAGGAGGCTCAGCACCCGCAGATCGGAGATCGCGTTGCTCTGCAGTGCCGGTCCGAACGCGCGACTGCGGCCCTCCCAGTCGAGGAAGGAGCCCGCCTTCTCGGCGACGGGCGCGACCGGGAACACCACGTCGGCACGTTCGGTGACATCGCTATGGCGCAACTCCAGGCTGACGACGAACGGGGCCGCCTCCACCGCGGCGCGGGCGGCGTCGGGATCGGGCAGGTCGTCGAGTTCGACGCCGCCGAGCAGCAACGCGCCCAACGTGCCGTCACGGGCGCCGGCAAGGATCGTCGAGGTGTCGCGGCCCGGGACGTCCGGGAGGTCGTCGACGTGCCATGCGTCGGCAACCTGCCGGCGGGCAGCGGGGTCGCCGACCGGTCGACCGCCCGGCAGCAGGTTCGGCAGCGCGCCCGCCTCCACCGCCCCGCGATCTCCGGCGCGCCGCGGTATCCACGCCAGGCGCGCCCCGGTGTTCTCGGCGAGTCGTGCCGCCGCCGTCAGCGCGCCGGGGGACACGGCGAGGCGCTCTCCGACCAGGAGCAGCGCACCGGCCATCGACAGCAGTTCGTCGCCGGCCAGCCCGTCCAGAGCGGCCGCCTCGGAACCCGGGGCGCACCGGATCAGCCGGCCCGACAGCTTGCCGAGGGCACGGGTGGCCAGCGGCGCGATCGACAGCACCTGCAGTCCGTGTTTGCGGACGGCCTTGCGCAGGCGCAGAGAGACGATCGGTGACTCCTCTTCGGGTTCCAGACCCGCCAGCAGCACCGCTGGCGCCTTCTCCAGATCGGCGTAGGTCACGGTCATGGGCAGGCCCGCGATATGCGCGGCGAGGAAGCCGGCCTCTTCCGCATTGTGCGGTCTGGTCCTGAAGTCGATGTCGTTGGTGTTCAACACCATTCGCGCGAACTTGGCGTAGGCGTATGCGTCCTCGACGGTGGCCCGGCCGCCGACCAGCACACCGGTGCTGCCTGCGGCCGCGGCCAACCCGGCCCCGGCGACGCTGAGCGCCTCCGACCACGAGGCCGGCCGCAGGGCGCCGCCGTCACGCACCAGCGGTGTGGTGAGGCGGTCGCCCACCGTGGTGTAGGTGAACGCCCACCGACCCTTGTCGCAGTTCCATTCCTCGTTCACCTCGGGATCGTCGCCGGCCAGGCGGCGCATCACCTTGCCGCGGCGGTGGTCGGTGCGCTGCGCGCATCCCGACGCACAGTGCTCACATACGCTCGGGCTCGACACCAGGTCGAACGGCCGCGCCCGGAACCGGTACGCGGCGCCGGTCAGCGCACCGACCGGGCAGATCTGCACGGTGTTGCCGGAGAAGTACGACTGGAACGGTTCACCCGGCGCGATCCCGACCTGTTGGCGCGCACCGCGTTCCAGCAGATCGATGAACCGGTCGCCGGCGATCTGATCGGAAAAGCGTGTGCAGCGGGCGCACAGCACGCAGCGTTCCCGGTCGAGCAGCACCTGCGACGAGATGTTGATGGGCTTGGGAAACGTCCGTTTGACGTCCTCGAATCGGGTCTCGGCACGGCCGTTGGACATCGCCTGGTTCTGCAGCGGACATTCGCCGCCCTTGTCGCAGACGGGACAGTCCAGCGGGTGGTTGATCAGCAGCAGTTCCATCACGCCGTGCTGGGCTTTATCGGCGGCCTCTGAGGTGTACTGGGTGCGCACCACCATCTCGGGGGCCACGGTGGTGGTGCACGACGCCAACGGTTTGCGTTGTCCTTCCACCTCGACGAGGCACTGTCGGCAGGCACCCACCGGGTCGAGCAGGGGATGGTCGCAGAAGCGCGGGATCTGCAGCCCGATCAACTCGGCGGCGCGGATCACCAACGTGCCCTTGGGCACCGTGACCTCGTTGCCGTCGATGGTCAGGGTCACCATCTCCACCGGTGGCGCGTCGTGGCTGTGCTCTGCGAGGGTCATGCGCCCACTCCTTCCGGTGCGGCCAGCATCGACGCGTACGGGTCGAACGGGCATCCGCCGGCGGCGAGGTGCGCTTCGTACTCACCGCGGAAATACTTGAGCGAGGACATGATCGGACTCACCGCCCCGTCACCCAGCGCGCAGAACGACTTCCCGAAGATGTTGTCGGAGATGTCGAGCAGTTTGTCCAGATCCGCCTCGGTGCCCGCACCGGTCTCGAGACGCTCGTAGATCTGCGCCAGCCAGTAGGTGCCCTCACGGCACGGGGTGCACTTGCCGCACGACTCGTGCGCGTAGAACTGCGTCCACCGGCGCACCGCCCGCACCACACAGGTGGTCTCGTCGAAGATCTGCAGCGCCTTGGTGCCGAGCATGGACCCGACACCGGCCATGCCCTCGTAATCCAAGGGCACATCCAGGTGTTCGGCGGTCAGGAGCGGTGTCGACGATCCGCCCGGCGTCCAGAACTTCAGTGAGTGCCCGGCGCGGACCCCGCCGGCGTACTCGAGCAACTGCCGCAACGTGACACCGAGCGGAGCCTCGTACTGACCGGGTGTCGTGACGTGACCGGACAACGAGTACAGCGTGAAACCAGGTGACTTCTCCGAACCCATGGACCGGAACCAGTCGACACCGTTGAGCATGATCGGCGGCACGCTGGCGATCGACTCGACATTGTTGACCACGGTCGGGCATGCGTAGAGTCCTGCGACGGCCGGGAAGGGCGGCCGTAACCGGGGCTGGCCGCGCCGGCCCTCCAGTGAGTCCAGCAGTGCGGTCTCCTCACCGCAGATGTAGGCGCCGGCCCCGGCGTGCACGATGAGCTCCAGATCGAAACCGGACCCGTGGATGTCGGTGCCGAGATGTCCCGCGGCGTAGGCCTCGGCGACCGCGGCCTGCAATCGCCGCAGCACCGGCACCACCTCACCGCGCAGGTAGATGAACGCGTAATGGGCCCGGATCGCGTATGCGGCGATGATCGCGCCCTCGACCAGGAAATGCGGGCTGGTCAGCAGCAGCGGAATGTCCTTGCAGGTGCCGGGTTCGGACTCATCGGCGTTGATCACCAGATAGTGCGGCTTGGCGGCGGCGCCCTCCTTCCCCTGGGGAATGAACGACCACTTCGTCCCGGTCGGGAAACCCGCGCCTCCGCGTCCCCGCAGTCCGGAGTCCTTCACTGTGGCGATCACGTCGTCGGGTGTCATGGCCAGCGCCCGGTCCAGTGCCTGGTACCCGCCGTGGCGGCGATAGGTGTCCAATGACCACGGTTGTGGCTCGTCCCAGAACCGGCTCAGCACCGGGGTCAGCGTGTTCATCGGTGATCCGCCGCCTTCGGGTCGGTTTCCGGTGTCGACGGCCGCGCCGGGACGTCGGCCGACGGTGCCGGTGCCGGTTGGTCTTTCACGGCCTCGGCGGCTTCGGCCTGCCCGTCCGCCGACGGTGCGGCATGCCCGGAATCGGAGGTGTCCGACGGCGCACCGCCATCTGGTGCCGACATGCCGTGCTTGCGGGCGAACCGCAGCCCGGCCAGTGTCGCCGCACCGACCTCTCCCGGTGCCACCTCGTCACACGGGCCGGCAAGCCCGGCAAGGATTCTCGCCGTCTCCCGGAAGGTGCACAGCGAACCGCTGCGCGACGGCGTCGGTGGGCGACCCGAGCGCAGCGCATCCACGAGATCTCGGGCCGAGGCCGGGGTCTGGTTGTCGAAGAAATCCCAGTTCACCATCACCACCGGGGCGTAGTCACAGGCGGCGTTGCACTCGACATGCTCCAGCGTGACCGCCCCGTCCGCGGTGGTCTGGCCCGGTGCGACACCCAGGTGCGTCTCCAGGCTCTCCAGGATCGCGTCGCCGCCCATCACCGCGCAGAGGGTGTTGGTGCAGACCCCCACCAGGTAATCGCCGGTCGGTTCGCGCCGGTACATCGAGTAGAACGTCGCGACCGCGGTCACCTCCGCGTCCGTGAGACCCAACTGTGCTGCACAGAAAGCAATTCCGGCCGGGGTAAGGTAGCCGTCCTCGGATTGCACCAGGTGCAGAAGAGGCAGCAGCGCCGACCTCGCCTGCGGGTAGCGGGCCACGATCGTCGCCGCGTCTGCCTCCAGCCTCGCGGTCACCTCGGCGGGATACCTCGTGGGCCCGTGAACCGGGGGACCGGGCTCGTCAGGCCGCTGGCCCAGCTCCAGAAAGACGTTGGTCATCTGTCCACCCCGCCCATCACCGGGTCGATCGATGCCACTGCCGTGATCGCGTCCGCGACCATGCCTCCCTCACACATCGCCGCCACGGCTTGGAGATTGGTGAACGACGGATCCCGGTAGTGCACCCGGTAAGGGCGTGTCCCGCCGTCGGAGACCATGTGCACCCCAAGCTCGCCGCGCGGCGATTCGACCGCGACGTAGACCTGCCCGGCCGGCACCCGGATCCCCTCGGTCACCAGCTTGAAGTGGTGGATCAGACCCTCCATCGAGTGACCCATGATCTTGGCGATGTGCTCGGGGGAATTCCCCAGACCGTCGGGTCCGACCTTCAGGTCGGCAGGCCATGCCAGCTTCTTGTCGGCGATCATCACCGGCGCACCGGACAATGGCTCGAGACGGTCCACGCACTGCTCGACGATCCTGATCGACTGGTGCATCTCCTTGACTCGGATCAAATACCGGCCATAGGAGTCGCACTGGTCGTCAGTGATGACGTCGAACTCGTAAGTCTCGTAGCCGCAATAGGGTTGGGTCTTCCGTAGGTCGTGGGGTAGGCCGGTGGACCGCAGCACGGGACCGGTGATGCCCAGCGCCATGCACCCGGTCAGGTCGAGATAGCCCACCCCCTGCGTGCGGGCCTTCCAGATGTAGTTCTCGTTGAGCAGGTCCTCCATGTCGCGAAGCCGCGCCGGCAGCACCTTGAGCAGGTCGTGGAGCTGGGGGAGCGCCTCATCGGGCAGGTCGGCGGCCACCCCGCCCGGCCGGATGTAGGCGTTGTTCATCCGCAGCCCGGTGATCGTCTCGAACACCGAGAGAATGAGTTCGCGTTCGCGGAAGCCGAGGAACATCGCGGTCATGGCGCCCAGCTCCATGCCACCGGTCGCCAGCGCGACAAGATGACTGGAGATCCGGTTGAGCTCCATCATCATCACGCGGATCACCGAGGCCCGTTCCGGGATGTCGTCGGTGACCCCGAGTAGCTTTTCCACGCCGAGGCAGTAGACGGTCTCGTTGAAAAACGGTGACAGATAGTCCATCCGGGTCACGAACGTGACACCCTGCGTCCAGTTCCGGAACTCCAGGTTTTTCTCGATACCGGTGTGCAGATACCCGATGCCGCACCGGGCTTCGACGATCGTCTCGCCTTCGATCTCCAGGATCAACCGCAGCACACCGTGCGTGGACGGGTGCTGCGGACCCATGTTGACGACAATGCGCTCACCGGCGTGCTCGGCCGCGTTCTGCCTGGCCGCAGTGACGACTTGATCCCAGTCCTGGCCGCCGACGACCACCACCCGTTCGGGCGGTTGCTTCGAAGTGGTCATCAGTTGTATGCCCTCCGCTGGTCGGGAGGCGGGATCTCGGCGCCGTGGTATTCGACTGGAATGCCGCCCAGTGGATAGTCTTTCCGCTGCGGATGGCCCACCCAGTCGTCCGGCATCTCGATCCTGGTCAGCGATGGATGGCCGTCGAAGATCAGGCCGAAGAAGTCGTAGGTCTCACGTTCGTGCCAGTCGGTGGTCGGATAGACACGAAACAACGAGGGGATGTGCGGGTCGGCATCGGGAGCGGCCACCTCGATGCGCATCCGCCGGTTGTGCGTGATCGACATCAGCGGATAGACCGCATGGAGCTCGCGGCCCGCGTCGTCGGGATAATGCACACCGCTGACGCCCAGGCACAATTCGAAACGCAGTGCCGGGTCGTCGCGCAAGGTCTGGGCCACCTCGACGAGCCGGTCGCGGTGCACTTCGACGGTGAGCTCGTCGCGGTAGACCACCACCCGCTCGATCGATTCGGCGTAGGTCTCTTCGCCCAGTGCGGCTTCCAGCGTGTCGACGATGTCGTCGAAATACCCCCCGTACGGCCGCGGGGAGCCGCCCGGAAGCGCGACCGGACGGATCAGGCGGCCGTAACCCGAGGTGTCGCCGGAGCCCTCGGCGCCGAACATGCCCCGGCGCACCCCAATCACCTCGGGGCGCACGTCGCCGTCCGAAGCGCTCACCGGTGCACCATCCTCATCACCGCAGCAGGCCTTTCAGCTCGATCGTCGGCGGCGCTGCCAGCGCAGCCTGCTCGGCCTCCCGGATCGCCTCCTCGCGGTTCACCCCGAGGGGCATCTGCTGAATCTTGTCGTGCAGTTTGAGGATTGCGTGCAGCAGCATCTCGGGCCGGGGCGGACACCCCGGCAGGTAGATGTCGACAGGCACCACGTGGTCAACCCCCTGCACCACCGCGTAGTTGTTGAACATTCCGCCGGAAGAGGCGCACACCCCCATGGCCAGCACCCATTTCGGTTCGGCCATCTGGTCGTAGATCTGACGCAGCACCGGCGCCATCTTCTGGCTGACCCGGCCCGCGACGATCATCAGATCGGCCTGCCTCGGTGTCGCCGAGAACCTCTCCATGCCGAATCGGGAGATGTCGAAACGCGGTCCCGCGGTCGCCATCATCTCGATCGCACAGCAGGCGAGCCCGAAAGTCGCGGGCCACAGCGAACCCTTGCGTACGTATCCGGCGACCTTCTCGACGGTCGAGAGCAGGATTCCGCTGGGCAACCGTTCCTCTAATCCCATTGCAAGCCTCCCCGCCGCCACACGTAGGCGTAGGCGACGAACACGATCACCATGAACAGCAGCATCTCCACCAGGGCGAACAGCCCGAGGCTGTCGAACGCGACCGCCCACGGGTAAAGGAAGACGATCTCGATGTCGAAGACGATGAACAACATCGCCGTCAGGTAGTAGCGGATGGGGAAGCGCTGCCCCGTCGCGGCCGCGGCAGGGTCCATCGGATCCATCGGTTCGATGCCGCACTCGTAGGCTTCGAGCTTGGCCTGGTTGTAACGTCGCGGCCCGATCAGCAGCGCGATCCCGACCGACCCGACGGCGAACACAGCGGCGATCGCACCAAGCACCAGAATGGGCGTGTACAGATCCATACTGCGTTGCAGCTCCTCGGGGCAGTCGATGTGAGCTACCGCACAGCCTAGCCTTGTTTGGGATCCGCGCCATACATTTTGGTTAGTATCGCTAGTGGCGTCGTCCGGCGATCTCGCTCTGCCTCGAATAGGTAACTGCGCCAGGACCTTTCCTGCGGATCCGGTCAGAGCGCGGGGCGTAGCAGCGACACCACCGCGTCGCCCAGCCGGATGGGATCGATCGGATGTGGCACCGCGGCCTCGGCCCGCGACCACCGGGCCAGCCACGCGTCATCAGGACGCCCGGTCAGCACCAGGATCGGCGGGCAGTCGTTGATCTCGTCCTTGAGCTGCTTGGCGATCCCCATCCCGCCGACCGGGGCGGCCTCCCCGTCGAGGATCACCAGATCGAATCCACCCTCGTCCATCCGCCTGATCACCATCGGTCCCGTGGCGACGTCGAGATAGGTCAGTTCGGGCAACTCCGGGTGGATGCGCTTACCCAGCGCCAGCCTGACCTGTTCCCTGGTCCTGGGGTTGTCGCTGTAGACGAGGATCCGCAGCGGGTCCTGAGCCCGTGATGGCTCCGGAGATGGCACGGCCATGGGCGCGATGGTAACGCGCAGTCCCGGTGCCGAGGCCCGAACACCGAAAAGGGCTGCTACGCCGCCGCTTCAGCGGTCACGACGAGGTGTGGACAGCAGTGGCTCGATCTCGGCGGGGTCGAAGTACTCGTCGACCCGGGTGATCATTCCGTCTGCGTCCACTTTGATCACGATGCACACCCGCATCGCGATCGTCGTCCCGGCGGGGGTACGCGCATGCAGGACGTGTTGCTGGACGAAACCTCCGTCGAACAGCTGGCGGTCCAGGATCTCGTAGCGGCGATCAACGGTGGCGTCGACGAACCACTGGATGATCTTCACCGAACGGGCATGGTCGTTGTCCCGGGTGTCGCCACTCTTCCAGACCGCGATGCCCGGACTGAACAGCTTCGCCACCGTGGTGATGTCGCTGTGCTCGATCGCGCCGAAAAGCCGGTCGGCCACGGCGGCGGTGACTGTCACGGGCATCGTGTTGACCTCAACTTCGGTTCAGGTTGAACACTGGCGGGCATGAATCTGACCCCAAGACTGTCCCGTTTCGACGAGTTCTACAAGAACCAGACTCTGCCGTGGGTGATCGGCGAGCCGCAGCCGGCCGTCATCGAGTTGGAACGGGCCGGTCTGATCACCGGCCGGGTGCTCGACGCCGGATGTGGTACCGGCGAGCACACCATCCTGCTGACCGAGGCGGGCTACGACGTGGTCGGGATGGATGGTGCGCCCACCGCGATCGAACAGGCCCGGCGCAACGCCGAGGCGCGCGGCGTGAACGCCCGCTTCGCCGTGGCCGACGCACTGCACCTCCCCGAGCAGCCGAAGTACGACACAATCATCGACAGCGCGCTGTTCCACATCTTCGACGACGAAGACCGCGCGTCCTACGTGCGGAGCCTCCGCTCGGCGACCCGGACCGGCTCCGTGGTGCATGTCCTCGCACTCTCGGACACCGGCCGCGGATTCGGGCCCGAGGTCAGTGACAACACCATCCGGGCCGCTTTCGAGGCGGGGTGGGAGATCGAGGCGCTCGACGAGACGAGATACCGAGGAATGGTGACGGATCTCCACGCCGAGGCGCTGGGGCTGCCCACCGGCACCGTCGTCGACGAACCCGCGTGGCTGGCGCGGGTGCGCAGGCTCTGATCCGCGTCAGCGCAGCCCGACCACCGACCTGCCCCCGGCGGCGACCCACACCGTGCCGTCCGGGACGACGGCGATCCCGTGGGGTTCGGAGGCGGCCACCGGGAGGGCGTACTCGCTGATGACACCGTCGGCGGTCAGGTGTCCGACGCGACCCGCGGCCCACTCGGTAAACCAGCACCGCGCTGCCCGGCGGCGATCGGGGGTGGCCGGCCGGCCGGGCCCGGCAGGCAAACTCGGCGACCTCGCCGTGGCTGTACCCGACGCGGCCTGAAGCGCTGTTGACCGCCGTCAGCGGTCAGGCGGACGACGACGCCGCTGTGCACCAGTGTCACCCACACCACGCCGACCCCGTCGGGGGCGATGCCGTACGGGTCGGGGCCTCGGTGACCATGAGCTGCGTCATCGACGAGACGGACGGGATCATCGCCCGTCCGCATACCCCGGGTGGTCGATCGACAACCGGTGCCGCACCATCAGGCGCAGGCACTTCATCACCTCGTCGCCCCGGTCGTCGAGTCTGCCGTCCCGAATCGCACCGGCCAGCGACTGCTCGTCGGGGAAGCCGAGACCGTCGATCGCGGTCCGTACCGCTGCCCTCTCCTCGTCGAGCAGCTCCCGCTCGACGATGCGCAACACGTTGGCCGCTACGCGGGAATGGAAGCCGACCTGACCTTCGAGGGCGCGGACGTCGTTGTCGAGGAAGTCGGCCACGGCGGCGACAAGCTCAGCAGCGGTGGGACGTCGGCTCATCGTGGCCCTCGGCTCTTCGCGCGAGCGCTCATCGTGACCCTCGGCTCTTCGCGCGAGCGCTCATCGTGGCCCTCGGCTCTTCGCGCGAGCGCTCATCGTGGCCCTCGGCTCTTCGCGCGAGCGCTCATCGCGGCCCTCCTCCTGACAGCAGATCCAGCAGGTCCCATTCGGTTTCGCTGACCCGGCGACCGATCGCCGCCAGCTCGACCGACGGCGACTCGCCGGACAGGTGGCGTTCGGCCTGGTGCCGGCAGATGACGCCCCACCGCAGTGTCGCCACGGTCAGCCACCACCGGAAAGCCTTGCGGTCTAGCGTGGTACCCGCCGCCGCCTCATAGGCCTGCAAGAACGCCTCCACGCTGCCCAGGCCGCCTGCTCCGAGTTCCTCGGGTGCGCCGAACCGCCATGCGCGGATACAGAACCACGCCAGGTCTTCGTAGATCTCCCCGATATGCGTCAGTTCCCAGTCAAGCACCGCGGCAAGGCCTGACTCGTCGACGATTACGTTGCCCATCCGGAAATCGCCGTGCACCAGGCGCATCGGTGAGGGGGCCGGACGCGCGTCAGCCAGCCGACGGAATGTCCACTCGAAAGCCGCTGTGGTGTCGCCGATCTCATCCAGACGTGTTGGCCACCCGGCGAGCTCGTCGGGCGCGGTCAAACCAATACCGTCCGGGTCGGCGCGATGAATCGCCGCAAGCGCTGTCGCACACTGTCCGAGCAAGCGAGTGCGTCCTTCCTGATCGAGGCCGCGGAAGATGCGCCTAACGATCGTCTCACCGGGAATGGCATCACAGATCAGGAACGGATCACCCACGACCTCCGAAGAACTGTCCGCGGTGAGGATGTGGGGCACCGGGGCGCCGGCAGCGGCGGCGCGCTGCTGAACCTTGGCCTCCAGCTCCATGCTGGCGTGGATGTTGTCGCGGGCGCCTGTACGCAGGATCAGCGGCCGGGCATTACCGTCGACGTACGCGGTGTCTGATCTGCTCCTCGCGTGCGTGGTGAAACTCCACGTCGTCCGGCTCGCCCCACCCGTCAGCCGTTGCAGATTCTCGACGGTCGTGTCGCCGAGCACCGGCCGCAGCACCTCTTCGAGAGCCGCGGCCAAATCGGCGCTCATGCCTGCCTTCTGCTCTTCGCGCAAGCGCTCATCGCTGCCTTCTGCTCTTCGCGCAAGCGCTCATCGCCGCCTTCTGCTCTTCGCGCAAGCGCTCATCGCTGCCTTCTGCTCTTCGCGCAAGCGCTCATCGCTGCCTTCTGCTCTTCGCGCAAGCGCTCATCGCCGCCCGAATCCGAACAGCCTCTGCGCCACCCGCCGGATCTGAATCTCCTCCGCCCCCTCGGTAATCCGATACCGGCGATGATGCCGATAGATGTGCTCGAACGGCTCGTGCCTGCTGTAGCCGACACCGCCGAACACCTGCATGGCGCGATCGGCGGCCTCGCAGACCAGGCGGTTGGCCCGGTAGTTGGCCATCGACACCTTGTCCGACACCTCCATGTGGTGGTTGCGGTCGAGTTCGGACGCCGCGAAACGCACCAGCAGGCGCACCATCTGCGCCTCGGTCTGCAACTCCACGAGCGGCCACTGCACGGCCTGGTGGGTCGAGAGCGGCTTGCCGAACACCTTACGGTCGTTGGCGTAAGCGACGGCGCGGTCGATGCAGTACTGGGCCGCTCCCAGGCTGCTGGCGGCCTGGCGGATCCTGTTCTCGTGCAGGAACGTCTGCCCGACCTCAAGCCCGCGATCCACCTCGCCGAGCACCGCGTCCGACGGCACCCGCACGTTCTCCAGGAGCACCTCGCCGTGGTCGGTGGGCATGTTGAACGTCCACCAGTAGTACGGAACCGAGAATCCCGGCGCATCGGTCGGCACCAGGAACGCGGTGATGCCACGTGCCTGGCCCGCCTCACCGGAGGTCCTCGCGAACACCAGGTCGTGGGTGGCACGGTGCACCCCGGTGTTGAAGCGCTTGGCGCCGTTGATGATCCACATGTCACCGTCTTGCACGGCGGTGGTCTCCAGCCATGTGGCATCCGAACCGTGATTGGGTTCTGTGAGTCCGAACGCCATCGACCGCTTGCCGGTGATCAGTGCGTCGGTCCATTCCCGCTTCTGCTCGTCGGTGCCGAAGCGGTCCATCATGATCACCTGCGGGAAGTTGCCGACGATCGAGGACTCGTCCTGGAGGTCGTTGTGCAACCCCAGCCCCTTGTGGGCCAGATGCTCCCGGATCACCGCCATGTCGAGGTTGCTGCCGTCCCGGCCCCCGAACTGCGACGGCAGCCCAAAACGCAGCCAGCCCGCGGCGTCGGCACGCCGGCGCATCTCGTCGAGTAGATCCTCCCACTCACGACGCGGCACACCGCCGTTGTCCCAATCGGTGCGGGCATGTTCGCGTCGCTGGTCGAAATACTGGATGTGTTCGCGCTCCAGCGGTTTGATCTCGGCCTCGATGAACGCGTCCATCTCGGCGAGCAGCCCGGGGAGGTGGTCCGGAAGGGTGAAGTCCACAGTTCTCCTTTGAACGTCGTCGTGGTCAGTATCCGTACAGCGTCTTCTTCCAGATCCGTGAGAGGGTGGCGATCGCTTCCTCGTCGTCGATGTCGATGCCCAGGCCGGATGCACCGACGAACACGGTGGTGAAGTTCTCGAACAGCAACGCGATCGCCGCCGCCGTGTGCTCGGGGTGCAGTTCCCCACCGTATCCCTGTTCTTGGGCGCGAAGCACCGATGCCGCTACGATGTCGATGCCGAATCTCCGGAACTCGTTCTGCACCAGCGCGAAGCGCGGCTGGGTGGCGGCCAGTTGCGCGACGGCGATCATGATCCCGATGTTCTGCTTGAACATCGTCCAGTACCCGCTGACCACCGTGGTGAAGAACGCGTCGTCGTCGGGCGACTCGGGCAGTGCAACACTCAGACCGGACGGAGTGACGACATCGCGCAGGAACGACTGCGCCAGCGCAGCGAGCAGATCCTCCTTGTCGGCGAAGTACCGGTAGAAGACCGCGGGTGACTTGCCGGCAGCCGACGTGATGTCGGTGAGCGTGGTGCCGTGAAAGCCACGCTCGGCGAACAGCTTGCGGGCTGCCTGTTCGATCGCGCCGCGGGTCTGGCGGCCCTTGGCGCTGAGCGAACCGGGTTCCGGCGGCACGGCCGGCTATCCCAGGATCCGGTCGCCGGCGCGCAGCAGCGAGCTCGGTAGGTCGTGGCCCACCGCGCGCTGCGCCACGCCGGCCGCGGCGATGCTTGCATCCAGATCCACGTCGACGTGAATGCCGCTGTCCCGCAACAGATAGACCAAGTCTTCGGTCGCGATGTTGCCGCTGGCCCCCGGGGCGAACGGACATCCGCCCAGGCCGCCCACCGAGGCGTCCAGCCTGGTGACGCCTGCGCCGACCGCAGCGTACGCACTGGCCAGGCCGGCGCCGCGGGTGTTGTGGAAATGCGCGCCCAGCGGGAGGTCGCCGATCAGCGGCCGGACCACCGCGATCAGATCACTGACCCGCCGCGGTGTCGTGGTGCCGATCGTGTCGGCGATGGCCAGGCGGTCGACACCGGCGTCGACGGCCGCACGCACGATGTCCACGACCCTCTGCGGCGGCGTCGGCCCGTCGAACGGACAGTCCCAGGCAGTCGCGACGATGACCTCGACGGACACCTCGCTGTCGTGGGCGATCGCGACGATCTCGGGGATCTGGGCCGTGGCCTCCGCCGAGGAGCGCCCCACGTTGGCGCGGCTGTGACCGTCGGCGGCCGACACCACGTATTCGATCGAGCGCAGACCTGCGGCGATCGCCCGCCTCGCACCGTTCGGGCTGGCGACCAACGCGGAGAACTCGATCCCGGGGAAGTTGTGCAGCTCGGCGGCGAGGTCGGCGGCGTCAGCCAGCGCGGGGACCTTCGACGGCGACACGAACGCCGTCGCCTCCATCTCCCGCACGCCGGTGGCCGCGATGGCCGCCAGGAGTTCGAGCTTGGCCGACAGCGGGATCGGATCCTCGATCTGCAGGCCGTCGCGCATCGACACATCACGGATGTCGACATGGGTAGGCGTGGTCATAGCACACCCTCCGCTCTCAGAGCGTCCAGCTCGGCGTCGGTCTTGCCGAGTAGATCCCGGTAGATTTGGTCGTTGTGCTGGCCCGGCCGCGCCGATCCGGCAGAACGGATCGTGCCGGGCGTCTCGGACAACACCGGAACCACGCCTGGCCCCTTGATGTTCCGCCCGATCCGCTCATCCCAGTGGTCGGCGATCATCCCGCGCGCCTGTAGTTGCGGGTCCCGGACCACCTCGGCGACGGTGTTGATCGGGCCGCTGATCACGCCCGCGTCGGACAAGGTGGAGATGATGTCGTCCGGCTGCCGCTGCGCGGCCCACGCTGCGATGATCGCGTCGAGCTCATCCTGATTGCGGCCGCGCGCAACGTGATTGGAGAAGCGCTCGTCGGTGGCGAGTTCGGGTTGGCCCATCGCGGCGCACAACCGCCGGAAAACGGTGTCCTGGTTGGCGGCGATCACCACCCAGCTACCGTCGGCGGTCGGATAGATGTTCGATGGAGCGATGCCTTCCAGCCTGGTGCCCGACGGGCCACGCACCACTCCACCGATGTCATAGTCGGGGATCGTCGATTCCTGCACCGCCAAACATGATTCGGTGAGTGCCGCGTCGACGATCTGACCGTCGCCAGTGACGGAACGGCGGTACAGCGCGGCAAGCGCGCCCTGCGCGGCGAACATGCCGGCCAGGCTGTCGCCCAGGGACAGCGCCAACCGCGGGGGAGGGCCGCCCGGGAAGCCGTTCATGTGCCGCAATCCGCTGGCGGCCTCGGCGACCGAGGCGTATCCGGCCTTGTGCGCGTCCGGGCCGGTCTGCCCATACCCCGACACTCGCACCAGGATGATCCCGCGGTGACGGTCACGCAGAGTGTCATAACCCAGTCCCCATTTCTCCAGGGTGCCGGGCCGGAAGTTCTCGACGATCACGTCGGAACGCTCGACCAGTTCGAGGAATAGGTCGCGACCCTGCGGGACGCGAAGATTCAGGGTGACGGCCTTCTTGTTGCGTGCGTGCACCGTCCAGAAGAAGTGATGCCCGTCGAGCTCTGCCTGACCCCAGGTGCGTAGCGGATCGGGTGCACCCGGCGGCTCGATCTTGATCACCTCGGCACCCATGTCGCCGAGCAGGCGTCCCGCGAACGGGCCTGAGATCAGCGTGCCGACCTCAAGCACCCGGATACCGTCGAGCGGACCCGTGCTCATCGGGCGCTCGCGAAGTCGTGTCGAACCAGCCAGTCGGCGACGATACCGACCGCCTCGCGGAGCTTGTCCCGCTGATCCGGACCGGCGTAATAGTGGTTCGCTCCATCGATTTCGTGCATCTCCTTGTCCTGGTGACCGATCGCCTCGAAGATTCGGCGTGTGTGGCTGGGAGTGCAGGCGTCGTCGGCGAGGTTTCCGATCACCAGCGCGGGCACCTCGATGTCAGGACCGCACTTGACGGCATCGCCGTGCGCGTCGTCGTAACTCCACTGCGAGAGCCAGCTGCGCAGCGTGCAGAATCGTGCCAGGCCCACCGGGCTCATGTTCACCACCTGAGGATCACCCAGATAGCAGGTTCCCGGGGTCCGTTCGTTCGGATCGACGGTCGGGTCCAGCCAGCGGGGATCGGCCATGGTGCCGTGGACGACGAACGCGAACTCGTCATCGGGTCGGCCGGCGGCCTTGAGTTCGGCGAGCTTGTCCTTCACCCAGGTGGTGATCCGCCGGTTCCGGGCGACCTGGGCGTCGCGGTAGCGCTCCAAGAACTCCGGCGTGTACGGCGGCTGATTGGGGTTGGCGGGGTTGTACAGGTCGAGTTCGGGGTCGCGCTTGGTCGGGTCCGATTCATCGAGAATCGACGCGTCCAGCCATTCGGTCATGGTGCCGTGTCTGCTGATGTGCGCCGCGAGCAACATGATGCCGTCGGCCGGGACGAGGCCGAGCTTGGTCAGATCCGGACCGTCGCCCGACGGGCTCGACGTCACGGTGGGGTGCTGGGCCTGCTGTTGGTAGAACGCCGACAGGGACCCGCCACCGCTCCACCCGGCGAGCACCACCTTGGAGTAGCCGAGCCGGTTCTTCGCGTCCTTGATGCACTCGCCGAGGTCTTCGACGACCTTCTCCATCAGCAACGCCGAGTCGGTGCCCCGGAATCTGCTGTTGCAGTAGATGACGTGATGGCCGGCGCGGGCGAGCGCGTTGATCATCGGCAGGTACGCGCCCCCTCCGATCGGGTGCATGAACACGAGCACGGTGTCGCTTCCCACCGTTCTCGGCTTGAGCAGGTAGCTTTCCAGCACCACCCGCTCGGCAACGCCACCGTAGACGTCGCGGACACGCGAGTTGTTCTGGTAGGCAACCAGGTACGGGATACGGTCGTATTCGTGCTTCGTCATCGTCAGTGTTGCCCTAGATCGTTGGCGAGGATCTCCGGCGACGGGATCAACCGCCGTCGGGTGTCGATGGCGATGACGGACCAGTCCACCCGGTCGTAATCGTCGAATTTGCGGCGCGCGCGTTCGCGGGCCTTCTCCGGAGCCCCGTGGTGCACACCCTGCGGTGCGTGCGACACGAGGCCAGGAGGCATCGGGATGCCGTAGAGGGACCCGTCGTGGAAAAACGCGATCTCGTCGTAGTCCACGTTGCGGTGGTACCACGGCGTGCGTTCGGTGCCGGGCACCGTCTCAGCGGGTTTAGGCAGGAAGTTCATCACATACACCCCGGTGGCCTGCATGAACAGGTGCACTGTGGGCGGCAGGTGCACGCTCTCGGACGTGACGACCGTGTAGTCGTCGATGTTGAAGGTGAAGGGAAAGTTGTCTCCGCGCCAACCTTCGACGTCGAGCGGATTGTGCTGGTAGAACAGGCTTGTCGGCCCGCCGTCGTGGATCAGCCGTACTTCGTACTCTCCGTCGACCTGCGGGCCGACGCCGTCGTCGATCGGCTGGGGTTCGGGGATGACCGCCTGCGCGGGGTCGAAGGGGAAGTGCCGGCCGAGAGTGCCAGCGGGCGGCACCCGGAACTCGTCGGTCGCCTGGATCATCAGCAGTGTGCTCTCTTCGGCGGGCAGCTGCCGCCACGTGCAGGCCTTCGGAATGTAGATCCAGTCGCCCTGACGGTAGTCCAGCGGCCCGAATTCGGTTTCCAGGGAGCCGGATCCGCGATGGACGAAGGACAGCAGATCGCCGTCGACGTAGCGGACGAAGAACGGCATCTCTTCGGTGCGCCGTGACAGCAACACCTGGCAGTCCGCATTGGAGAACATCAACAGCGGCCCGCCGTGCGCATCGGTGGCGTCGCCGGGCTTGAGCTCACTGCTCAGGACGTCGGTGGGGCGGAGGGGGCCGACGCTCCGGTAGGCGGTGGGGTCGTGCCGCCGGTACATGTTGGCGGTCCGGCCGACGAAACCGCCACGACCGAGCTCGTCATCCTTGAGCCCGTCGAGGTCAGCATGAATCCGCTTGGGGGTCTTGCCCTTTCGAAGGTGGACGAATGATTCCATCGCGATCTCCCCGGCCTAGAAGTAAAAGTGACATTACTTTTAGATCCAAGCGTGGTCAATGGGTGTCGGCGATGTTCCCCTCCGGTGGAATTTCTGCCGATTCCAGCGGTCGTAGCCGTCGCATCGGCGGCTGGACTTGTCGGTGGTTCGCACTAGTGTTCGATGTATGGAGTTGGTGTCGGAGGCGGTGGGGGCGATCGTCGAGCAGATCGGTGTGCTGTCCAAAGCTGCCGACGAGCTCTCGCACCACGAGTTGGTCGGGCTGCTGGCCGAGCTGACCACGGTGCTGCGCAGCGTGCCGGCCCTCGAGCACAAGGTGTTGGCCCGGTTGATCGAGGAGACCGAGCCGCACCGGCTCGGGGAATCGTCGTGGAAGGGCGTGCTGACCACCGCGCTGCGGGTCAGTGGCGCCGAAGCGGGGCGGCGGTTGCGACGGGCCAAAATGCTGGGGCCGCGGCGGGCGATGACGGGCCAGCCTCTTGCGCCGGTGTGGGAAGCCACCGCCGCCGCCCAGGCCCAGGGCTTGCTGGATGAGGAGCACATCACGGTGATCGCGAGGTTTCACCAGAAGCTGCCCGCCTGGGTGGATGTGGACACCCGCGCCGCCGCCGATGCCCAGCTGGCCGCCCTGGGCTCGGGTCTGGGCCCTGACGAGCTCGATGCGGCCGCGGGGCGGTTATTGATGATGATCGATCAGGACGGCCCCGAACCCGCCGACGACGAGGTGGCCCGGAAACGGTGGGTCAAGGTCGGCAAGCAGCAGCGTGACGGGTTTCGCAAGATCAGCGGCTACCTCGACGCCGAACTGGGCGCCTACCTGGAGGCCACCCTGGCCAAGGAGGCCGCCCCCGGGGCCAACATGCCCGACCAACAGCCCGGCGATGATGAGGCGCCGGAGACCGCGGCGCGTCGGGATACCCGCACCGAAGGGCAGCGCAATCACGACGGCCTCAAAGCCCTGCTGCGCCGCACCCTGGAATCCGGACAGCTGGGCAGCCACAACGGGTTACCGGTCAGCGTGATCGTCTCGACCAGCTTGCAGGAGCTGGAAAGACGTGCCGGGGTGGCGGTCACCGGCGGCGGCTCGCTGCTGCCGATGCCCGATCTGATCCGGATGGCCGCCCGCGCCCACCACTACCTGTACGTCTTCGACGAACACACCGGTCAAAGCCTCTACCTCGGCCGGGCCCAACGGCTGGCCAACGCCGCCCAGCGGATCGTCCTGCACGCCCGCGACCGGGGCTGCACCCGGCCCGGCTGCACCGTCCCGGGGTACTGGTGCCAGGTCCACCACGCGGCCGCGGACTGGAAAAACGACGGCCAGACCAACATCGACGACCTCACCCTGGCCTGCGGACCGCACAACCGCATGATCGAGAACACCGGCTGGACCACCACCAAAAACGCCAAGAACCAGACCGAATGGATTCCACCACCAGGGTTGGATACAGGCCGGCGCCGCACGCAGCTGATCAATGGCTACCACCACCCCGAACACCACCTACTCGCAGACAACGAAGACGACGAAGACGACGAAGACGACGAAGACGACGAAGACGACCAAAGAACGTGACCGAATCCGGCCGTGGAATTTGGCGACGTGAAAGCTGTCGCTGATCAATCGATGAGGTCGACCCGCACGGTGAGCAGATTGGTTCCGAAGGTGCGCACGCCGACATTGTTGTACTGCGGCAGTGTGCGCATCCGCTCCCGGGCATCGTCCTCGGGCAGCAGATGCGCCGTGCCGCGATGCCAGCGTCCGTTGAGCCGCACCCGGACGTTGGGATCGGCCTTGATGTTGCGGATGTAGTCGGACTTGTCGCCGAACTCGGAGACGAACCAGAAGCTGTCCTTGATGCGGCGCCCGCCCAGCGGGGTCGAGCGGGGCTGGCCGGATTTTCGCCCGGTCGTCTCCAACAGCGTTTGAAACGGCATGTGCCGCATGACCCGATTGGCGACGTTCTTCTGGAAGAACTTGGTGACGCGGTCACGCAGCGTGTCGACCATCGAAACCTCCCCGGGCTCACACCATCGCGGTGCGCGGAATCTTCCCTCCCATTGTGAGGGCACCGGCAAGCTCGCGGCTGGTGTCGTAATCGAAGATGACATGGCCGACGATCACGTCGACATCCCGTTTGATGCGTTGCAGCGGATTGTCGAGGAAGTGGGCGCTGGCGCCGGACGCGGCGAGCAGAGTGCCGATGATCGCGCACGACTCGTGCACGATATGTGCCGCCGCCAGCCTGGCCTGACCGCGCACCGGTCGGTCCACCGGGTCGCCCGCCGCCACGATCGCTTCGATCTCGCCGACGGTGTCGGCCAACAAACTTCTCAGCGCCCGAAGTCGGACGTGCGCCTCGCCCAGATGCATGGCTGCCACCGGCTTGTCCTTCTGCGTGACGCCCTCGTAGGCGAGGAACCTCTGTGAGAGGCGCTCGCCGTAGATTTCGGTGGCGCGTTCGGCGCTGCCCAGCGCGGGCATCGCCGCCAGCAGCGCCAACGCCGGCGCCATCGGCCAGCGATACGTGTCGGCGTCGTGCAGAGCCGCCCCCGGGGCGGTACCGGTATAGATGTCGGACACCTCGACGAGTCGGTGCGCCGGTACGAAGGCGTCGTCGATCACCACGTCGTGGGATCCGGTGGCCCGCATGCCGTCGGTGTGCCAGACGTCCTCGATGCGGACGTCCTGGATGGGGAGCAGTGCCAGTACCGGATGGATCGTGGCTGGGTCGCCGGCCACCCGTGCGAACAGCGCGCCCACCATGATCCAGTTGCCGTGCATCACACCCGTCGCCCATGACCAGCGGCCGGTCAGCCGCATCCCACCGTCGCAGCCGACTCCGCGGCCGGTCGGTGCCAGTGGCGCCGGGGCCAGGAACGGACGCGTCGCAAACGCCTCGCTCTGTGCCTGTTCGCCGAACAACGCGAGCATCCAGTTGTGCAGGGCATAGAAGCCCAGCGTCCACGCACTCGACGCGCAGCCGTGGGCCATCCGGCGGACCGGGTCGAGGATGTCCGGGAACCGCGCCTGCATCCCGCCGAATCGCGCGGGCGCCAGTAGGTCGATAAACCCGGAATCCGTCGCGTCGGCAACGGTGTCGGCCGGCAACGTGCGCAGGCGCTCCGCTTCGGCCGCGCGTGCGGCGAGCCGGTCGATGAAGTCAGGGGAGACGGTCGAGGCGCCAGGCATGCGCGGAAATTACCATACCTTTTGGTATGTAAGGGTCAGCGGGACAGCATCAGGTCCAGGAAGCGCTCCCGCTGAGCCGCGGTGCGCGACTCCGGAGGCGTGACGGCCAGATGAAGAAACCCGATACCCGCCGCGAAGGTGGCCTGCGCCCGCATGTCGGCCTCGTCGCTGTCGAACCCGGCGTCGAGGAACGCCTGCCGGACCGCGGCGACCACCAGGCGGTCAGCGTGCTGCACGCTCTCGGCGACGACGGGGTCGGTGCGGGCCCACTCCCGCATCGCGCGTTCCAGTGCCCACTGCCGCTCACCCAAAAGCGAGGTCATCATCTGGTTGAGGCGTTGTCGAGGGTCGAGGTGTCCCAGCTGATCGAAATCGCGGCGGTCGCGATCGTGCAGCTGTGCCCAGGACTGCACCAGCGCGGCACGGAATGCGGCCATGTCGGGGAAATGCCAGTAGAAGCTGCCCTTGGTGACGCCAAGGCGCGCGCAAAGACGGTCGAGTTTGAGCGCTGCGCGCCCGTCGTCGGCGAGGACCGCGTAACCGGCGTGTATCCAATCCTCGGCTGTCAGCCTGCCTGCACTTTCGCGGCGCTTCGCCATCCCGGGGAGCCTAGTGAATCGCCGAAATGTGATCGCCGTCGCTCCGTTGGTGGGTGCGCCCCGCAGATTCGTTTCCTGGCTCGACGGCGCGGTGTGTTCCCCCACGTCGCGACGGTGATCTTCGCCGTCGTAAGATTCGCCTTCACGCACCAACATGCGCTATTCGGCGTGGCCGGACTTTCTCAGGTCGTGGTCACATGCTTTACTGCAACCGCTACAACTGAAGTTTTCTCGGTCCACTCCGTCGCCCGTTGGCAGTTCCGGAGAGGTGAGACAGCGCGGTGGAGACATCGCTGTGGTGTCGGTGGCGTCTAAGTCGAACTGGGAAAACGCAGACAGGCCGCGCAACGCGGTACCGGAAGATGGATGGATTGACGGTATGAGACTTCTTGACAGGATTCGTGGGCCCTGGGCGCGCCGGTTCGGTGTCGTGGCTATCGCGACAGCGATGATGCCCGCTTTGGTCGGCCTCACCGGAGGGTCGGCGACCGCCGGAGCATTCTCCCGGCCAGGTCTGCCGGTCGAGTATCTGATGGTGCCGTCTCCGTCGATGGGACGCGACATCAAGATCCAGTTCCAGAGCGGCGGCGAGAACTCCCCAGCGCTCTACCTGCTCGACGGCCTGCGCGCTCAGGAGGACTTCAACGGCTGGGACATCAACACCCAGGCCTTCGAGTGGTACCTCGACAGTGGTATCTCGGTGGTCATGCCAGTCGGCGGCCAGTCCAGCTTCTACACCGACTGGTACGCGCCCGCCCGTAACAAGGGCCCGACCGTGACCTACAAGTGGGAGACCTTCCTGACCCAGGAGCTCCCGCAGTGGCTGCAGGCCAATCGCGCGGTCAAGCCCACCGGCAGCGCCGCGGTCGGTCTGTCGATGGCCGGCTCAGCCGCGCTGAACCTGGCGACCTGGCACCCGGAGCAGTTCATCTACGCGGGCTCGATGTCCGGCTTCCTGAACCCCTCCGAGGGCTGGTGGCCCTTCCTGATCAACATCTCGATGGGTGACGCCGGCGGCTTCAAGGCCGACGACATGTGGGGCAAGACCCAGGACCCGAACAGCGGCTGGAAGCGCAACGACCCAATGGTCAACATCCCGACCCTGGTCGCCAACAACACCCGCATCTGGGTCTACTGCGGCAACGGCCAGCCCAACGAGCTCGGCGGCGGCGACCTGCCCGCCACCTTCCTCGAAGGCCTGACCATCCGTACCAACGAGACCTTCCGCGACAACTACATCGCCGCGGGCGGCAAGAACGGTGTGTTCAACTTCCCGCCCAACGGCACGCACAACTGGGCGTACTGGGGCCGCGAGCTGCAGGCCATGAAGCCTGACCTGCAGGCGCACCTCCTCTGACGTAGAACGCAGTGACGAAGCCCCCGGCCCGGATGGGTCGGGGGCTTCGTTGGTCTGAGGCCACTGGTTACTGTGGCCGTCATGACGGAAATCAACGCGATGGTGGCGCACCAGGACGCCGAGGGCGGCATCGTTCTACGGCACGAGGTCGTCGACAAGTCCTTCCTGCCCGACGGGGAGGTCGACATCCACGTCGAGTACTCCAGCGTCAACTACAAGGACGCCCTGGCCGTCACGCCCAAAGGCGGTGTCGCCCGCTCGTATCCGCTGATCCCGGGCATCGACGTCGCGGGCACCGTCACCGCGAGCACGTCCCCGGAATTCGCCGTGGGCGATCGCGTGATCGCCCACGGTCAGGACATCGGCACGGGCCGGCACGGTGGCTATGCGCAGACCGCCCGCTATCCGGCCGACTACCTGGTCAAGCTGTCGTCCTTGAGCACCGCCGACGCCGCGGCCGTCGGCACCGCCGGATTCACTGCGGCGATGAGTGTCAACGCCGTTCGCGCGCACGGGATCGGCCCGTCCGACGGACCGGTGCTGGTAACCGGTGCGACGGGGGGAGTCGGCAGTGTCAGCGTGGACCTGCTGGCCCGGCTGGGCTACGAAGTGGTGGCATCCACCGGCAAGTCCGACGCCCATGACCTGCTGCGTGACCTCGGCGCCGCCGAGGTGATCGACCGCGTTCCCGGCCCGGACGAGAAGGTCCGGGCCCTCGGGAAGGCGCACTGGGCCGCCGTCGTCGACTGCGTCGGGGGGCCCACGTTGGCCTACGCGCTCAGCACGTTGCGATACGGCGGCGTCGCCGCGATCTCCGGGCTGGCCGGATCCGCGGACCTGCCGACCACGGTGATGCCGTTCATCCTGCGCGGGGTGACGCTGGCCGGAATCGACTCCGTGCTACTGCCGATCGAGAAGCGCCGGGAGATCTGGGCGCAGATCGAATCGGAGTTGACACCACGTCATCTGGCTCGCCTCACCCGCGATGTGCCGATCCGTCAGGTCGCTGACGTGCTGAAGGCGATTATCGGAGGTGGAGTGACCGGACGGACACGGGTGGTCGTCCACGACGGGTTCTGATCCGGCTCCGCGTCCGCGGCGGGCCATGGAGTCAATCCGCTCGCTCCGCGTGAGGATATGCGCCATCATGAGCGATACCTTCACGGAGACGGCAGGGGATGGCCAGCCCGGTAACTGAGAGCACTGCGTGTTGCGGGTCGTGTGGCAACGACCTGCGGGCGAGGTCGCGCTTCTGCGACCTGTGCGGTGCACCGGTCCAGAATCGGCGGATCAATGGTGAGCACAAGCAGGTCACCGTGCTGTTCGCCGACGTCGTCGGCTCGATGAAGCTGGCCGCGGCACTGGACGCCGAGCGTCTCAGAGAGATCATGGACGATCTCTTCAACCGTTGCGCGGCGGTGGTGCAGCGCTATCAGGGCACCATCGACAAGTTCACCGGGGACGGGCTGATGGCCCTGTTCGGTGCTCCGATAGCTCTCGAGGACCACGCCTTGCGGGCCTGCATCGCCGCGCTGGAGATCCAGTCTGTCGCCCGGCAACTGGCCGATGACCTACACCGACGCGACGGTGTGGCGCTGCAGTTGCGTGTCGGACTCAACACCGGTGATGTGATTGTCGGCGAGATCGGCACGGGCCCAAGGAGTTACACCGCAGTCGGCCATGCGGTGGGCATGGCGCAGCGCATGGAATCCGCAGCCCGCGCGGGTACGGTGTTGTGCTCGCTGACCACGGCCGCCCTCGTCGAGCGCTCCGTCCGGTTGGGGCGGGTCGTGCACGTCGACGTCAAAGGAGCCGACCGGCCGGTTCCCGGGCGCCGGGTGCTGGCCGTCGAACCCGAGCGGATGGTGATCGGCCGCAACGAGGGCCTGCTGTTCGGTCGCACCGCCGAATTGGCCGAGCTGCACCGAGCGCTCGACTCGCGGTCGAGCCCGGTGGTCGCCGTCGTCGGCGCGCCGGGGGTGGGGAAGAGCCGGCTGGTCGACGAATTCGGTACCGAAGCCGCACGTCGGGGAGTGGACGTGGTCGTCGCCCGCTGTGACGCCCACGCGAGGCCCGTCGCGTTTCGCACGCTGTCGCGGTTCCTGCGCGCGATGTTCGCCGTCGAGGGGCTGAGCGCAGAACCCGCACGTCGTCGCGCCGCGGCTGGCGCCCGTTTGCAGGACGTCGCGTCCACGGACGCCCAGATCCTGTTCGAGGCCATGGGTGTCGCCGACGTCTCCTCACCGCCGCCGCAGGTGGGCGTGGACGGATGGCGGCACCGGCTGCTCGCGATCATGGCGCAGGCTCTCAGAACACGAGCAGGGCCGACAGTCTTCATTCTGGAGGACGCGCACTGGGCCGATCCGGCCAGCGATGCAGTCCTCGCCGAGTTCACGGCCGCGCTACCGGGAACGGCGGCGATGTTCGTCACCACCTACCGGCCGGAGTTTGACGGAAACCTCCATCGCGCTGCGGATCTGGCGGTGGCGCTGCACCCGTTGGACGAAGCGACCGCGACCGACCTGGCGTGTAACCTGCTCGGTCGCGACATGTCCATTACTGCTTTGGCCGAACAGGTTGCCAGGGTTGCCGGCGGAAACCCGTTCTTTGTCGAGGAAATCATCCGCGACCTGGCCGGGCGGGGAGTGCTCGCCGGCGGCCGCGGCCACTACCGGTTGGTCGGCGATCCGGCTGACATCGGGGTGCCGGCCACGGTGCACGCCGTGCTGGCAGCGCGCATCGATCGGCTGCCATCGGAGACCAAGTCCGTGCTCAACGCCGCGGCGGTTATCGGACCCCGGTTCGATGCGGACGCTCTCGCGACACTGGTGACCGGCCCGGTCGCCACCCGACTGGCCGAGCTGGTGGCGACGGAACTGATTGACCAGACGGAATTCGTTCCCCGGCAACGGTATTGCTTCCGCCATACTTTGATCCGCACGGTGGCCTATGATTCGCAACTCAACGCCACCCGGGTTCAGGCCCACCGACGGTTGGCGGCGGCGATCGAGAGCCGTGACCCCGCCGGCGTGGAGGAGAACGCCGCGCTGATCGCCACGCATCTGGAGTCGGCCGGCGCGTTCGCCGACGCGTGCCGGTGGCATCTGCGGGCTGCCGATTGGCTGCGCCCAAGGGATCTCGTCGCGGCGAGGGTCCAGTGGAATAGCGCGCTGCGCGTGGCCGACCGGCTGCCCGACGATCAGGACGGTGTGCTCGAGCTGCGCACCGCGCCACGCGCCATGCTGATCTCGACCGAGCTGTTCACCGGGACCGATGCCGAGAACGACCAACGCTTCGGAGATCTCCGCGAACTCGTGCTGCACACCGGTGACCTCAGGCCGCTGGCACTGGCGATGGCCGGCCGGGTGATGGCCTTCATCGTCAACAGCAGCCGTGTACCCGAGGCAATGCCGATCGCCGCAGAACTGGCCGAGGTGGTCGATCATCTCGTCGATGAACCTGCTTCCGAACTGGAGATTCTGCTCACCGCGATGGCGTTCGCCCGCTGGGCCAATTGCGAGTTCGACGCCACCCTGAAGATCACGGCCAAAAGCCTCGCCCTGCGCCTCGACCGTCCTTCGGTGGATCGCGCCGTCGCCCACGCGATCGCAGGACTGACCGAGGTGTGCCGGGGGAATCACGACCAAGGCGTCGAAATGCTGTGGAGTGCAACCGAGTTGGCGCGTGCGATGCCGCCGGTGCTCTTCTCGGCGGTGCTGCTGTACTGGGGAATCTTGGCGGCGATGGGCCTGCACGTGGCCCGCGATCTCGTCGACGAGATGTCCGACGCGCTCGAACGCGCAGAGTCGTTCGGTGACCGGTTCGGGATCATCGCCGCCCAGTGGACCTATGGCACCCTGCTGCTCTGCACAGACCCGGCCCGCCGCGGGGAGGCGGTCGGACTGCTGGATCGCGCGAGGAACGGCATTCTCACCGACAAGATCCAGAACTTCGCCATGGCCCTCATCGAGCCGCAGCTGGCGCTGGAGTGGGCGCGTCAAGGTCGCGGTGAGGAAGCCATCGAGGTACTCCGCGGGCGGGTCGCGTTGCACAGGCGCGACGCGGCGTTGTTCCATTACCCCGGTCCAGCAGAGGCACTGTGCGAACTGCTGATCGCGCGCGGCCGGCCCGGCGATCTCCAGGAGGCCGACGATCTGCTCGACTTCTGGGCCGAGCACACCCCGGGCACCGCGGCCATGGATCTCTGGACGCTGCGGGTGCGGGCATTGTTGGCCGCCGCACACGGCCTTTCGCAGGATCACCGCGCGCTGTGCCGCAGCTATCTGGTGGCGTGCGAGACCATCGCGGCCGACGGACGGCTCGACGAGGCGCGCCGTATGGCGGCGATGGCGAGCGGCTGATGGCCACGATCCTCGCGTACACCTCTCCGGCTCTCGGGCATCTGATCCCGATGTCTGCGCTGCTGT
Organism: Mycobacterium sp. SMC-8; assembly: GCF_025263565.1. Classification (NCBI taxonomy): domain Bacteria; kingdom Bacillati; phylum Actinomycetota; class Actinomycetes; order Mycobacteriales; family Mycobacteriaceae; genus Mycobacterium; species Mycobacterium sp. SMC-8. The sequence goes on from NZ_CP079865.1 coordinate 3,466,914, forward strand.
CCGAACTGGCAGATCGCGGACACTCGATTCACGTCCGCACCCTGTCGGCCGGCGTCGACCTGGCGCGGCGGAGTGGTTTCGAGGCCGGCCCGATCGATCCGCGCATCGAGGACATCCAGATGGACGACTGGCAAGCCTCCAATCCTATTGGAGCGCTGAAGCTCTCCATCGGCGCCTTCGCGCGGCGCGCAGCCTGTGAGGTCGCCGACTACACGACGGCCGTGGAGGAGGTGCGGCCTGATGCGGTGCTCGTCGATGTGAACTGCTGGGGTGCGCTGTCGGTATCCGAGGCCGTCGGTGTCGCGTGGGCCTGCTTCTCGCCGTTCACACCGGCATTGCCGGTGCCCGGTGTGCCGCCCTTCGGGCTCGGTCTGCGGCCACTGCCCGGCGTGACGGGCCGATTGCGTGACGCCCTGATCCGGACCGCGGTGAGTGCGCCGCTGGAACGGCCGGCGCTACGGGCCATCAACACGATCCGCTCCGATCTCGGGGTGCGCCCGGTGACATCGCTGGACGACTTCCTGCGCCGCGCGCCGCTGCTCTTCGTCGCCAGCGGTACACCCTTCGAATATGCGGGCGACTGGGGCGGCGAAGTGCACATGATCGGACCCTGCGTGCCCGCCGGATCATCGCCGCCCGCTCCGGACTGGCTGGCTGCCATCGACCGCCCGATCGTGCTCGTCACGACATCGACGGAACGACAGTCGGACGCCGGTCTCGTGTCGACGGCCATTACGGCGCTTGCCCACGAGTCGGTCCACGTGGTGGCCACCGTGCCCGCCGGCCGACCGGAGGATCACCCCGGCGGCCCGAACGCGACGGTGCTGACATTCGTCGACCACGAGGCGGTGCTCGACCGTGCGGTGTGTGCGATCACCCACGGCGGCATGGGGGCCACCCAACGGGCGTTGGCCCGCGGCATCCCGGTGTGCGTGGTGCCGTTCGGTCGAGACCAGTTCGAGGTCGCCCGGCGTGCCGAGGTCGCCGGATGCGGGACACGGCTGCCCAGGCGCCGCCTGTCGGCGCCGCGGCTGCGAGACAAAGTCCGCGAAGCGATGACGCTGACCGCCGGGGCACGCGAAGTCGCCGCCGGATTCGCGGCCACGGGCGGTGTTCGGCGCGCGGCTGACGTCTTCGCGCGCGACCTACTTCAACTCGGCCGAAGTCAGCCCGAGTAGACGTCTGGCCACGACCAGCTGCTGGATCTGCTGGGTGCCCTCGAAGATATCGAGGATCTTTGAGTCACGCGCCCACTTCTCCAGCAGCGTCTGCTCGGAATAGCCTGTGGTGCCGGCCATTTCGACGGCCTTGAGGGTGATGTCGCTGGCCACCCGGGCGGCCTTGGCCTTGCCCATCGAGGCTTCCTTCGAGTTGGGGATCCGGTTGTCGGCCTGCCATGCCGACCGCACGGTCAACAGGTAGCCGGACTCCCACTCAGCCTCCATCCGGAGGAACTCCGCGGCCGCGGCGCTCTGTGCGTGCGCGGGCTTGTCGTAGGAGATCTCGATGCCTGCGTCGGTGAGGATCTTGCGCAGATCCTCCAGTGCGGCGCGGGCCACGCCGACGGCCATCGCCGCCACGATGGGGCGAGTGTTGTCGAAGGTCTCCATGACCCCGGCAAAACCCTTCTCCACGTGGATCTCCGGGTCGCCGAGCAGGTTGTCCTTCGGGATCCTGGCGTTGTCGAAGCGGATCACCGCGGTGTCGGAGGCCTTGATACCGAGCTTGTGCTCCAGGCGCTCGACGGTCACCCCGGGATGCTCGCGCGGCACGATGAACGACTTGATCGCCGCACGGCCCTTGGACTTGTCCAGCGTCGCCCACACCACGATGTGGGAGGCGCGCGAGCCGGCGGTGACGAAGATCTTCTCGCCGTTGATCACGTACTCGTCGCCGTCGAGGACCGCGGTGGTCGACACGGCGGCCGAATCCGAACCGAAGCTCGGTTCGGTGATCGCCATGGCCGCCCACACGCCCTTGCCCAGGCGCTCCAGCTGTTCCGGCGTGGCGACCGACGAGATCGCCGCGTTGCCCAGACCCTGCCGCGGCACCGACAGCAGCAGCGCCACGTCGCCCCAGGAGATCTCCAGTGCGTTCAGCAACGCAGACATGTTGGCGCCGTTGATATTCGACTTCTTGTCGTCGCCGCTGCCACCTACGAACGCGTCCGTGCCCGCGAACGAGATGGTGTTGGCCTCCGAGATGCCCTCGAACAGATCGGCGAGGGTGTCGAGCTCGACGGGGTACGCGTGCTCCTTGAGGTCGTATTTGCGCGAGATGGGACGGATCATCTCGGCGGCGCCCTGGTGGCCCTTCTCGATGACCGCCTGGAGCTTCTTCGGCATTTCCAGATTGATCGCCATGATGTTCAAGCCTTCCTGGAGGACACTCGGTCAGAGAACGACGACGCCTTCGGCGACGCCGATGGCCCGGAGATCGCGGTACCAGCGTTCGACCGGATGTTCTTTGGTGTAGCCGTGGCCGCCGAGCAACTGGACGCCGTCGAGGCCGATCTGCATGGCCTTGTCGCTGCCCAGTTTCTTGGCCAGGGCGGCTTCGCGGGCGAACGACAACCCTTGCTCGGCCCGCGACGCCCCGCGCCAGGTGATCAGGCGCAGGCCGTCGAGCTCGATCGCGATGTTGGCGCACATGAACGCCACCGACTGCCGGTGCGCGATCGGCTCACCGAATGCGGTGCGCTCCTTGACATACGGGATGACGTAGTCGAGCACCGCGTGCGAGGTGCCGACCGCCAGTGCGGCCCAGCCGAGCCGCGACAGTGCGATCGCCTCGGAGTAGGCGTGCGCGTAATCGGCCTCCTCCGCGTCGTGCTCGCCCAACCGAGCGCTCAGCGGCACGGTCACGTTGTTGAGTTCGACGCGGCCCAGCGCGGCGGCCCGGATGCCCATGCTCGGATCTGGCGTCACCGTCAAACCCTTCGTCGACGCCTCGACGATGAACAGGGTCGGCTTGCCGTTGAGCTGCGCGGCGACGATGAAGACCTCGGCGTCGGCGGCAGCGGGCACCAGGCTCTTCACGCCGTCGAGGCGGTACCCGCTCGGCGTGCGGACGGCGGTGGTCTTCAGTGCCGTCGGATCGAACAGCGGGTGCGGTTCGGCGATTGCCACGCACGCCTGCGGCACGTTGTCGCCGGCGAATTCCTTGAGGTAGGTCGCCTGCTGATCGGCGCTGCCCCAGTGGGTCAATGCCGACGCGACCCCGCCCGGTGCCAGGATCGGCAGCGCCAGCCCCATGTCGCCGTACGCCAGCGCCTCGGCGACGAGCGCGTTGGTCACCGTCGAGCGGTGCTCGGCGATGCCGTCGAAATCCTCCGGCACATTGATGGCCGTGATGCCCAACTCGGCGGCCCTGGAGATCAGGTCCGGTGGATAACCGGCGGCGGCGTCGGCGTCGTGCGCCGCGGGCCGCAGGATCTCCTCGGCGAACTCCTCGACGGTCGCGACGATCATCTTCTGGTCGTCGTCGGGGGTCAGGTCGAAGTAGTCCGAGCCTCTGGGTCGATTGGCCTCCAGTCGGGTCGCGGGCTTACCGAGGCCCTGGATGCGCTTGAACTGGCGGGTCGAGGCGCCTGCGGCGGAGAAGGCCTGTTTGACCCCGTAGCGCAGCCCCCGGTTGAGCGGATCGCGCAGGTTGTACTTGTCCAGGAACTCTTGGCCCATGATCGGGGTGATCAGCGCCAACCCGACATCGGTGATGGACCGCTTGTGCTTCTGAAGTCCGACGGCACTTTCGTGGCCGTTGCGTTTGGTCGGCAGGGTGTTCGTCATTGTCAGCTGCCCTCGTCTGATCATCGGAGATACGCGATTGCGCAACTGACTCCAGAGTAAGGTATCGGAACTGACTGCTGAGTAAGGTCGGTGGATCTGTAGCGCATCTCACACGCCCGCGCGCCCTCAGTCGGTGAGGGCGGCCAGCACCGCGTCGTGCAGAAGTCCGTTCGTCGCCAGCGCGCTGCCGCCGTGCGGACCGGTCGCGCCGGACAGGTCGGTGAACCGCCCGCCGGCCTCCCGCACCAGGATGTCCAGCGGCGCGAGATCCCACAGCTTGACCTCCGGTTCCACCGCGACGTCGACCGCTCCCTCGGCGACCAGGCAGTACGACCAGAAGTCGCCGTAGCCGCGTACCCGCCACACCGCGTCGAGGAACTCGACGAACCGGGGGCGGTTGTCGTCCCAGCCCGTCGTCAGATCGGAGTACGACACACTGGCCGCGTCGAGCTCGCCGACGCCGGACACCGAGATGCTGCGGGTCTGACCGCCGAACGACGTGTACGCGCCCTGGCCGTCCGCGGCCCACCACCGGCGGCCCAGAGCGGGGGCGCTGACCACGCCGACGACCGGAACGCCGTCGACGAGCAACGCGATCAACGTCGACCACACCGGCACGCCGCGAACGAAGTTCTTCGTGCCGTCGATCGGGTCGACCACCCACTGCCTGCCGCGCAACTCCTTTGTCCCGCCGAACTCCTCGCCGAACACGGAGTCCTGCGGCCGCTCCTCGGCCAGTCGGGACCGCAGCAGTTTCTCGGCATCCAGGTCGGCGTCGGTGGCCGGCGTCATGTCCGGTTTCGTCTCAACCTTCAGGTCGACGGCGCCGAAACGCTGCATCGTCAGCGCGTCCGCTTCGTCGGCCAGTCGCAGTGCCAGGGTCAGGTCGTCCGCCAGGGTGCTCATAGGTGCCGTCCTACCATGGCCGTGTGTTCGAATTCGCGATGATCCTGCTGCTGGTCGGTGCGCTGGTGCTTCTGGCGAGACCCTTGCTCGCGCGACGGCGGGGCGTCGGCAACGACTGGGTGCCCGGCACGCTGCTGGTCACCGGGGTCAGCCCACGCCCGGACGGGGTCACGGGCGAGCAGTTCGTCACGATCACCGGGGTGATCAACGGCCCGACGGTCAACGAGTACACCGTGTACACGCGGATGACGTCCGACGTCGACAACTGGCCCACCATGGGTCAGCTGATCGACGTCATGTACTCGCCGGGCAACCCGGAGAAGTGGGCGTTCGGGACACGTCCAGAGCCGCTGCCGCCGACCGATCCGCCACCGCCGCCGCACTGATTCGGCCGGGCCGACTCCTCACCGCCCCGTGCCTCGCGCGCGTCGACGTCAGCCGTGCCCGATGCGGAGCAGCTCCTCGACGCTGGTCAGCTTGACCCGCGGCCGTCCCGAGCCCTGACCCGCGGTCCGTTCGTGCTCGTCGATCAACTTCCAGTGATCGGTGGTCACCAGCTTCGGCTGACGCTCCAGCAGCCAGCGCTGCACGGTATCGAGGTGATCGGGCTGGAACTCCGCGAGTTCGGCGTCCGCCAGATCGGCCAGCAGCGTCTCGACGGTGTCGGCGGAGTCCTTCTTGTTGCTGCCGATGACGCCGGTGGGCCCGCGTTTGATCCAGCCCACCACGTATTCATTGCGGCTCCCGTCGATCCGGCCGTCGGTGTGCGGAATCGTGCCCGCCCGCTCGTCGAACGGGAGACCGGGCGTCGGCAACCCGCGGTATCCGACGGCCCGCACCACCAGCTGCGCCGGCACCTCCTCGCGCTCGCCGGTGTCCTTTGCCGTCACCCGCCCGTCGGGGCCGCTGATCAGTTCGTTGCGGCCCAGCACGATCGACTCCACCCTGCCGTCGCCCTTGATCTCGATCGGTGAGGTCTTGAACCGGAACACGATCCGGCGCCGCGCACCCTTCGGTGTCGCTTCGGCATATCCGCGCAGCACCTTGATGTTGTTGCGCACCGTCTTCCCGGCGGCTTCGAGATCCTCGTCGGTGATGTCGGCGAAATCGTCGGGGTCGATCACGATGTCGACGTCACCGAGCGCTTCCAGGTCCCCGAGCTCGCGCAGCTCCAGCGTGGTGAAAGGCGCCTGCAGCGGACCGCGCCGGCCGATGATCAGCACCTCTTCGACACCGCGGGGTCGCAACGACTCCAGCGCGTGATCGGCGATGTCGGTCTCGGCCAGCAGGTCGGGGTCACTGACCAGGATCCGGGCCACGTCGATAGCGACGTTGCCGTTGCCCACCACCACCGCACGGCCACCCGACACATCCGGTGTCATCTCCACGAAATGGGGGTGGGCGTTGTACCAGCCGACGAAGTCCACCGCGGCGACGCTGCCGGGCAGGTCCTCACCGGGGATCCCGAGCGCGCGGTCGGATTGCGCACCGGTCGCGTAGATCACCGCGTCGTAGCGCTCGGCCAGCTCAGCGGGGTGCACGTGATCGCCGACGACGATGTTTCCGAAGAACCGGAATCGCGGGTCCAGCGACGTCTTCTCGAACTGGGCGCTGATCGACTTGATTTTGGGGTGGTCCGGGGCGACCCCGGACCGCACCAGTCCCCACGGCGTCGGCAGCATTTCCAGCATGTCGACTCGGACGTCGCGGTTCTCACCGGACCCGCCGTACTTGAGCAGGGACGCCGCGGCGAAGTACCCGGAGGGTCCGGCGCCGACGACGGCCACGTAGTAGGGCCGCAAAGGGGGCATATGGGCTGCCTTCTGTCGCTACCCGGCCGCGCGCAAGGGGCTGTCGCGACGTGGCCGGACGGAGGTTCCGACCCCGATGCTAGATCGCGCGCATCTCCGTGGACGGCATTCCGGGATGGTGGCGGTGAAATCGGTCGCCGATCGCCCGCCGGGCTGCGACGACCGCCGCCGGCGGGGGAGTGAGTAACCTGTTGTTCCGTGGATCCCGACCGCCAAGCCGACATCGCCGCCCTCGACGCCACCCTGACCACGGTGGAGCGTGTCGTCGACGTCGACGGGCTTCGCGGGCGCATCGAACAGCTGGAGAAGGACGCCTCCGATCCCCAGCTGTGGGACGACCAGACCCGCGCGCAGAAGGTGACCAGCGATCTGTCCCACGCGCAGAACGAACTCCGCCGGGTCGAGGAACTGCGCAGCCGTCTCGAGGATCTGCCGGTGCTCTACGAGCTCGCCTCCGAAGAGGAGGGCAGCGACGCCGACAACGCCACCGTCGAGGCGGACGCCGAACTGAAGAAGCTCCGCGAGGACATCGAGGCCATGGAGGTCCGGACCCTGCTGTCCGGGGAGTACGACGAACGCGAGGCCGTGGTGACGATCCGGTCCGGCGCCGGTGGCGTGGACGCCGCCGACTGGGCCGAGATGCTGATGCGGATGTACATCCGCTGGGCCGAGCAGCGCAACTATCCGGTCGAGGTGTTCGACACCTCCTACGCCGAAGAGGCCGGCATCAAGAGCGCCACCTTCGCGGTGCACGCCCCGTTCGCCTACGGCACCCTGTCGGTGGAGCAGGGCACCCACCGGCTGGTGCGGATCAGCCCGTTCGACAACCAGAGCCGCCGGCAGACGTCGTTCGCCGACGTCGAGGTGCTGCCGGTGGTCGAGACCACCGACCACATCGACATCCCGGAGACCGACCTGCGCGTCGACGTGTACCGCTCCAGCGGCCCGGGCGGACAGTCGGTGAACACCACCGACTCGGCGGTCCGGCTGACACACCTGCCGACCGGCATCGTCGTCACCTGCCAGAACGAGAAGTCGCAGCTGCAGAACAAGGTCGCCGCGATGCGGGTGCTGCAGGCCAAACTGCTGGAGCGCAAACGTCAGGACGAGCGGGCCGAGCTCGACGCGCTCAAGGGCGACGGCGGCAGCTCGTGGGGCAACCAGATGCGCTCCTACGTGTTGCACCCGTACCAGATGGTCAAGGACCTGCGCACCGAGTATGAGGTCGGAAACCCGGCCGCGGTGCTCGACGGAGACATCGACGGCTTCCTGGAGGCCGGCATCCGCTGGCGTCACCAAAAAGATGACGACTGATCGACTCCTCGCCCTCGACCTCTCCGGCACCTGGCACGGGTTCTGGGAAGGCGACACCGGTGTCTGGATTCTGGCCCGGGGTGTGCCGATCGCGCTGCTGTTGATCGGCGGCCTGCTGGCCGCCAGGTTCATCAACTGGTCCGCACAACGCATCACCCGCCGCATCGACGCCCAGTACCGGGAGAGCGATCAGCTGGTCCGCACCGAGAGCGCCAAGCACCGCCAGGCGGTGGCCTCGGTGATCTCCTGGGTGTCGGTGGCGCTGCTGTTCGTGATGGTGGCCGTGCAGATCACCGACATCCTCGCGATACCCGTCGGGTCACTGGTCGCACCGGCGGCCGTGATCGGCGCCGCTCTCGGCTTCGGCGCTCAGAAGCTGGTGCAGGATCTGCTGGCCGGGTTCTTCATCATCACCGAACGTCAGTACGGCTTCGGCGACCTGGTGCAGCTGAACGTGGTCGGCGCGCCCGAACCGGCCCAGGGCACCGTCGAAGAGGTCACGCTCCGGGTGACCAAACTGCGTACCAGCGAGGGGGAGGTGTTCACCGTCCCCAACGGCAACATCGTCCAATCGTTGAACATGTCCAAGGACTGGGCGCGCGCGGTGGTCGACATCCCGGTGCCCACCTCGGTGGACCTCAACAGCGTCAACGAGGTGCTGCACCGCGTCGGGGAGCGGGCGATGCAGGACCCCGAGCTGCGTGCGCTGCTGCTGGACACGCCCCAGCTGATGGGCGTGGAGAGCATCCAGGTCGACACGGTGAATCTGCGCATGGTCGCCCGGACGCTGCCCGGCAAGCAGTTCGAGGTCGGTCGCCGGTTGCGGATCCTGATCATCGCGGCGCTGGCCGGCGCGGGGATCGCCACGCAGGATCACACTCCGACGGTGAGCAATATCAGTGCCAGCGGCGACACGGTGGGCAGTGAAGCCGCCACTGCCGGGCGATCGGAGCAGAAGTCATGAGGCTCCCGGCGTCCCTGCAGAGCTGGCGCAGACCCGACCGCCATTCGCGCGCCTATCTGTTCGGACGGCGGATGCGGCTGTCCACCTTCGGTCTGATCGTCGCGTTCATCGCGCTGTACTGGGTGTACGAGAACTTCGAGCCTCCCGCTCCGTCGCCGCCGGCGGCGCCGGCCAACCAGGTGGTCCCGCCCGGGTTCGTACCCGACCCGAACTACACCTGGGTGCCGCGCACCAACGTCGCGCCCCGCGAACCTGAACTCACGACGCGCACCACGACGACCACGACGACGACGACCACGACGCCGACACCGACCCCCACACCGGAACCGACGGACACCACCACCCCGGGTCCGATCGGCCCGGTGGTGCCGTTCGGCCCGACGACGACGGTCATCGATCCCGACGGCCCGGGGCCGCTGAGCCCGCAGACGTTCACGCAGGCGCCGTCGGCGGTGCCGCCCACCACCATCACCCCGCCCGGCCAGGCGCCGCCGGTGCCGCCACTGCCCTAGGTCGGGGGCGGGGACAGGCCACCCCGCTACACTGGCGTGCCGTGATGATCACCCTCGATCGTGTGTCAAAGCAGTACAAGTCGTCGGCGCGTCCGGCGCTCGACAACGTGTCGGTGAAGATCGACAAGGGTGAGTTCGTCTTTCTCATCGGCCCGTCGGGTTCGGGCAAATCCACGTTCATGCGGCTGCTGCTCGCCGAGGACCACCCGTCCTCGGGAGACATCCGGGTCTCGAAGTTCCACGTGAACAAGCTGTCCGGACGTCACATCCCCGGTCTGCGGCAGGTGATCGGGTGCGTGTTCCAGGACTTCCGGCTGCTGCAGCAGAAGACCGTCTTCGAGAACGTCGCCTTCGCGCTCGAGGTGATCGGCAAGCGTGCCGACACCATCAACCGCGTGGTCCCCGAGGTGCTCGAGATGGTCGGGCTGTCCGGCAAGGCCAACCGACTCCCCGCCGAACTGTCGGGAGGTGAGCAGCAGCGGGTCGCGATCGCGCGGGCGTTCGTCAACCGGCCGCTGGTGCTGCTCGCCGACGAGCCCACCGGCAACCTCGACCCGGAAACCAGCAAGGACATCATGGACCTGCTCGAGCGCATCAACCGCACGGGCACGACGGTGGTGATGGCCACCCACGACCACCACATCGTCGACTCGATGCGCCAACGTGTCGTCGAACTCGAACTCGGCCGGCTGATTCGTGACGAACAGCGCGGCGTCTACGGAATGGATCGCTAGTGCGTTTCGGCTTTCTCGTCAACGAAGTTCTGACCGGGCTTCGCCGCAACGTGACCATGACGGTCGCGATGATCCTCACCACCGCGATCTCGATCGGGCTGTTCGGTGGTGGCATGCTGATCGTCCGGCTCGCCGATCAGTCCCGCGCGATCTATCTGGACCGGGTGGAGAGCCAGGTCTTCCTCACCAACGACGTGTCGGCCAACGACCCGACGTGTGATGCGGACCCGTGCAAGGCGCTGCGGAAGACCATCGAGGACCGCGACGACGTCCGCTCGGTGCGGTTCCTCAACCGCGACGAGGCCTACGACGACGCGATCCGGAAGTTCCCGCAGTACAAGGACGTCGCCGGTCGCGACGCGTTCCCGGCGTCGTTCGTGGTGAAGCTCGACGACCCCGAGCAGCACGAGGACTTCGACGACGCGATCCGCGGTCAGCCCGGAGTGCAGAACGTGCTCAACCAGAAGGACCTGATCGACCGGCTCTTCGCGGTCCTCGACGGCATCAGTAACGCGGCATTCGCGGTGGCGCTGGTGCAGGCGATCGGCGCGGTGCTCCTGATCGCGAACATGGTCCAGGTCGCGGCCTACACCAGGCGCACCGAGATCGGCATCATGCGACTGGTCGGGGCCACCCGCTGGTATACCCAGCTGCCGTTCCTGGTGGAAGCGATGCTCGCCGCGTTCATCGGTGTGGTCATCGCGATCGTCGGGCTGATCCTGGTGCGCGCGCTGTTCCTGGAGAACGCGCTCGACCAGTTCTACCAAGCGAACCTGATCGCCAAGGTCGACTATGCCGACATCCTGTACTACAGCGCTCCGTGGATGCTGTTCCTCGGTCTCGCCATGTCGGGTATCACGGCGTACGTCACACTGCGGCTCTACGTGCGACGGTAGCGGTGGCCAAGAAGACCAAGGCCGTCAAGGACAGCAACAACCAGGTCGTCGCGACCAATCGCAAGGCGCGGCACAACTATTCGATCCTGGAGACCTTCGAGGCGGGCATCGCGTTGATGGGCACGGAGGTCAAGAGCCTGCGCGAAGGTCAGGCGTCGCTGGCCGACGCGTTCGCCACCGTCGACGACGGCGAGATCTGGCTGCGCAACCTGCACATTCCGGAGTATCACCACGGCACCTGGACCAACCATGCCCCGCGGCGCAACCGCAAGCTGCTGCTGCACCGCAGGGAGATCGACAACCTGGTCGGCAAGATCCGCGACGGGAACCTCACCCTGGTGCCGCTGTCGCTGTACTTCACCGGCGGCAAGGTCAAGGTCGAGCTGGCGCTGGCCCGCGGCAAACAGGCTCACGACAAACGCCAGGACATGGCGCGGCGGGACGCCCAACGTGAGGTCACCCGCGAACTGGGGCGCCGCGTCAAGGGCATCACGTCCTGACCGGCATCCTCACCGCGCTGCTCGCCGCGTTCGGCTACGGCGTCAGCGATTTCGTCGGTGGCATCGCCTCGCGGCGGGTGGCCGCACTGCGGGTGGTCCTCGTCTCGTATCCGGTGGCGCTGGTATTGCTGGCGCTGGTCGCCATCCCGATGGGTGGGCAGCTCAGCGGTCCGGCCGTGTGGTGGGGGTTGTTGGCGGGGCTGGTGCAGGCCTTCGGCGTGTGGTGGTTCTACGCGGCGCTGGGCTCGGGCCCGATCGCGGTGGTGTCTCCGCTGACCGCGGTCCTGGTCGCCGGGATCCCGGTGCTGGTGGGCCTCACTCTCGGAGAGCGGCCCAGCGCTCTCGCCGGTGTCGGGGTGGTGCTCGCGTTGGTCGCAGTGGTGCTGGTCAGCCGCGGCGCCGAGGACCGGGACTCCACGCCGCACCGCTTCACCGCGAAGGTCGCCTGGTTGACGGTCGGGTCCGGGGTGGCGTTCGGGATGAATTTCGTCGTTTTGGACCAGGTCCCGACTGAGGCCAAACTGTGGCCGTTGGTGCTCGGCCGGCTCGCGGCGGCCGCGGTGGTGCTGATCGCCGCCGCGATGACCGCGAACCTGGTGCTGGAGCGGGGTGTGCCGCTGCGGCTGGCGGTGTTCGCCGGTGCGCTCGACACCGTCGCGAACGTCGCGACGTTGCTGGCACTCCAGTCGTCGATGTTGTCGCTGGCGGGGGTGTTGATCGCGCTGTACCCGGCCGCGACGGTGCTGCTGGCGATCGTGGTGCTGCGTGAGCGGGTAAGCCGATGGCAGGCGTTCGGCATGGTGCTAGCGCTCGGTTCGGTCGCGATGATCGCGGCCAATTAGCTACGGTCGACCTCAGTGCCGTCCCCCCGCGGGGCGCCCCCTGGGAAGGAGATGGGGTGGCAGCCAGCCCGTCGCGAATCCGACTTCCGGTCTACATCGGGGTCGCCCTGCTGGCGGTGGTGAACGCCGCAGCGCTGTGGGGCGAGGAGGCTGCCCGCCGAGGCGAGCTCGTACTGCAGACTGGCACCGCGCTGGGCGCCGCGGTATGCGGGCTCGTCGTCGCGCGACGTATGACCGGACTGGCACGGGCCTGGCGGCTGCTCTACGTGGCGGCGCTGGCGGCCTGGGTGCTCGGCCAGATCTCGTGGTGGAGCAGCGGCGCCGGTACCGCGCCGATGATCGCGCGCGTGGCCTATCTGTCGCTGCCGGTGCTCGCACTGGGCGCGGTCATCCTGCTGGTCCGCTCCAGCGGCGGGGTCACCGGGCCCCCGGACAGTCCGCTGCGATATCCGTTCATCACCAACGCCTTCGACGGCGTCATCGCCGGGGTCTCCTTCCTGATCCTGGCGGTGATGGGCGACTTCGGCACCAGCTCAACCGCGTCGCTGCCCCGATCCGGCGTGCCGGCGATCGAGGTCATCTTCACGGTCGCCGAATTGCTGCTGGTGGCGTGGGCGGTGGTGATCGCGATGTTCTACCAGCCTGGTCGCCCGTACCGCAAGAACTATCTGCTGCTGGCCGGCGGCCTGGTGACCATGGCCGCCTCCGACCGGGTGGTCGCCTACCTCCGCTCTGTCGGTGTGGAGGGCGGTGACCTGTGGGCCGGTATCGGGCTGATCATCGGCCCGGTGTTCATCGCACAGGCGATGCTGGAGACCTCGGATTCCGGTGACAGCGGCACCGGCCGTGGCGTCGACTGGGCCCAGCTGATCCTGCCCTACCTGGGATTCCTCGGCATCGCGATCATGTTCGGCTTCCATGTCCTGATCGGGCAGCAGCTGAGCTCCTTGGTGGTGTGGCTGACAGTAGCGATGGTCGCCCTGGTCACCGTCCGGCAGATCCTCGTGTTGCGGGCCCAGAATCTGCTGACCCAACGGCTGTACTGGGCGCAGCGAGGGTTGGCCTATCAGGTCCACCACGACGCGCTGACCGGACTGCCGAACCGGATCCTCTTCGCCCGGCGGCTCGACGAAGCCATGGCACACGGCGATTTCGTGCTGATCTTCGTCGACATCGACGACTTCAAGGAAGTCAACGACCGTTTCGGTCACGCGGCGGGCGACGAACTGCTCTGCGCGGTCGGGGAACGGTTGAAGCGGTGCGTGTCCGACGGAGACACCCTGGCCCGCATCGGCGGCGACGAATTCGCCATCCTGATCCACGGCGAAACGGAGCAGTTAGAGGTCGTGGCGGAGCGGCTGCGGATCGCGCTGCGTGACCCGTTCCCGGTACACGGCTCCTCGCTGCGGGTCAGGGCCAGCATGGGGCTGGTGCGGCCGGAAGCCGACGGAGTGCCGCAGACTTCGGATGATCTGCTGCGGCAGGCGGACATCTCGATGTACGCCGGAAAGCGGCTGGGCAAGGACACCGCCGTGGTCTACCAGCCGTCCTCGGGGGTGATGGTCGACTTCCCGACGCTGCTGCGCAGCAGCGCCGGCCGACCCCCGCCCGGGTTCCGCCTGGTCTATCAGCCGGTGGTGCGGCTACCCGAGGGCTGCCCGATGGCGGTCGAAGCGCTGGCCAGATGGACAGCGCCGAACGGCATCGACATCTCTCCGGAGACGTTCGTCGCAGTGGCCGAAGCTGCCGGACTGGGCTCCGACCTCGACGCCCTGGTGCTCGACCTGGCCTGCCAGGAGGTCAGGGGTACAGGGCTCGACCTGGACATCCACGTCAACATCGGGGCGGCTCGGCTCGGAAACCCCGGCTTCGAGCAGCAGGTGCGTGCGGCGTTGACACGACACAAGATTCCGCGCAACAGGCTGGTGCTGGAGATCACCGAGACCGAGCCGATCGTCGACCTCGACCGGGCGGCTGCGCAGATCAGCCGGCTGAGCGAACTCGGTGTCAAGGTCGCGCTGGACGACTTCGGTGCGGGCTTCAACTCGCTGACCTACCTGCACTGCCTGCCGGTGCAGATCGTCAAGCTCGACCGCAGCTTGGTCTCGGGAGGCCATCCGGCGCGCGATTTGGCGTTGTACCGCTCGGTTATCCGACTGTGTCGCGACCTCGGGCTCGAGGTGATCGCCGAGGGCATCGAGACGTCCGAGCAGTCGGAGATGGTCTACCGCGCCGGCGGCAGGCTGGCTCAAGGACACCTGTTCGGCCGTCCGGTGCCGATGGCGGACCTGGTCGACATGTACGTCGAGGGCCGAGACCGGGAGTTCTCGCCCGCCGTGGTGCGCGACCGCACAGAGACGGATTAAATATCCGGCGGCCGGTGTTGCAGACACCGGTAGTATGAAGTGTCCGCCGAAGGTCGGCGGGTGTGCGAGGGGCTGAACGGTTTCGACTTCGCGCATCGAATCAAGGGAAGCGTGCCGGTGCAGACAACTGACCACCGTAAGCGTCGTTGTAACCAATTAAGCGCCGATTCCAATCAGCGCGATTACGCTCTCGCTGCCTAAGCGAAGCTAATCCGTCAGACCGGGAGTGCCCTCGACCCGGATCCTGGCGTCATCTAGAGGGACCCACCCACGGGTTCGGTCGCGGAACCCGCGGGGACATCAAACAGCGACTGGGATCGTCATCCTGACTTGTTCGCGTGATCAGGAGATCCGAGTAGAGACATAGCGAACTGCGCACGGAGAAGCCTTGAGGGAATGCCGTAGGACCCGGGTTCAATTCCCGGCAGCTCCACCGGACGAACAGCCGGACCTGAGACACCGAGTCTCAGGTCCGGCTTTCTTTAGTTCTGGGCCCCAGGGTTCTGGGCCTGGGGCTCGGCCAGTCGCACCATCCTGGTCGTCGAACTCTCGTCCAGCTCCACGACGTCGGATCTGGAGCGCAGGAAGTCGCTGAACGAGCGGTAGCCCAGCGACTTCTCACTGAACGAGGGATCCATGCGTTTCATCTGCGCCTTGACCGCCGAGTTGTGCAGCCAGTCGACATCGTCCTTCTCCAGCCCGATCCGCAGCGCGCGGGTCAGCAGCCCGGTGGCCGCCGCCTGCGGATCCGGCGTCTCAGGCTCCTCGGAGGTCTTGGCAGTTCCGGACCGTCTCCGCCGTGCCGGCGTCGTTTCGACTGCCGCCGGCTCGGGCGTGGGTATGCCGGGCAGCGCATCGTAGGTGACGAACTCGTCGCATGCCGCGGCCAGCATGCGGCTCGACGAGCCGGCAACCCCGATGCCGACGACATAGCGGCCCAGGCGTTTACACCGCTGGGCGAGCGCGATGTAATCGGAGTCGCCGGCGACGATGACGACATGGGTCAGGTCGGGCAGGCGGAACATGTCCTCGACCGCGTCGACGGCCAGCCGGATGTCGGCACCGTTCTTCCCGTAGGCCGCCGCCGGGAACAACTGGACGAGGTCGACCGCGCGACCGACCAGTTGGCCGCGGTAGCCGGCGTTGATGTCGGCCGACCAGTCGGCGTAGGCGCGCGTGAGCACCAGCGTCCCGAAAGACGAGGCGAAGTCGATGAGGGCGCCGACGTCGACGGTCGCGCGAGCCAGCCTGTCCGGCCCGTCGGCGGGCGGTTTGGCCTTGTCCTTCTGAAACGAGTTGCGGCCGTTGACCTGGTCGTACCGCGAGATGACGATGTTGTCGAAGTCGAGATACACCGCGACGCGGGCGGCAACGGATTCGGTCATGGCCCCAGTTTTACCGACGGCCGGCCGAACGGTCTCAGTTTCCGGACGTCGCGGTCTCTGCCTGTGCAACGGCCAGCTTGCTCGCGGCGAAATCGGCGGCCTGCACCACCAGACCGTCCGAGATGTAGCGGGCATGCGCGCCGATGTCGTTGCCCGTCGAGCACACGAAATCGTTCGGCACACACAGTTCGATGGTCTTGGGTTCGTACAGCGTGCCGATCGTCACCGGCGGCTGCTGGATCGCGTCCATGAACCGTTCCGACGGCGCCCCCAGCAGCGCGACCGCCGCGACGTGGTCGGCGATGTCAGGCGGCATCGGCTCCGGAACCTCCGACACCGAGACGCCATCGGGAATCAATTCCGTTGTCACAAAACCCATCACCGCCGCACCCTGCGAGTAACCGGCGAGCACCAGTTTGGTGTCGGGGCAGTCCATCGCCACCCGTTGCACGTGGGTGCTGGCGTCGGTGATGCCCTCGATGGCGGTGGGGAAGTCAGGACTGGCCGGATAGTCGACTGCGTACACCCCGACCGATTTGTCACCGACCCGGGCCGCAAGGTCGTCGACGAACGCCTGGCCCATGACGCCGAGGCCCGGCGCCTCGGTGGTGCCGCGGGCGAAGACGACCTCGACGTCCGGGCATCCAGGCGGCGGCAGAGCAGGCGGCGCGGGCGGTGCGGGCTGGGCAAAGGCTTGCGGCGCAAGGACAAGCGTGACGAATGAGCAGACCCCCGCGGCGAGTGCGGAACGTCCGATACCACTGAGACGATCTGACAACCCCACGGTTCGTATGGTGACACAGATGCCGGCCGTCGGCACGCCCAGACATCCTCACGCTGCGGTGTGTCCGGTCAGTCGACGGGGTTGCTGCGGCCCACGATCAGTGGATCGGCGGGGGTGAACGGGAACCGCGGCAGGTCGTCGAGGTGTGTGTTGAACGCCGCCGCCAGCACTTCGCGGGAATAGGCGCTTGCCGATGCGCGGTAACCGATGTCGGCCGGGAACGGCTGATCGAAGAAGATCAGGAAGTGCCATTGGTCGGGGCCGGTGTTTTCGATGTGGTGCGGATAGGCGCGTGGGATGAAGTACATGTCGCCGGCACCCATTGTCCAAGTGTCCAGTGTGCCATCGGGATTCATCACCGTCATACGGGCGTTGCCGTGCCTGACGTAACCCATCTCGGCGGTGACCGGATGCCAGTGCGGTTCCCGCATCCCGTCCTCGGCCACCCGCAGCGAGTACATCGACATGTTCTTCAGTGCCGGCCAGAACTGGTCCCGTGCGAACCGCGCGTTTCCCGTCACGTAGTTCAGGCCCGGGGTCTGCGCTTCGATGTCGAACTTGTGCGGATCGCTGAAGTACGCGCAGGCGGGCACGTCGGGTGCGCCGATGCGCGCGGCGAGTTTGTGATCGGTGGTGTCGCGCCGGATCCTGGCCATGTCGGAGGCAGGCAGGTCGTAGGTGTTGCCGAGCACGGCGTCGGAGAAGGCTCCGAGGGTGGCGCCGAAGCCGAAATCTTCGGGCCGTTCGTGGCGGAAGGCGATGATGAACTCGGCGACGTCCTCGCCGATGTTCTCGATGTGGTGCAGCGACCCCGATGTGGCATGGAACATCTGACCGGCGGTCACTACGAAGGTCGCGAAGCGACTGTGGTCGTCGAGGATCGACACCAGCGCCGTGCCCGAGACGCAGTAGGTGAGTTCGTCGGCGTTGGCGTGCCAGTGCGGGGTGCGCATCGCCCCGGGGTTGAGCAGCACCCGCTTGATCGACAGCCCGTTCAGAATTGGCAGATTGTCGGCGGTGACACGGCGCATGGAGCCCAGCTCGGACTCCTCGACGATCTCACCGTCGTGCAGGGAGGCGGTGTGGGTGCTGGGGATGATGGACGTCGGCACGGTGGTCTCCCTCGGCTGGCGAAGCTGGCGCAGTCCACTCTGCCCGGCAGGTAGGCCGGTGTCATTGTGGTTGGCGGTCGATCTCGCTACCTGCTGGCTGCAAGCCGTGACGCCTCCAGGCCGGCACGCACGTCATCCGGGATCGGTGTCGGGCCGGTGTCGTCGAGCAGCACCAGCACCGTGTCGCAGAGGCTGATGCAGGCGCCGTCGAGGAACAGCGCGCTCGACGCCACGAACGAGGTGCGGCCGATATGCCCGACGCCGATCGCGGTCTGCAGCACCGCCGGCCACGGCGCCTCGCGCAGGTAGTGCACGACGATCGTCGACGTCACGAGGCGGTGCGCCCGGGTGGCCAGGTCGTAGGCCCCGGGGTAGACACATCGGTTGAACGTCGCCCTGGTGTTCTCGTGCAGCGATTCCAGCGCCACGTTGTTCAGGTGCCCGTTGGCGTCCATGTCACCGAACCGGGCCGCCGCCTCGCCGTGGACGGGATAGGTGGCGGCGTCCAACCGCGCGGGATGCGGTCGCGGCGCCGAGCTGATCAACGGGGGCGGTCCGGAATCCATGCGGTCAACGTAGCGTCGTGCGGCAGAATTGCGCCGGTGACGACGCCGCCGCAACCTCCCCGGCCACCCGACCGGCGGGGTCGGGCCCACCCGGGGACTGATCCGGTGACCCGGCGGCTGCCTCGTCCCGGTGCGCCCGACGCGCGCACGGAACGTCTGCGACCGCCGATGCGCGACACCGCGCCCACCGAGCGGATGCGGCGACCGGCGGCGCCCCCGCCGGACCGGCCGGTGCCGCCGCAATCGACGCCACCACATGCCGGCGAGCCCGCTCCGCGGCGTCGCACCGGGGTCACCCGTCGCAGCGGGCTGCTGCTCGGCGTCATCGTGGTGGCGGCGCTCGCAGGCGGCCTCGCCGGCGCCGAACTGTATGCGCGGCACCGCGCGGACGACGTGCTCGTCGGCATCGCCGAATGCGTGGTGGAGGACGGCGCGAGGATCTCCTACGGGGTGAATCCGCCGTTCCTGTGGCAGCACCTCACCGGGCGCTACACCAACATCTCCGTGCACACCGCGGGGGACCGCGTGCAGTCCGCTGACGGCATGACCGCCGACGTCACCCTCGAAGACGTGCGGTTGCAGGACTCCGCAGACTCCAAAGGCACGATCGGCTCCCTGTCGGCGACCCTGACGTGGCGCTCCGACGGCATCAGGGACACCGCGGTGGCGAACCTGCCCGCGGTGGGTGAGTTGATCACCGGGGTCCGCACCGACCCGGCCGCCGGGACCCTCGTCCTGGATGCGGGCGCCACCATGGTGACCGCCAAACCCGTTGTCACAGAAGGTGACCTGAACCTCGAGGTGGTCGCGGTCGACGGACCGTTCCCCAAGGACGTGGTGCAGGGCGCGCTTGACGACCTGACGAGGAAACTCAACGACAACTACCCGCTGGGCATTCACGCCGACAGCGTGCAGGTGACCGGCGCCGGGGTGGTCGGGACGTTCTCCAGCCAAGACGCGTCGATTCCGCGGGAAGACGCCAACGCCTGCTTCGCTCCGCTGTGACGCATCGTTCACGGCTGTAACAACGTGAAGAAGGTGGGACGGGTCGGCGTCCGAGTATCTTTCCGGTCGGTGGTGTCAATCCTGAATCGCCTTGGCGACCGCCACATACCTGGTCGTGAAATCCGCGGCTTGATGCCGGTGTCCCATCAGCGCACGGGTGACGGTGCACACCACGCGGATCAGCGTCCAGGCCCTGGCGCGGTCCTCATCGAGCCCCGCAGCCTCGACGAGGGTGTAGAAGCGGCGACGCACGCCGTCCCGGGCATCCTGAGCCAGCTCGTCCCACCGGTGCCACAGCATCGGGGCCAACTCGTAGTGGGGGTCCCCGTTCAGCGGCTGCGGCGAGATCGCCAGCCAGGGCTCGCGATCGGAGGCGAGAATGTTGCCGGAATACAGATCTCCGTGCAGGACCACCGAATCGTCTGTCTCGACGGTCAATTCGCGACCCAGGACGGTGGCCTGCTCCACCAGGCGGTGCGGAATAGGGGCGCTGCGCGGCAACCCGCCCGCGACCTCGATCCACTGCGCCACCCGCGCGCGCAGCGACGGCAACTGCGGCATCGGCGGCACGTGCAGGCGAGCGTAGAGGCCGGCGACGACCTCACAGGCCTCGGTGTCCGGTCGACCTGTCAATGCCTGTGGTTGCAGCCTCTCCAGTAGCACGGCCCGCCGAGGAGGGTCGGCGCGCAGCAGCCGCACCGCTGCGTGCCCCGCCCAGCGGCGCAGCACGAGATGCTCGTGCTCGCTCGGGGCGTCCGGCGCCCTGACCTTCAGCACGGCGGGAAGATCGCCGTCGGTGCGGACCGGTGCCACCAGAGATTCCGTGCCTTCGCGTACCGGCCCGTCGAGCCTGAGACTCCACCGGTCCATGCACTCATGCAGCGTGCCGGTCAGATCGCGGGACGGTGAAGTCATCGGTTGTGTGGTGGCAGTTCAATTCACCGCAGAATGCCTGGCCTGCTGTTCGGCGGCATGATCCTCGATCGCCTTGCCGATCGCGTGGGCGGCCTGGTCGACGAACGTGCGGCCGCTGCCGGTGACCCAGTCGCGGGACGCGGCGGGTGCGGCGAGCTGCCCGGTGAAGTGCGGGATCACGTACTGCGCGAACAGTTCATAGCTGTGCAGCTTCGCCGCGGGAGGCGCCCAGTCGTGGTCGAAAAGCAGGAACGCACCGAAGCCGCCGTTGCTCGCCTCGACCAGTTCCTCGATCTTGGCGATCGCATCCTCCGGTGTGCCGATCACCGCGAAACCGGTCGCGTGATTGTTCGCGATGATCTCGGCGGGCGTGTCACCCTGCACCGGGCCTGCCGGCAGAATGTGCGAGAAGTACTGCGAGAACGCGGCGATGCCGTACTCGACGTCGCGCTCGGCCTGCTCGCGCGTCTCGGCGAGGTGCATGGGACCGACCAGCCGCCACTTCGACCGGTCCGCCACATGCCCGTGCTCCCGCGCGACCTCTTCCCACGTGCTCCAATGCTGGGCCAGCAGATCCATGCCCTGCTTGGCGGTGGCCGCGATCGAGAGCATGCCGACGCCGTGCCGGCCGGCCCCGCGTGGACCGGTGGGGGAGAAGGACGCCGCAACGGCCACGTCGAAACACGGTTCGCTGTACGGCGTCAGTTGCAGGCGCGCATCCTGCAGTGTGAAGCCGTCGGTGTGCATCGTGACGGTCTCGCCCCGCAGCAGTCGCATGATCGCGTCCAGGCACTGCTCCATCCGGGGCCGCTGCTCGTCGGCAGGAATCCCGAGCATGTGCGCATCCGAGGTGAGCTGACCGGGTCCGCAACCCAGCATCACCCGGCCCCTGGTCAGATGGTCGAGAAGCACCATGCGGTCGGCGAGCAACAGCGGGTGGTGGTAGGGCAGCGAGCTGACACCGGTACCGAGCTTGATGTGCCTCGTGCGCTCGGCCGCGACGCCGATGAACACCTCGGGGGAGGCGATGATCTCGAAGCCGGCCGAGTGGTGCTCACCCACCCAGGCTTCGTGGAAGCCGAGGCGGTCCATGGCCACGATGAGGTCGAGGTCCCGTTCCAGGGCGAGGGTGGGGTTCTGTCCGACGGGATGGAACGGGGCCATGAAGTTTCCGAAACGCATCGGGCCATTCTGTCGGTCGCGGCGGTCGCCCAGGTGACTTTCGGCGGTCCGCGCTGGGAGTTCGCCGATGCGGCGCTGTACTGCCTGGGCAGCCGCCTCGGCCGAGTCGTGGTGTCGATGTCGCGGTTCGGGGTACATGGCTCTACGCCCGTCAGGGGGTGCATCACCGACAAGGGGGAGCCGATTCATGTCGTCTGACACCGCGGCGGCGAGCGTCGCGCCGACCAAGCTGGCGCGCAAGATCACTGGTCCGCTGCTGTTCCTGTTCATCCTCGGCGACGTGCTCGGTGCCGGCGTCTACGCGCTGATGGGGGAGTTGGCCGGCGAGGTCGGCGGGGTGTTGTGGGCGCCGTTGACGGTCGCGATGCTACTGGCGTTGCTCACCGCGGGCTCCTATGCCGAGCTGGTGACGAAGTATCCGCGTGCCGGCGGAGCGGCGGTGTTCGCCGAGCGAGCCTTCGGACGACCGCTCGTCTCCTTCCTGGTGGGGTTCTGCATGCTGGCTGCGGGCGTGACCAGCGCCGCCGGGCTGGCGCTGGCCTTCTCCGGCGACTACCTCGCCACGTTCATCGACGTTCCCGTGATCCCCGCCGCATTGGTCTTCCTGGCCCTGGTCGCCTGCCTCAACGCACGCGGTATCAGCGAATCGCTGAAGACCAACGTCGTGATGACGGCCATCGAGCTGACGGGTCTGGTCATCGTGATCGCGGTGGTGGCGGTGATGCTGGGCCGTGGCGACGGCGACATCAGCCGCGCCGGCGCGTTTCCCGACGGCGTTTCACCCGGCCTGGCCGTCCTCGGCGGCGCAATCCTGGCGTACTACTCCTTCGTCGGCTTCGAGACCTCCGCCAACGTCGTCGAGGAGATCAAGAACCCGCGCAGGGTGTACCCGACCGCACTGTTCGGCGCGCTGATCACCGCGGGCGTGGTGTATGCACTCGTCGGGCTGGCCAGCGCGATCGCGCTGCCCGCCGACGAGCTCTCGCAGTCCTCGGGCCCGCTGCTCGACGTGGTGTCGGCGTCGGGAGTCGGGGTGCCGGACTGGCTGTTCAGCCTGATCGCGTTGATCGCGGTCGCCAATGGGGCGCTGCTGACCATGATCATGTCCAGCCGGCTGGCGTTCGGGATGGCCGAGCAAGGTCTGCTCCCGCACGTGCTGTCCCGGGTGCTGCCCCGCCGCCGCACACCGTGGGTCGCGATCATCGCGACGACGGTGGCGTCCATGCTCCTGACGTTGGTCGGCGACCTGTCCACGCTGGCCGAGACCGTGGTGCTGCTCCTGCTGTTCGTGTTCCTCGCGGCCAACGTCTCGGTGCTGGTGTTGCGCCGGGATCATGTTGAACACGAACACTTCCGGGCCGCGACGTTCGTGCCGGTGCTCGGCGTCGGCTCGTGCATCGTTCTGATGACTCAGCAGAGCGCCAAGGTGTGGTTGCTCGCCGGTCTGCTGTTGCTGGCCGGTGTGGTGCTGCACTTCGTCAGCGAGCGGTTCTCCGGACCGCGTTCACGCGACGGCGCGGAACACCGCTGAGTCCAACAGATCGGCTACCGGAGTGGCAATCGCCGTGTCAGCGCTTGGTCGCGGTCACCAGGAGGTACTCGGCCTCGTAGGCGGTGCTGCCCGGGTCGGTGGAGCCGTTCCACTTCTCCAGGAAGGCCAGGAAATCGCGGTCGAGAGCGGCCAACCGTTCGGGATCCTGTGCGTTGAACCGGTACGCCGCAATGGTGGGGCCGTAGTGCGACTTCCAGTACTCGCGGAACTCCAGCGGCGTCGCGCAGTGATCCATCACTACCGTCCGGCGCTGCATGGTCAGGTCGGAAACCTTGTCGCCGAACAGCTCCCGGACGTGGTCCTCGCTACCCCACAACGGTGCCGGGCTCGCCCCGGGCGGCGGCGGGGGAGCATAGGGCTTCATGGTGGCGAACAGATTGCCGATGAAACCCTCGGGCGTCCAGTTGATCAGACCGATGTTTCCACCGGGCCGGGTGACCCGGATCAGTTCGTCGGCGGTCGCCTGATGATGCGGGGCGAACATCGCGCCCACGCAGGACATCACGACGTCGAAGTCGTTGTCGGCGAACGGCATAGCCTCGGCGTCGGCCTCCACCCAGTCGAGCTGCACGCCGCGGTCGGCGGCGATCGCGCGCCCGGCGTCGAACAGTTCCGGGGTGAGGTCTGAGGCGACGACGGTGGCGCCGGCCGAAGCGGCCGGGATGGCCGCATTGCCCGACCCCGCCGCGACATCGAGCACTCGTTGCCCTGCGCCGATGCCGCAGGCCTCGACCAGCCGCGTGCCCAGGGTGGGGATCAGGTCCGCGGCTACGGCGGGATAGTCACCCGATGCCCACAGCGCACGATGTTTGGCTTTCAGTTGACGATCGGCGTCGGGATCGCTCGCCACGCCGGCGTTAGCAGAGGTCATGGTGTCCTCGAATCTGTCGGTGGGTACCGCGGCCGCTGACCGACCGGCTACCCAAACGGTCGCGGGCCGACGGCCTGCCGACATCGGGAGCGACCACCCATTTTTCGTCTGTTCGTCCGGCACCACCGCACCACCACACCACCTCCTCAGGTGAGGATGCCGACCTCCCGCGCCCTGCGCACCGCGTCACGGCGCCCGGCCACCTGGAGCTTGGTCAGGATCGCCGAGACATGATGGTCGACGGTCTTGATCGACAGGTACAACCGTTCGGCCAGTTCGGCATTGGTCAGACCGTCGCCGAGCAGACGCAGCACCTCGACCTGTCGGGCGGTGAGCCCGGCCGGGTTGGACAGTGTCGAAGCCCGCCGCGGGCCGGGCACCGTACCCGCCCCGGCCGCCCGCAGCCCCGCACGAACCTTGCCGGCCACCGCGTCCGCGCCCAGCCGGTCGAGCACATCGAGCCCGCGGCGCGCGGCCGCAGGCTCTACGGAGTCGACGAGCGCCAGCGCCGCGTCATACGGCATCGCCAGGCGGTGGAACGCCTCGGCGGCCTCGTCGTGCCGGCCGGCCGACAGGAGCCGGAACGGTTCGGCGACCCGCCCCGTCACGGACACCGGTGTACCGATGCGGCTCAACCACATCGCCAGCTCGCCGCGAGACCACTCCAGTCCCTCGGTACTCGAATCATTCATCAACACCTGGCATTCCGGGATACGTGCGTCGGACACACCGGTCAGCCACATCCGTTCGGCCAGCGCCGACGCGACCGGCAGCATCCGCACCACTTCGCCGAAGCGGCAGGCGAGGTCCCACGCGTCGTCGATCGCCCCGCCGTCGTGACCGTCACGGCGTAAAGCGATCAGGCCGCGGATCAGCAGCGGCCACGTCCGCGCCAGCGGGGCGCTCGGACTGCCGAGCACGGTCTGGGCGTCGGCCAGCGCGTCGTCCCAGTCGCCGACCAGCAGGTGCAGTCGGCTCCGCGAACCCAGTTGCACCATCCGGCAGATTGGGAGATCGTGTTCCACCATCAGCGGGATGCTGGTGTCCAGCAGTGCAGCCGCGGCATCGAGCCGGCGTTGTTCGACGTCGAAGTACGTCAGGTTGGTGTAGCCGCCCGAGTACGTCTCGTCGATGTGGCGGGGACCGGCCGCCAGTTCGGCCAGCAACCGGTCGCGGACGGCGACCCGGCCGGCGAGGATGTCGCAGTAGTACCCGATGAGGCGCACGCGCACAGAAAGCGCGGGGTCGCCGGCCTCGGCGGCAAGCTCCCTCGCGCGGCGCAGCGCCTCGGCCGCCGCGTCCACCCGGCTGGACTGCACGGCCAGGAACGCGCGCATGGCGAAGCCGTGTCCGAGCTGACATGCCCGGCTCGGATTCTGTTGTGGAACAGCCTGATCGAGGACGGCGATGGCGTCGGTGACGTGTTGGTCGGCGGCCGCGCGGTTGCCGTTGTACCACTCGTACACCGCCAGTGAGTGGTGGTTGGCGCTGACCGCGACGGGGGAGTCCATGCCTGTTCGGATCCGCATCGCGCGACGGCACGCGCCGATCGCGTCGTCGAGACGGTCGGTCAGGTAATACTCGTCGGCGAGTTGTTCGAGCAGTTCGGCCTCGGCCCGGTCGCCGAGCAGACCGCCGCGCTCCAACGCGATCTGGAAGAACTCGCACGCCTGGGCGTGGGCGCCGGACCTGGCCGCGGTCCGCCCGGCCTGCGCGGCGGCGGCGGTGATCAGGGCCCGGTCGCCTGCGCCGAGCGCATGGTGGGTCAGCACGGCCGGATCCTCGTCGCAGGCCTCACGCAGTGCGTCGAGGAAACGGCGGTGCAGACCTGGCTCGGCGCCCGGCGGCATGACCTCGGAGATGGCCCGCCGGCACAGGTCATGGCGGAAGGCGACCCCCCGGGCGTCGCGCCTGATCAACTTCGCCTGGTCGAGGGCACGCAGCGCCGGCAACGTCACGCCGAGCCCGATCAGCAGGTGGTCTCCGATCGCGCCGGGCGCGCACGTCAGCAGGTGCAGCAGATCCCATGCCGCGGTGTCGAGGTTCGCGGTGCGGGCCAGGATCGCGTCGCGCACGGTGACGGGCAGCTCGACCCCGTCGTGGTCGAGCATCTCGCACACGAAAAATGCGTTCCCGCCGGTGATCTGGTGCAGTCGGTCGGGGTCGACGTCACGGTCGCCGACCATCGCCGCGATGGCCGCCGGACTCAGTGCGGGCAGTGTCAGCGACAGGCCGTGCGGCGAACGCGCGACGTCGCCGAGCAGGCCGCGCAGCGGGTGGGTGACGCTGACCTCGTCGTCGCGCAGGATGCCGACGATGAGCAGATGCGACTGCGCCGCGCGGCGGAGCAGGAACCGCAGTAGATCGACCGTGCCCTGGTCGGCCCATTGCAGGTCGTCGAGCACCAGCACCGACGGGTGCGCATGCAGGTCCTCGAACACCGCGACGAAGATGTCGTAGGGCTGGTCGCCGTTGGCGAGGTGCTTGCGCGTCGCGGCGGTGAAACCCGAAGCGACATCTCGCAGCGGGCCCAGGGGGCGGGGCGTGGACAGCGGGTCGCACGCGCCCCAGAGCACCCGGGTGTCGGCGGGCAGATCCGCGACGAACGCTTCGACGAACGACGTCTTGCCGGCGCCGGATTCGCCGCACACCAGCACCGCGCCTCCGCGCCCGGTGCGTGCCGCGGCGCCCCGGGCCGCGAGCTGATCGAGTTCGTGCTCGCGCTCGGTGAGCGTCACGGACCGATGCTAGCCGCAATCGACCGGTCCCACCAGGGAAAACGACCGGTCTGGGGCGGTTGCCGGCGCCAGGTGGGGAGGTTTCCCCGATGACGCGGACGGCGTCGGCGGCGCACCGTGGATCAGGCCTGGATACGGGCAAATCCATCGAGTGTCAGGAGGGCACCATGTCACGGTTCCTCATCGAGCGGAACATCCCCGGCGCCTCGGAGCTCACCGAGGAGCAGCTCGCCGAGATCGCCCGGAAGTCCAACGCCGCCATGCAGTCCCTCGGCGTCCCCTACCGATGGATCACCAGCTACGTGGCGGGGGACAAGGTGTACTGCATCCACGAGGCCGACGACGAGGACGCCGTTCGCGAGCATGCCCGCCGCGGTGGGTTCCCGGCCGACGTGGTCGTGCCGGTGTCCAACGAGTTCGGCCCCCAGACCGCGACCGCCCACACCTGACGGCGTCCCCGAACGTGTTTGCGGACGGCGATCCAGTGGAATAATGCGGCAATGCCGCGTGCCGTGCGCTCGTCCGAGCCGTCCGAGTGAAGGTTGCCGGACGCGTGAATCCTCAACAGAGCGTGCAGGACGTGTGCGGCCGCAGCGGCGTGGCGGCGGACGCCCGGACTTTGAGCGCTGGTCTGCGATGAGCGGCGCTCAGCCCGACGGGCCCTCTCCGGCAAGCGTTTTCGCCGACGGTGGGGAAGTCGGCCGCGATCACGCCCGGGTCGATTGGGCGGCGACGCCGCTCGGTCCGCCGGACCGGTGGCCGCAGAGCTTGTTGACCGCGGTGAGCATCCTGCTGACGTCGCGGTTCCCGATGTGGATGGCGTGGGGACCTGACCTGACGTTCTTCTGCAACGACGCCTACCGGCGCGACACCCTCGGCCGGAAGTACCCGTGGGCACTGGGCCGGCCCGCCCGCGAGGTGTGGGCCGAGATCTGGGAGGACATCGGTCCGCGCATCGAAAAGGTGCTCTCGACCGGCGAAGCGACGTGGGACACAGCGCTGCTGTTGTTCCTGCAGCGGTCCGGCTACACCGAGGAGACCTACCACACGTTCTCCTACAGCCCGCTGCGCGACGACGAGGGCCGGGTGGTCGGCATGCTGTGCGTCGTCAGCGAGGACACCGTGCGGGTGATCGGCGAGCGCCGAATGGCGACGCTGCGCGACCTCGGATCCGACCCCAGCTTGGTGCGCGCCGAGGAGGAGATCCTGCGCTTCGTCGACCGACAGCTGGATCAGAATCTTCGCGACCTGCCCTTCACGCTGACCTACCTGTTCGACGAGGAAGGGTCGGCACGGCTGGCCGGCGCCAGCGGTATCGCCGCGGGACATCCCGCGGTGCCCGAGCGACTGGCAGCCGGTACCGATCGGCCCTGGCCGCTCGCCGCCCTGGCCCGGGGGGAATCGGTGCTGGTCGACCTCGACGAGGACGCCTACCCGTCGTTGCCGACCGGGGACTGGCGCAAACCCCCGGTCCAGGCCCTGCTGGTGCCGCTGTTGCATCAGGGCGGTTCGCCGAGCGGCTTCCTGGTCGCCGGACTGAACCGATACCGGCTCCTGGACGAGGCCTACCGCGGCTTCGTCACCCTGGTGGCGGCGCACATCGCCGCCGGCATCGGTTTGGCACGCAGCTACCGGGCCCAGCAGCGGCGGGCCGAGGAGCTGGCCGAACTGGACCGCGCCAAGACCGCCTTCTTCTCCAACATCAGCCACGAGTTCCGGACCCCACTGACGCTGATCCTGGACCCCGTTTCGGAACTGCGCCGGGCCGACGGTGTCGACGAGGAGACCCGGCAAGAGTTGGATGTGGTGTGGCGCAACGGATTACGGCTCGCCAAGCTGGTGAACGCGCTGTTGGACTTCTCCCGGATCGAGGCGGGTCGCACCCAGGCGCTCTATCAACCGGTCGACCTCGGCGCCCTGACCGCCGAGCTGGCCAGCGTGTTCCGTTCGGCGATGGAGCGCGCCGGCCTGGTCTTCGAGGTCGACTGCGAACCGCTCGACGAGCCGGTGTACCTCGATCGCGACATGTGGGAGAAGGTGATCTTCAACCTGCTGTCGAACGCGCTGAAGTTCACCTTCGACGGACGTGTGACGGTGCTGGTGCGCAGAGACGGGCGCGATGCGGTGGTGGTCGTGGCCGACACCGGCTCCGGTGTGCCCGCCGAGGAGATGCCGCGCCTGTTCGAACGTTTCCACCGCATCGAGAACGCGAAGGCGCGGTCCAACGAGGGCAGCGGCATCGGGCTGGCCCTGGTCAAGGAGCTCATCACGCTGCACGGCGGCACGATCGCCGCCGACAGCGTCGAAGGGCGGGGAACGACGTTCACGATCCGCTTGCCCATCGGCGCCGCCCATCTACCCGACGATGCCATCGCGCCGGCGAGCCACCCCCGCGGCGGTGCGGGAGCCGCCAACGCCTACGTCGAGGAGGCGTTGCGGTGGATCCCCGCCATGGGTGAACCCGCCGCGGGCGAGCCGGCCGGAGCCGGAACGGGACTGGCGTTCGGGGCCGCCACCGCCGCCGCGCAGGCGCGGGTGCTGGTCGCCGACGACAACGCCGACATGCGCGAATATCTGAGCCGGCTCTTGCGCTCGGACGGATACCGGGTCGAGGCCGTCGTCGACGGGCACAAGGCCCTGGAGGCGATCCGGGCCAGCCCGCCCGATCTCGTGATCAGCGATGTGATGATGCCCCGCCTCGACGGGCTAGGACTGGTCGCCGAGCTACGCGCCGACCGGCGCACCGCGGCCCTGCCGGTGCTGCTGCTTTCGGCGCGCGCCGGCCAGGAGGCGTCGATCGACGGCCTGCGCGCCGGCGCCGACGACTACCTGGTGAAGCCGTTCGCGGCCGCCGAGCTGCTCGCGCGGGTGCGCACCAACGTCGAGCTCGCCCGGCTGCGTGAATATCACGCCCGTTGGCGGTCGGCGCTGGTCGATTCGTTGCAGGAGGCCTTTTTCGTCTGCGACGAGGACGGTGCGGTGATCGAGATCAACCCGGCCTTCACCGACATCCTCGGCTTCGACTCGGCCGGCCTGCCGTACCGGCCCGTGTACCCGTGGTGGCCGTCTGCCGAGCACGATCCCGACGCGTACCGGCGCGTGCAGGACGCCTTCAACAGCTTGCTGACCGACCGGCACGGCAGCATCGGCGCGGTGCCCGTCACCCATCGCGACGGGCACCGGCTGTGGGTGGCGATGACGTTCACCCACACCGAGGATCCCGAGACCGGGCGTGACGTCGTGGTCGGAACCCTGCGCGACGTCAGTG
Source organism: Mycobacterium sp. SMC-8 (assembly GCF_025263565.1). Lineage (NCBI taxonomy): Bacteria > Bacillati > Actinomycetota > Actinomycetes > Mycobacteriales > Mycobacteriaceae > Mycobacterium > Mycobacterium sp. SMC-8. The sequence goes on from NZ_CP079865.1 coordinate 3,496,925, forward strand.
CCGAGCACTACATCGTGCAGCGCGAGACCGCGCTGGCCTCGCTCAATGAGCAACTCGCCCAATCCGACACCCTCGACGAGGCGGTGCTGGCCGCCAGCGAGGAGTTCGCCGCGGTGTGGGGCGCTCGACGGGTGCTGGCGGTCACCTGGACCGACGCCGGGGACCGCGACTTTGAGTCGGCGGATCCGCACCTGGTGTGTGTCGGCGAGCCGGCGCGCTGGGACGACCTGCCCCCGCACACCCGCACGGTGATCACCGCGTTGCGTGACGACCAGCTGCTCGACCCGGACACCTCGACCGCCGGCGCCGCCGGCGTGGCGTTGCGCCATCCGCAGGGCGTGCTTGTGATCTACATCGAGCTGTTCGAGCGGCGGCGCTTCACCGCCGAGGATCACACGCTGCTCACGGTGCTGGCCGGCCGGCTCGGGCAGGGGCTGCAGCGCGTCCATCAGATCGACCAGCAGCGCGAGACCGCGCTGGCCCTGCAGCACGCGATCCTGGGGCCGTCGCTGTCCAGCGGCTTCGCCGTCCGGTATCAGCCGGCCACCAGCCCGCTGCAGGTCGGCGGCGACTGGTACGACGTCGTCAACCTCGATGACGGCCGCATCGGACTGATCGTCGGTGACTGCGTCGGCCACGGACTCACCGCCGCCACGATCATGGGTCAGCTGCGCAGCGCCTGCCGCGCCCTGCTGCTCGAACACCCGAGCCCGGCGGCGGCGCTGTCAGGGTTGGACCGGTTCGCGGCCCGGCTGCCCGGGGCGCGCTGCACCACCGCGTTCTGCGCGGTGCTCGACCCGCAGAACGGTGAGCTGGTGTACTCGTGCGCGGGTCACCCGCCACCAATCCTGGTCACCGCGGACCGGTCGACCCGGCTGCTGGAAGGAGCCCGCGCGACCCCGCTCGGTCTCAAGAGTCCGCCGCACCGCACCGAGGAGCGGGAGACGATGCCGCCGCGGTCCACCCTGCTGCTCTACACCGACGGTCTGGTCGAACGCCGACGGGAATCGATCGACGACGGGATCGCCCGCGCGACGGACGTCGTCCAGGACAACCGGGCCACCGCGCTCGACGAGCTGGCCAACGTGATCATGTCCCGGCTGGCACCCGCCGACGGCTACCGCGACGACGTCGCGCTGCTGCTCTACCGCCAGCCCGCGCCGCTGGATCTCGACTTCCCCGCCGACGTCGGGGAACTGGCCGCCAGCCGCACCGCGCTGCGGGACTGGCTGTCCGCGGTGGGGGTGTCCCACGAGCAGTCGCTGGACGTGCTGATCGCGGTCGGCGAAGCGCTGGCCAACGCCATCGAGCACGGTCACCGCGAGCTTCCGGGCCGGGTCCGGCTGTGCGCCATCGCGCTGCCCGACACCGTGTACCTGACCGTCACCGATTCCGGGACGTGGAAGACGCCTGCCGAGATCCCCGCCCTGCACCGGGGTAGGGGCATCGCACTGATGGAGGCCTTGATGCAGGATGTCAGCATCGACTCCCAGACCACGGGCACCACTGTCCGCATGACCGCCAGGATCACATGATGGCCACCCCGCTGACCCTGCACACCCACCGTCAGGAGGACGGTTCGGTGGTGCTGACGGCCGCCGGCGAGCTGGACATGAGCAACATCGCGGCGTTCTCCGAGGCCGTCGGCGCCGCGGTCGACGGGAAGGGGCGCAGGCTGCTCGTCGATCTGAGCGCCGTGGAGTACCTCGACAGCGGCGCCATCAACGTCCTCTTCGAGCACGTGGACTCCATCGAGCTCGTGGTCAACCCCATCCTGCTGCCGGTCTTGACGGTCAGCGGCCTGACCAAGGCGACGATCGTCAAACCCGCCGACGGTTAGCCGTTCTGCTCGGACCCGGAGTCGGACTGCGCCCGCAGGCGCGCCGCGCGGCGCTTGCCTTCGTGCATCGCGGCCACGCGCGCGACCGGGATGGTCCGGCCGTGCTCGATCAGCTCGCCGGGCAGCCGTTGCGGCGCGGGCATCTCGGCCGTCCACGGGTCGGCGCCGCCGAGGAGCCCGGTAGCGGTGTGCACCGTGAAGTCGCGGGGGTGCACCCGATCCAGATCCGACCACGCCACCGGAAACGACACCGGTGTGCCGGGACGCAGCCGCGGACTGTAGGCCGCGGCGACGGTGGCGCCGCCCGCGCGGGTCGCGTCGACAAACACCTTTCCCGCGCGGTCGGCGACGATGAACGCGGTGGTGGCGAGGGCCGGGTCCAGCGCCTCGGCGCGGGCGGCGAGGGCGCGCGTCGCGGCCGCCACGTCGTCGACGGGTGCGCTGTCGTCGATCGGGACGAAGATGTGCAGACCGCGCGAGCCGCTGGTCTTCACCGCCCCTGCCAGTCCGCAGTCGGTCAGGGCTTGCCGCACCAGGTGGGCGACGGTCACCACGGAGGCGAAGTCGGCGCCGTCCGGCGGGTCCAGGTCGAGGATCAGATGTGTGGGGCGGTAGATGTCGCCGGCCGGCCCCAGCGCCGGGTGGTATTCGACGGCGCGCTGATTGGCCAACCACAGCAGCGTGCGCCGGTCGTCGCAGACCGCGTACCGGATCTGACGTTGCGACGCCTCTGCCCAGATCGACGTCGTGCGTAGCCATTCCGGGGTGTACTTGGGGACGTTCTTCTGCATGAACGGGGCGCGGCCCCGCAGCGCCCGCAGCACCGTCAACGGCCTGCCGGCGAGCACAGGCACGATGTGATCGGCGACCGCGTCCAGGTAGTCGACGAGGTCGCGCTTGGTGGCCCCGGCGTCGTCGGTCAGCGGTTGATCCAGATTGGTCAGCTCGATGCCGGCACGCTCCTCGCTGCTGCCCATCCGGCCAGCCTAGGCCGGTCGTGCCGGTCCGATCGCGTGCTGCGCCGGCGCGCCTCGGTCTCTGACAGCGCCGACCACCGCGCGGCTCACTGCGCACAAACCCGCTGATCAACCTGTGAATCGGCTGTCAACGTGCAGTTGACAGCCAATGGTTTGACGGGCTAGACGTATGACACGCGACACACGAAGTGTCACGCGTGCGGCGGGCCGGATCGGGGGCGGGGCAAGTGGCAGGTGCCGGGCGGTCCGGGATCGGCAGGCTCATCCGTGTCCTGGCGCTGCCCATCCTCGTGGGCTGGATTCTGCTGACCGTCCTGACGAACGTCGCGGTCCCGTCGCTGGAAAAGGTCGGTGAAGAACACACCGTCGGGATGAGCGCCAACGACGCGCCGTCGCTGGTGTCCATGAAGCGCGTCGGCGCGAACTTCGACGAGTTCAACTCCGACAGCAGCGCGATGATCGTGCTCGAAGGCGAACAGCCACTCGGCGACGCGGCGCATCGCTACTACGACGACCTCGTCGACAAACTGGAAGCCGACACCGCCAACGTCCAGCACGTCGCCGACTTCTGGGGCGATCCGCTGACCGCGTCGGGCGCGCAGAGCACCGACGGCAAAGCGGCCTATGTGCAGGTATACCTGCAAGGCAACCAAGGCGAGCCGCGGGCCAACGAGGCGGTGGCCGCGGTCCGCGAGATCGTCGAGCAGACATCGGCGCCGCCGGGAATCAAGGCCTACGTGACCGGTGGCGCGCCGCTGGTCGCCGACCAGCACAACGCCGGCGACAAGAGCGTCTTCCGGGTCACGATGATCACCATCGGCGTCATCGCCGTCATGCTGGTGCTCGTCTTCCGATCGGTGGCCACCATGGTCCTGATCCTGTTCATGGTGTTCGCGGAACTGGGTGCGGCGCGGGGCATCGTCGCCTTCCTGGCCGATGCCGAGATCATCGGCCTGTCGACGTTCGCGACGAGCCTGCTGACTTTGATGGTGATCGCCGCCGGGACCGATTACGCCATCTTCGCGATCGGACGGTATCAGGAGGCCCGCGACGCGGGGGAGGACCGGGAAACGGCGTACTACACCATGTTTCGCGGCACCGCACACGTCGTGCTCGGCTCCGGTCTGACCATCGCCGGGGCGATGTTGTGCCTGAGCTTCACCCGGTTGCCGTACTTCCAGACCATGGGGGTGCCCTGCGCGGTGGGCACGTTCGTCGCTGTGCTCGCGGCGCTGACGCTGGGACCCGCCGTCGTCGCGATCGGCAGCCGCTTCGGGCTGTTCGACCCCAAGCGGGCGATCAGCTCCCGCGGTTGGCGGCGCATTGGGGTGTCGGTGGTGCGCTGGCCGGGTCCGGTGCTGGCCGCGACGCTGACGCTGGCGCTGGTCGGCCTCGTCACGCTGCCGGGCTACAAGACCAATTACGACGCCCGCGATTACCTGCCCTCCGATGTTCCCGCCAACGTCGGTTATGCCGTCGCCGACCGGCATTTCGGCAGCGCCCGGATGAACCCCGAGCTGCTGATGGTCGAAAGCGACCACGACCTGCGTAACCCCGCGGACTTCCTCGTCATCGACAAGATCGCCAAGTCGATCTTCCGCGTGCCCGGGGTGGCGCGGGTGCAGACGATCACCCGCCCCGATGGCAAACCGATCAAGCACACGACGATTCCGTTCCAGATGAGCATGCGGGGGACCACGCAGCGTCTCAACGAGAAGTACATGCAGGACCGGATGGCCGACATGCTGGTGCAGGCCGATGCGATGCAGACCAACGTCGACACGATGACGAAGATGCAGAGCCTGATGACGCAGATGTCGGCCACCACCCACGACATGGTCCTCAAGACCAAGAAGACGGCTGTCGACATCGCCGAAGTGCGGGACTACCTCGCCAATCTGGACGACTTCGTCCGCCCGGTCCGTAATTACTTCTACTGGGAACCGCACTGCTACAACATCCCGGTCTGCCACGCGATGCGGTCGGTGTTCGACACCCTCGACGGCATCAACCCGCTGACCGACGACATCCAGGAACTCGTTCCCGACCTGGAACGCCTCGATGCGCTGATGCCGCAGTTGATTGCACTGTTGCCCAGTCAGATCGAGTCGATGCGCAACATGCAGTCGATGATGCTGACGATGTATCAGAGCCAGAAGGGCCTTCAGGACCAGATGGCGTCGCAGTCCGAGGACGCCGACGCGATGGGGGAAGCCTTCGACGACTCCATGAACGACGACTCGTTCTATCTGCCGCCGGAGGCCTTCGACAACGACGACTTCACACGCGGCATGGAGAATTTCATTTCCCCGGACGGCAAGTCGGTGCGGTTCATCATCGCCCACGAGGGCGATCCTGCGACGATCGAGGGAACCTCGCGGGTGCAGCCCATCAAGACCGCGGCCAAGGAGGCCATCAAGGGCACGCCTCTGGAAGGGTCCACGGTGTACCTCGCCGGCACCGCGGCCACCTACAAGGACATGGGCGACGGCGCGTTCTACGACCTGTTGATCGCCGGGATCGCCGCCGTCACACTGATTTTCACCATCATGCTGATCATCACCCGGAGTGTGGTGGCCGCGGCGGTGATCGTCGGCACCGTATTGGTCTCCCTCGGTGCGTCTTTCGGCCTGTCCGTGCTTCTGTGGCAGCACATCATCGGGCTGGAGTTGCACTGGATGGTATTGCCGATGGCGGTGATCCTGCTGCTCGCCGTCGGATCGGACTACAACCTGCTGCTGGTGTCGCGGTTCAAAGAGGAGCTTCCCGGAGGGTTGAAAACCGGCATCATCCGCGCGATGGCCGGCACCGGATCGGTGGTCACCTCAGCTGGCCTGGTCTTCGCATTCACGATGGCGTCGTTCGCGTTCAGCGACCTGACGGTGATGGCACAGGTGGGCACCACCATCGCGCTCGGGCTGTTGTTCGACACGCTCATCGTGCGCTCGTTCATGACTCCGGCGGTCGCCGCACTGCTCGGGCGATGGTTCTGGTGGCCGCAACGCGTGCGCAGTCAGGCCTCGCAGCGACGGTTGGCCGAGATCACGGGCTGACGCGGCGCGCCAGCTCGCCGATGATGCTGGTGTCGAGTTGGGCGAGCAGCTCCCCGGCGTCCTCGAAGACGTCCTTCGCCCCGGCCTCGAGCAGTTCGCCACGGGACACCCCGCCGCTGAGCACCCCGATCGAGGGCACCGACGCACGTCTGGCGGCCTCGCAGTCCCACACCGCGTCGCCGACGAACACCGCGTCCGAGGCGGTGACCCCGGCACGGTCGAGCGCCACCCGGACGATGTCGGGTTTCGGTTTGGCGGTGTCGACGTCCTGCGACGAGGTCACCGCCGACACCACGTCGTCACAATCGAGAACGTCACGCAAGATGCGTAATTCGTCTTCGGGAGCCGAGGTGGCCAGCACCACCTGCAGGCCCAGCTGTGCCACCCGGCGGAGCAGATCACGCGCACCCGGAAGCGGAGTCAGCAGCCCGGCTGTCTCCTTGTAGAACTCGCTGTGGCGGTCCTTGAGGGTGTCGACCACGTCCTGGCTCGCATCGCCGGCAAGGGTGCGCACCAGTGTGGTGCCGTCCATGCCGATGCAGCGGTGGATGCGCCAACCGTCAGCGGGCACATTCTCGGCGTCGAACGCGCGCAACCAGGCGTACACGTGCAGATAGTTCGAGTCCACCAGCGTCCCGTCTATGTCGAAAAGGACGGCGGGGGAGGGGGTTTCGCTCCTCACCGGTCGGCTCTGGAGGTGTCGGTATATCTGGTACCCGGCGCGCGGCCGGGCGCGGCGAGCACCCGTGTCCACTCAGCGTTCATGGGGCGAGGCATTACCCCGCCGTGGTGGGCCCAAACGTGCCGGTGTGCCCGTTACCCGGCGTCGGCGGTCCCGCTCGGTCCTGAGTCGTCGGCCGATTCGCCGGTACCGCCCGCGTGCGCGTCGTCGGCCGGTTCGTCGGGCGGAGTCGCGGTGGTGCCCGGTTCGGCCGGGCCCGCGTGCCCGCCGGCGTTCCCGGTTCCGGGATCCGCCGTCGACGGGTCCGCGTCGGTCACTTCGTCGTCGGGGTTCTCGACGGTCTCCGACGGGTTTTCGCTCTCCTCCGTGGGGGTGTCGTCTTCGGCGGGGGCTGGATCGTACGGTGCGGACGCGCGCGGAGGCTGCGGCGCCAGGGAGGTGGCGGGCGGGGTCTCGGGCCGGGGCAGCGGCACGGTGATGGCGCCGGGATCCGGCGGCTCGGCCGGTCCGGTAGCCGTACCGGCCGATCCGGTACCCATGCCGACAGATCCGCTACCCGTGCCGGCGGGTGCGGACAGGGTTTCGCCGACCGCCTGCAGGGAATCGACCAGGTGCGCCACCGGTCCGGTGAGCTGATCGACGACTGGAGCTTCCACCACCGGGCTCAGCAGGCCGTACGACGAGTCCTCGGTTTCATCCACCCGGCCGTTGAGAAACCCGTCGGCGATGCGCCCCGGGATGTTGGTCACGGCACCCAATGTGCCGACGACGTCAAGGTGCAGCAGCGCCTCGGCGACGTCGCCGGCCGCTGACCCGGCGGCGATCACGCCGCTGGCGATCGGCAGCGCCAGCCGGATGATCATGCTGGCCGCGGTGCGGAACGGCTCACCCGAACCGGCCACCCTGGCCAGGTTGATCACAGGGTCGGCGATGGCGCGGACGACGGCCCGAACCACCGCGACGACATCGCCGGTGCCGATCGCGTTCACGACCTCGGCGAGCGAGTTGTACTGGTTCTCGGCGACCGCTCTGACGATCGGCAACGGCGCATCCAAGAATTCGTCGAGCCGGTCGCCGGCGTTGGCCAGCGAGCGCATCAGCACCTGCGGGTAGAACTCGAGCGGATTCGGCGCCGCGGTCAGGTCGACCGCCGAGTGGGTGATCCGGACGTCGGTGAACGTCGATGTCGGTTCCAGGGGCGCCACCGCAAGCACAGCCACGCTGGACACGGCGACCCCGGCGGTCACCCACGGGCGGATCGAAGACGCCATCGCGCACCCCCAGCTGTCGACCGCCGCCGACGGCTCCCGCCCGTGCGGTTGGCGACCGGTCCCTAAAACTAACTCAACCGCAGGTCACCGCATGAGTCTTTGGAGCATCCCGGCCGGTTCGGCACTGGCGCGGCGCGGGTGTTTCCACCGCGCAGGGCTGAGTGGGCCTGCGTTGGGTAACCTTCGCCCATGACCGCCGTAGCGAGCAGGAGGACCCGGTGAGCGGAGGCTTGTTCGCGCTTCTCGACGACGTCGCCGCGCTGGCCCGGATGGCGGCGGCCTCCGTCGACGACATCGGCGCCGCCGCGGGCAAGGCGACGGCCAAGGCCGCCGGCGTGGTGGTGGATGACACCGCGGTCACGCCGCAATACGTGCACGGCATCGCCGCCGAGCGCGAGCTGCCGATCATCAAGCGCATCGCGATCGGATCGCTGCGCAACAAGGTCCTCTTCATCCTGCCGGTGGCGTTGCTGTTGAGTCAGTTCGCGCCGTGGTTGCTGACGCCGATCCTGATGCTGGGCGCCACCTACCTGTGCTTCGAAGGCGCCGAGAAGGTCTGGGGCATGATCCGTGGTCACGAGACGCACGGAGCGCCCGCGGCCATCTTGGGTGCGGACGCCGAGAAGTTCATGGTGACCGGCGCGATCCGCACCGACCTGATCCTGTCGGCCGAGATCATGGTGATCGCTCTGAACGAGGTCGCCGACCAGCCGTTCGTGCCCCGCCTGGTCATCCTGCTCGTGGTCGCCGTGGCCATCACCGCCGTCGTGTACGGGGTCGTCGCGGGCATCGTGAAGATGGATGACATCGGCCTGCGCCTGACCGAACGTTCGTCGGCGTTCGCCCAGAAAGTCGGCCGCGGTCTGGTCGCAGGGATGCCGAAGCTGCTGTCGGCGCTGTCGGTGATCGGCACCGTGGCGATGCTCTGGGTCGGCGGGCACATCCTGCTCATCGGCACAGACGAACTGGGCTGGCACGGGCCCTACAGCCTGGTGCATCACGCCGAGGAGTACGTCCACCACGTCGGCGGGGTCGGGGCGGCACTGGCCTGGCTGGTCAACACCGCCGCGTCAGCGGTGATCGGCCTCGTGGTCGGCGCGCTCGTCGTAGCGGTCATGCACGTGTTGCCGTTCGGGCGCAAAGCCAAGCACTGAGCGGTTCAGTCGGCGACGGCGAAACGGCGGTCGAACGCAGCGCGCCGGATGTCGAGCTGCTCCTGACGCTGTGCCGCGCTGAGGTAGATCGTGGTCGGCGGTAGCACCGCGGGCAGGTCCGGCAGGGCAACAACCTGGGCGTCGACCGTCGGAGTCGGCGCCGCGTTCAGGTCGAGGTCTTGGAACCGCAGCGACAGCGTGCCCTTGTTCAGGCCGCCGGTCGAGACCCAGTTGTGCACGTCGGGATCGGTGGGCGAGATCACGAAGGTGTAGGCGCCGTCCGGATTCGGCAGCGCCTGCGCGTTGTTGAGGCTGGTCTGTTCGTTCCAGTAATCGCCGGTGATCGTCCACAGATTGGTGACCGGGACGGTGAAGTAGCGCGCGTTGCCCGGGGTGACAGTGACGACCAGGGCCTGGTCGTCGGCCAAGTGGAAGTACCCGGCGCTCTGCAGCTGCGTGGCGAGGAACTCCGCATTGCGGGACGGGTCTTTGAGCACATTAGGCGCCATCCGTTCACCGGTCTGCGGGTCGGTGGTGGCGACCTTGATGTACTTCGACTCCATGCCCAGGCCGAGCGCCATGATCACTGCGGTGAACGCGCCGCGCAGGATCCGCGGCGGCTCCTTCATCGGTGGAATCAAGGACACCAGCGCGGTCAGCAGGGGACTCCTGGTCACCAGGGGCCCCAGCCCCGGGATCGCGAAGCCGCCGAGTTGACTGAACAGGCTGTTGCGCGGCCCGGACAGCCGTTCAATGCTCAGCGTCATCGGCGACTGAGTGGTCCAGTCCGACAACGTGTTCCGGACCGCGATCAGCGTGGTGTCGGAGGTCAGCTGGAGGTGGTTGCGCTGGCCCGCCGCGGCCGGGGCGCCGCTGACGGTGATGGTGAACGAGCCGTCCGGTGCGATGTCGATGTCGCGGCCGCTGAGGTAGTCCGCGGTGACGCCGGACAGTCCGGTGAGCACGCTGAAGTTGGTGTCCGCCGGCTGCGCGCCGACGAACTGGCCCCTGATCACGTACGTGGAGGTCATGTTCACCCCCATGAAGCGGTACACCGTGTCGGGGTTGTCGTAGAGGATGCGGGAACCGGGCACATCCCGGCCGTACCAGGTGTGCGGCGGCGCGACCTGGGTGACGACCGTCGGCGTCATCGGATTGAGCAGTTGCTGCTGGAACGCCGCGCCCATCGCGTACTCGTCGACGGAGCGGCCGAGTTGGCCGATGTTGTCCCAGTCCGGCCCGCCGATGTGGTCGTACTGGCGGGTGGCGGTCGCCAGCCAGCCGGCGCCCAGCACGAACTTCATCAGCCGAACCGGCCAGGTCTTGACGGTCTCGGACGCGATGCGCTCGGCCGCCAGTTGTTGCTCGGTGGCAAGCGGGCTGGTGGCAGGGGTCGGCAGCGGGGCCACGGTCGACTCGGGGACGGCCTCGCGCCGCGCGACTCCGGTCAACGTCCACACCGCCGCGGATTCGGGGCTGTTGTCGCGATCCCCGGTCACGTCCGCGGCATCGCCGCCGTCGGGTTCGGCGGCCGTGACGGCGACTGTGGTTCGGGTGGGAGGTGACTCGGTGTCGTCCGGAACATCGGCCGCGGCTACTTCGTCGTCTTCGTCTACGTCTTGCTCGACGTTCTGACGATCGGCGTCGCCTTCTTCTGCGTCTTGTTCGCCAGCGTCGGCAGCGTGATCGTCGACGTCGTGTTGGTCGGTGGGGTGGTCGTCGACATCCTCACCGTCGACGTCGCGGTCGGCGGCTCGGTCGCGGCTCGTGTCGGTCCGTGCGGTGTCGTTCTCCGACGTGGAACTGGACGACGATTGCGCGCCAGCGGTCGTGTCGTCGGCCGTCGCGATGGCGGGACCGTTCGCGATCGCGATCCCGATGCCGAGGGCAACGGCGAGCCCGCCGACCCGGCCGACGAAGCGGCCATGGCGCGCGAGGGGCGCGAGCGCAGCGAGCGGGGTGACGGGAGCGAGCGGCGTCGTTTCCACCATCGGCGTCCTTCCGTGCAGACCCTGCCCGTACGGTAACGCCGCGGGGCCTGGCATCGCGCCGAACTCGCATTCCACGCGGCTTTTCCGGGGGTTTTCCCACGCTGTGCGCGGTCTCGGCGATCGATTCCGGCCACCCGTCGTTCAATTTCTGCCAGGCGAAATGAACACCCGCGGCGGCGGGTTTAACCAGTCAGATCCACCAAGATCAACCACCACCGAAGTCGAAACCGCGCGATTCGCTCCACGGCTCCGACCCACCACCGGGAAGGACACCATCATGAAGAACCTCACCATCGCCACCGCTTTCGCCGCCGGCCTGTCCGCTGCTGTCGTCGGGCTGGCCGCCCCGGCGGTCGCGGCCCCCTCGGGCGGAAACGCCGATGCCACGATCAGCCAGCTCGAAGCCCAGGGCCACCGCGTGGTGGTCAACCGGCTGTCGAACGCCCCGCTCAGTGAGGCCAGTGTGGTCGGGATCCACAAGGGCGGTGACATCCGCTCCACAGTCCGCGACTACCGCTACGACCGCACTTTCCAGAACACCACCACAGGCAGCGTCTACTACGTCGACGTCCGCTGAGCGGACACGTCCGCCGAGATCGCGTCCAGCGCGGGGAATCCCGCGAAACGGCCGCGCGGAATGCGATTTCGGCACGCAGTCGGGAACGGAGAGCGCTCTCTGCGGCGTAGATCAGTCCTCGCTGCCGGTGCGGTCACCGAGGAACGCCAGCAGGCGCGGATCGGAGCTGGTGAACCGGCCGGCCTCCTCGCCGCCGTCGCAGCGCAGCAACGCAACGGTCACCTCCGAAGCGGTGCGGGTCAGCACCCGCCACACCGCGCCGGAGTCCTCCCACCGCTGTAACTCGGCAACGCGGTCCTCGTTCATGACCTCACGATCTCATCTAGGCTTCGCTGCGTGCATGGTGCTCTCGATGTCGCCATCGCAGCGACGTTCATCTGGCTCGGCATGGTGCTGGCGATCTCGTTCCTGGAAGCTCCGCTGAAATTCCGCGCACCCGGTGTAACCCTGCAGATCGGGCTCGGCATCGGGCGGTTGGTGTTCCGCGCCCTCAACGTGTGCGAGGGAGTGCTGGCGGCAGCAGCCGTGGTCGCGACAGTCATCGCCGGCGGACCGACGGCGGCTCTCGTCCTGCTGGCGGTGGCGGCCGTGATGCTGGCTGCGCAGATGGTGTTCGTCCGGCCGGCGTTGACCCGCCGCTCCGACCAGGTGCTGGCCGGTGCCGAGGGACCGCGGTCGCGGGCGCACTACGGGTATGTCGGACTGGAGCTGGTCAAGGTGATCGCGCTGATCGCCGGCGGCGTTCTACTCCTGGTGTAGCCGCCGAATGTAGGTAAACCTGCCCTCACTTGCTCCGGTAGGCTCTGCGGTCACGATGACTGACGTTCTACCGATCCTGCCCAGGGAGCTCACCGAGATCAGCGACGAGGTGCGCGTCGTGCCGCCGCCGCCGATCCCGCGTCTCGCCGCTCCGTACGAGGTCCGGCTCGTCGACCCTGACTCCGACGCGGCGATGATCTCCGAGTGGATGAACCGTCCGCATCTGGCCGAGGCGTGGGAGTACGACCGGCCGGTGCAGTGGTGGCACGGGTACCTGCGCGCCCAGCTGGCCGGCCGGTACTCGCGTCCGCTCATCGGCATGTTCAGGGGGGAACCGCACGGTTACATCGAGGTGTACCGCGCCGCAAAGGATTCCATCGCCCCGCGCTATGACGCCGACCCGCACGACCTCGGTCTGCACGCCGCGATTGCCGACCTGGACATCGTCAACCGCGGCTTCGGGCCGATTTTGCTGCCCCGGCTGGCGGCCAGCCTGTTCGAGATCGAACCGCAGTGCCGGCGCATCATGTTCGACCCCGACCACCGCAATGTCGGCGCCCGCCGGCTGTGCGAGTACGCCAGATGTGACTTCCTCGGCGAACACCAGATGTCGAACCGGCGAATGGCGCTGTACGCGCTCAACCGCCCGTCCTAGTCGGAAGTCACTGTGCCACCGATCATCTCGTCGTAGCTGTCGAAGTCCGGCTTCATCGCCGCGGCCACCAGCTCCCACAGCACCTCGTCGGTGCCGCCGCCGACCCGCGCCAGTTTCATGTCACGCCACCACCTGCCCAGCGGCGTCTCGTCGACGAGGTAACCCGAACCGCCGAAGATGTGCATGCACTCAGAAAGCACCTCCTCGCCCAGGCGCGCCGCGGTGACCTTGACGGCGGCGGCCGCGCGCAGATCCAGCCGTCCCTGCGCGGCGATGCCGTTGAGGCCGTGGCGGAGCAGGTCGACGCGGGCCTGCAGGTCTGCCATTCGCATGCGCAATGCCTGATGCTCGAAGAGCGTCGCGCCGAACTGTCTCCGTTGCACCATGCGCGCATGGGTCACGCCCAGCACGCGCTGGCATGACGAGGCCACCTGACCGGCGATCGACATACGTTCGTGCGCAAGGCCCCACGAGATGGCGGCCAACCCGGTGCCGGGCCGCGCCACCAGATGGTCGGCGGGCACCCAGGTGTCGATGTGCACGGCGGCGGTGTCCAGCGGGCCGGCGCCCACCTTGCGGTACGGGGTCTGTACCTCGACCTGCGTGGTCGGTACGGCGATCACCAGGACGTTGCCGTGCCTGCTGGACGGATCGTGGTCCACTCCGCGCGCGACGACGATGATGTGGTCGGCGATCGGGGACAGCGAGACGAACTTCTTGACGCCACGGATGTGGAAACCGTCACGTTCGGAACGGACTTCGGTCTCGACAATCTGCAAATCCGAGCCGCCGGACTCCTCGGAGGCGCCGATGCACAGCACCGCCTCACCGTCGATCGCCTGTTCGCACACCGCCTTGAGGTGGTCCGACCTGCCGAACCGGCGCAGCACCGCGATCGCCGAATCATGCAGGCTCACACCGACGCCGATACCCGCGGACCCCAGTCGCCCGAGTTGGAAAGCGAGCTCGTTGAGCTTGGCGACGTCGGGGTGATGGCCACCGGCCGGGCCCCATTTACTGCGGAAGACCCCGGCAGCACCGAGGTGTTCGATCAGCTTCCGCGGAAAACGCTCCGAGGCTTCGGCTTCCGCCGTCCAAGCGGTGACCTGCTCGCCGAACACGTCGGTGAGCAGAGTGCGGTAGCCGTCGACGTCGATGTCGGTGGACGCGGTCATGCGCGGGCAGCCTCCAGATCTCGTTTGACTTCCAGGCGCCGCAGCTTGCCCGAGGATGTCCGCGGCAGCGCGCCCGGCGTCATGAATACGACGTCGGCGGGAACCACCCCACACTGCGATGCGACGCGTTGCACCACTTCACTTCTCGCGCCGGCCTCGTCGGGACCGCGGAACTCCGCGGCGATGATCAGACCCTGGCGAGCCGAGTCGCCGTCGGTGCCGACCGCGACGACGGCGCCGTCGCGCACCCCACGGACCTGTGCGGCGACCCGTTCCACCTCGCTGGGGAAGATGTTGCGCCCGGCGATGGTGATGAGTTCCTTGACCCGGCCGCACACGACCAGCCCGTCGTCGGTGACGTAGCCGAGATCTCCGGTACGGAACCACTCGCCGGGAGTCAGTGGCTCCTGACCCAAGTAGCCGGTCATCAGCGACGTGCCGCGGATCTCGACTTCGCCGATCGCGTGGTCGCCGGCCTGGCCGGTGTGCTCGGATTCCGAGATGCGCAGTTCCATACCGGGAATCGGTCTGCCGAGCACCGCGTGGCGCCGCACGGCTTCGGTCACCGGGTCGACGATCTCCTCGACGACCAGCCCGGTGCCGGGCTCGGGGGCGGTGACCGCGCACGTCGACTCGGCCAGTCCGTACGACGGCGCCGCAACCCGCGGATCGAGACCGAAACGGGCGAGTTCGTCGAGGAACACCTGGAAGCCGTCGCAATCGATCGGTTCGCCACCGTTGATGGCGAACCGGAGCCGGCTCAGGTCGACGTCGGGAACCCTGCGGGCGTACTTGCCGATCACCGAATACGCGAAATTCGGTGCGGCAGTGAGGGCTGCGCCACTCTCGGACAGCCAGCTCAGCCACCGGAACGGCGAGGCGGCGAACGCCGCGGTGGGAGCCACCCACATCTCGGCGCCGGAGAGCAGGCCGGTGAGCAGGAAGGTCAGCCCCATGTCGTGGTAGAGCGGCAACCAGGTCAAGCCGATGTCGACGGTCGGATCGACCGCGGTGTGCTGCAGCAGCGCGGTGACGTTGTTCATGACCGCGTCGGGAGAGAGCAGCGCGGTGCGCGGCGTGCCGGTGGAGCCGGCGGTGCCTTGCAGCACCGCCGCAGTGCCGACCGCACCGGCCTGCAGCGTCAGCGTGGTGGACCGTCTCGAGTGCCCCACCTCGGACACGTCGTGGACGGTCAGACCGGAATCGTTGTCACGCAACAAGTCCGGGTAGGCGCCGTGGGTGAAGATCTGTGTGACGCCGATGCCGGCGAAACGCTCGGCGGTGGCGCGGGCCCATTGCCGGTCGTCGGCGCCGCGTACCGGTCCGGGCAGGATCGACAGGGCGCGGCCGGCCAGCCAGGACCCCTGAATCGCGGCGATGAACTCGACGGTGGGCTCGCCGACCAGACCCACGGCACCGTCGGGTCCGTCGAGGATCCGTTCGGCGATGTTCTCCGAGCGCAGGTGCACCTCCCCCCATGGGTGGCGATTCCACTGTCCGGCGGCCCGGTCGAGGACCATCAGGTCCCGGGGAGATGCCGTCATCGCCCGCGACAGCGCCGCGGCGAACGCGCTCACTGGGCTGTGGGGGTCTTCGACAGGATGGCCCGCTCGAGATCGCCGACGGTGTCGCAGGTCAGCAGATCCTCTTCCGAGAGCACGACCCCGAGTTTGTCCTCGATCGCGACCATGCCGACCGCGAACGCCACCGAGTCCAGGCCGACGTCGTCGATGAGCCGCGAATCCCGCGTGACGCGGGTGATGTCGACGTTCAGGTCGTCGCGCAGGATCTCCTCGAGGGCGGTGCTGACGCCGGACGGTGGTGACGTGGTCATGGCGGCAGAGGTTACCTCGTCAGATAAAGATAGGCTACCCTCACTGCCGCCCGTCTCGGTAGGCGGACACGAATCCGGCGGGCAGTTCTCGCCGGTCGTGCGCCATGAGCGAACGGATACCGCCCCGGAGGCGGTGCGCAGCGCCACCAAGGAGCAGAATCGACCCATGGCGGCCAACCCCCGCGCCGGTCGTCCGGCGCAGCCCGAGGATCTCATCGACATCGCTTCGGTGGTGACGGCGTACTACACCGTCGCTCCAGACCCCGAGAACGTGGACCAGCAGGTCACCTTCGGCACCTCGGGGCACCGTGGCTCGAGCCTGGACGGGGCGTTCAACGAGGCGCACATCCTGGCCACCACGCAGGCGATCGTGGAATACCGTGCCGCGCAGGGCACGACGGGTCCGCTGTTCATCGGCCGTGACACCCATGCACTGTCGGAGCCGGCGTGGACGTCGGCGCTGGAGGTGCTGGCCGCCAACGACGTTGTCGCGATGATCGATTCGGCCGACCGGTACACCCCGACTCCGGCCGTCAGTCACGCGATCCTGTCGTTCAACCAGGGCCGTCAAGGCGATCTCGCCGACGGGATCGTGGTGACCCCGTCGCACAACCCACCGCGCGACGGCGGATTCAAGTACAACCCGCCCAACGGCGGACCCGCCGACACCGACGCCACCAGTGTCATCGCCAAGCGGGCCAACGAGATCCTGCGCGACGGGCTGCGGGCGGTGAAGCGCGTCCCGCTGGCCCGGGCGCTGAACACCGCCGAGCGGCACGACTACCTCAACGCCTACGTCGACGATCTGCCCAACGTCGTCGACTTGCACGCGATCAGCGCCGAGGGCATCCGCATCGGCGCCGACCCGCTCGGCGGGGCCAGCGTCGACTACTGGGGCGCGATCGCCGAACGCCACAACCTGGAACTGACCGTTGTCAACCCGCTGGTCGACGCAACCTGGCGGTTCATGACCCTCGACACCGACGGCAAGATCCGGATGGACTGCAGCTCGCCGAACGCGATGGCTGGGCTTCTTGAAAAGGTGATCGGCAGCCCTGGGACATACCAGATCGCCACCGGCAACGATGCCGACTCCGACCGGCACGGCATCGTCACCCCGGACGGCGGCCTGCTCAACCCGAACCACTACCTCGCGGTGGCCATCGACTACCTGTTCACGCACCGCCCCGAGTGGGCCGCCGAGACGGCTGTCGGCAAGACCGCGGTGAGCTCGTCGATCATCGACCGCGTGGTGGCCGGGTTGGACCGCAAACTGGTCGAGGTGCCGGTGGGTTTCAAGTGGTTCGTCGATGGGCTGATCGGCGGCAGCGTCGGTTTCGGCGGTGAGGAGAGCGCCGGGGCGTCGTTCCTGCGCCGCGACGGCTCGGTGTGGACCACCGACAAGGACGGCATCATCCCGGCGCTGCTGGCCTCGGAGATGCTCGCGGTGACCGGGTCGACGCCGTCGCAGCGCTACGCGGAGCTGGCCGAGCGCTACGGCGCCCCCACGTACGCCCGCATCGATGCCCCGGCCGACCGGGAGCAGAGGGCCCGGCTGGGCAAGCTGTCGCCGGAGCAGGTGAGCGCGACCGAGCTGGCGGGCGAGCCGATCACCGCGAAGCTGACCTCCGCGCCCGGCAACGGCGCGCCGCTGGGTGGGCTGAAAGTGACGACCGAGAACGCCTGGTTCGCCGCGCGGCCGTCCGGCACCGAGGACGTGTACAAGATCTACGCCGAATCGTTCCGCGGGCCCGAGCATCTGGCTGAGGTACAGGACGCTGCCCGCGAAGTGGTGGCGGCGGTCATTTCGTGACCTCGCCCGCAGAGGGCGACTGTCAGGGCACCGCGGACGCGAGGAGCAGGTCGGGCACAGCGGACGCGACTTCCAAGCCGGAACCCGTGAGCAGACAGCGGTTGCCCCGCGAGGTCTGGGTACTGGTCGCCGCCAACTTCGTGGTCGCGCTCGGCTACGGCGTGGTCGCACCGGTACTGCCGCAGTACGCCCGCCACTTCGGGGTGAGCATCAGCGCTGCGACGTTCGTCATTACGGCGTTCGCCGTGATGCGCCTGGTGGGCGCACCGCCGGCGGGCATGCTCGTGCAGCGGTTAGGGGAGCGGCGGGTCTACATCAGCGGCCTGCTGATCGTGGCGTTGTCGACCGCGGCCTGTGCGTTTGCCGAAACCTATTGGCAGTTGCTGCTTTTCCGCTCACTCGGCGGGGTGGGCTCGGCGATGTTCACCGTGTCGTCGCTGGGTCTGATGATCCGGATCTCACCGTCGGATGCCCGCGGCCGGGTGGCGGGACTGTTCTCGTCGGGCTTCATGGTCGGTTCGGTGGGTGGGCCGATCCTGGGCAGTCTCACCGCGGGGTTCGGCTTGTCGGCGCCGTTCCTGATCTACGGCGCCGCGCTGTTGGTCGCCGCGACGGTCGTGTTCGTCAGCCTTCGGAAGTCCGCGGTGGTCGGGCAGCCGGCCGACGACACCGAGAAACCCGTGCCGTTCCGGACCGTGTTCCGACACCGCGCCTACCGTGCGGCGTTGTTCTCCAACTTTGCGACCGGCTGGGCGTCGTTCGGGTTGCGCATCGCGCTGGTGCCGCTGTTCGTCGTGGAGGTTCTGGGCCGCAGCCCCGGTGCGGCCGGTCTGGCGCTGACGGCGTTCGCGGTGGGAAACATCTCCGTGGTGATCCCGAGCGGGTACCTGTCCGACCGACTCGGGCGGCGCAAGCTGTTGATCGCCGGGCTGACGTTGGCCGCGGTGTCGACCGCCCTGGTCGGGTTCACCACGTCGTTTCCGGTGTTCCTGGTGGCGGCCTACGTCGCCGGCGCGGCCACCGGGATCTTCGTCTCCCCGCAGCAGGCAGCCGTCGCCGACGTGGTGGGCAACAAGTCACGCGGCGGGACGGCGGTCGCGACGTTCCAGATGATGGCCGACTTCGGCTCGATCGGCGGCTCGCT
This sequence comes from Mycobacterium sp. SMC-8, assembly GCF_025263565.1. Classification (NCBI taxonomy): domain Bacteria; kingdom Bacillati; phylum Actinomycetota; class Actinomycetes; order Mycobacteriales; family Mycobacteriaceae; genus Mycobacterium; species Mycobacterium sp. SMC-8. The sequence goes on from NZ_CP079865.1 coordinate 3,515,850, forward strand.
GCTGGTGGGTCTGATCGCCCAGTACACGTCGTTCGGCTGGTCATTCCTGATCAGCGGCGTCATCCTCGGCATCGCGGCGGTGGGGTGGATCTTCGCCCCCGAAACGCGTCCCCGGCGGTCAACGGAGCACACCGAAGCGCGTCCGCTCGGCCCGGAGGCCGGCGGCGAAGTGCCCTGACCAGCGATTTTGAGCGGCCACCCCTCGTGGTGTAACTTCGATGAGCACGACAAGGGGCTATGGCGCAGTTGGTAGCGCACCACACTGGCAGTGTGGGGGTCAGGGGTTCGAATCCCCTTAGCTCCACTTCACGGAACGAGCAATCAGGCAATCGGCGCGTCGGTCAGCGTCGGGTAAGTTCACAGCGATTCAACCCCGAAACCGACGCAGCATCTAACGAAAGCCATCATGTCCGAGGACCACATCACCGACGTTCCGCCAACTCGCCTTTCCATTGATCCGAACAGCCCTTTCTATAGCGAAGAGGCGCTCCTGCGCGACGTCGGCATCCGCTTCAACGGCGCCGAGAAGACCAACGTCGTCGAATACGACGTGGCCGAGGGTTGGGTGCGTGTCGAAGTGCCCACCGCCAAGGATCGTCGCGGGAATCCGATGGTTATGAAGCTCAGCGGCACGGTTGAACCTTATTTCCGCCTGGCGAAGTAGCCTCGGTCGACGCTGAGCAGATGCACAGCAATCCGGGGACATAGCCGTCATCCTCGGGTAGCTTGCGCTGCATGCCCTTGGAGCTGGCCTCGTTCTTCCGGACGACCCTGCCCCTCGACCTCAGCGGGCTGGACACGCTCGATGATGGCCGCTACCACTCCATTTGGATGCCCGATCACCTCGTGAGCTTCTGGCCGGACTCGATCTGGACGCCCGAGTTCACCGACCTTGCAGAGGTGTCACCGTCGCCGCACCGCTACCTGGACACCCTGGCTCTTGCCGGAGCCGTCGCGGCCCGCACGACACGCACCCGGCTCGCGACGAGCGTCCTCGACACCGTCCGCCGCCACCCCGTGATGCTGGCCCAGTCGGCGCTGACCCTGAGCCATCTCTCGGACGGCCGGTTCATCCTGGGACTCGGTGCCGGCGAGCGCGAAAACCTGGCCCCGTACGGCTTTGACCACCGGAGCACGGTGAGCCGGTTCGCCGAAGCGCTCGGGCTCATCCGGCTGCTTTGGGACACCGACGGACCGATCGACTTCGCCGGAGAGCACTTCACACTGCAGCACGCCCGGCTGGACACCGACCTGCACCCCACCGGCCCGCCAGCGATCTGGATCGGCGCCAACGGCCCCCGCATGCTGCGACTGGTCGGTGAATTCGGCGACGGCTGGTGGCCGACGGGCAGCGCCGGGCCCGAGACCTATGCCAATCAGCTGGCGCGCGTCCGGGAGGCGGCAGAACAAGCCGGACGCGACCCGCAGGCGATCACACCGGCGAAGATGGTGGTCTGTCTCATCGGCGAGCCCGACGAACTGAGCGAGATCGTGCGGCGCCCGCTGGTGAAGTCTCTGGTGCTGCAACTGACGGCTGACTCACTGGCAGCCACCGGTCACCGCCACCCGATGGGGGAGCACTGGCGTGGCATCCAGGACATCGACCCGCGCATGCTGACCCGCGACCGACTGCTCCGGCTCTTCGAGCGGGTCGATCCGGCCGCGATCCTGTCCGTCGTTCCGCATGGCACGCCGAAGCAGGTCGCCGCGCAGATCGCCGAGTTCGGCGAGGCGGGGGCCCGGGTCGTGTCGGTGCTCGACTACAGCGCAATGGCGGGGCGGGCCTACGCCGCCGAGTCGGCACGCAAAGTCCGCGAGGTCGAAGACCTACTGCTGCAGCTCACAGGAAGCACGCCATGACAACTTTGGACGCGGACGTGCTCATCGCCGACGCACGAGAATCGACCGCGCTCACCGACTTCGGTGACGACACCCTGCCTGCCCGCGTGGCCTTGGCCGTCGACCGGCTCAACACCGCCGAACTCGACGACGCCGGCGTGCGGGCAGCCGCACACACGATCAGCGGATTGCTGACGAGCCGCCTGCGCTTCATGGCTGACCGCGCGCACCTGCCGCTCGCGGCGGAACGAATCACGGCCCCGCTCTTCGCCACCGGGGAGCCGCGGTCGGGGACGACGCTGCTGCACGCTCTGCTCGCCCAGGACGGGGACTCGCGGGCGCTGCGGTTCTGGGAGGTCATGTACCCCTCGCCGCCGCCCGGCCCGGCCGCTGTCGACGACCCGCGCCGGACGCGAGCCGACGCCGACTGGCGCGAGATCCTCGACCGCATCCCGCCGTGGCTCGTCAGCCACCCCTACAACGACCTGCTCGGCGCCGGACTCCCCGAGTGTGAACGCACGTGGGCCTTCGACTTCCGCGCGATGAACCCGAGCGCGTGGTGGCGGGTTCCCGTGACGATCCAGAGCTTTCCGCAGGACCCCCACGCGCAGTATGGGTTGCACCGCATGATGCTGCAGCACATCCAGTACACTCGTACGCCGAAACGGTGGGTGCTCAAGGGCTTTCACGGACGACGCCTGCGGGCGCTCTTCGACACTTATCCCGACGCCCGCATCGTCTGGGTACACCGCGACCCCGTACAGGTGCTCGCCTCGCAGATCGTGGCCTTCGGGCAGATCAACGAGAGCCTGGCCGGGACGCTGGACTGGACTCAGTACGCCAAGGACACGATCGAGGGGTCGCGGGCCAACTTCCACGCCTACCTCACTGACCCACTCGTGGACGACCCGCGCATCTACCATGTCCGCTACCGCGACTTCGTCGCCGACCCGGTCACCACCATCGGTGGCTTCTACGATTTCGCCGGCGTGCCGTTCGCGGCCGACGCCGAGAAGGCGATGCGCGAGTACCTCGTCACCAACCGCAGCGACCGGTACGGCAAGTTCACCTACTCCACCGACGTCCTGCCGGTTCCCGTGCAGCAGCTGCACGACGAATTCGCCACCTACCGAGAACGATTCGGCATCGACATCGAGACGAGGCGCTGATGGCGTTCGGCGACACCGAGGACGACGAGGCGCTGCGCACGGCGTGGCACAATTTCTGCGAGCGGCTCAAGGCCGCCGGAGATCTCGCCTTCAAGGACACCTCACCCCCGAACGCCCTGCAGCGCGCGGACGCGTTCCGCTACCTGACGCAGAACCTGGGCCAGGCCTACGATCTCGCACTGGAGACCAAGAACACCCGCTATCCGGTGATCCACCCGTTCTGCGGACCGACCCGCAAGCTCGGCGGCGACAACGCCGACTTCGTCTATCTGCAGGCATGGATCGACGGCGCCTCGACCTACCGGATCGCCGGTGACCGGGGCACGGCGCGTTTCATCAACTTCACCGTCCAGGGGCCGCGACCCGAGAAGGACGTGTACTACGGCGCCGATCACCCGAACTTGCACGAGCCCTTCGGCGACATCCCGGAGGCGAACATCACCGGTGACGACCTGGTCACCGAGCCCGACGGCAGCTTCGTACTTCACGCCGGTGGCCCACGACGAGAACAGAATTGGCTGCCGACCACGCCGGGTTCGCGCAAGCTGTTCATGCGGCAAGGCTTCGACTCGTGGACGGAGCGCTCGGCGCAGTTCAGCATCGAGCGCATCGACATGGATGAGCCGCGTCCGGTGCCGACACCGCAGGACCTGATCGCTTCCATGGATTGGGCCGGTGATTTCCTCACCGGGGCGATGACGGACTGGCCGGACCGCGAACTGCGGATCGGCTCGCTGTTCGGGGAGTCCGAGCCGAACGTGTTTCCCGGTGCGCGTTTTGCCGGCCCGGCCGAGCAACGCGATGCGCGTCGCGGCCGGCTCATCGTCACGATGCCGTGGCGTCTCGGGCCGGACGAAGCGTTGATCTTCGAGTTCGCTGATGGTGGCGAGTTCTGGATGCTGACCAATATGGGCGCGTTCTGGAACAGCATGGATTACCTGTACCGGCCGGTGAGTTACACGCCGAGCAGAGCGGCGATCGACTCCGACGGCCGCGTGCGAATGGTGCTGGCGCACAACGACCCTGGCGTGCACAACTGGATCGACACCCAACGCTTCAGCGAGGGCTACCTGACGATGCGCGTCATCGGAAGCCGGCAATTGCCCGAGGTCAACACCGCGGTCGTCACCGTTGACGAGTTGAAGACCGTCCTGCCGGACGACACCCGGCACGTCACGCCCGAAGAGCGGGCCACCCAACTGCACGCACGCTTCGACGCCATCCGCCGCAGGTACAGGATCTGACATGGACCCGAGACTCGAGATGCTTGCCGCGTCGTCCTTCGACAACGTCTACCACCTCGGCCACGTCGTTCCTGATCTGCTGACGGGTATGGAGTCGCTCGCCGGCGGCATGCAGATCACGTGGGCTCCGCCGTTCGAGATGCGCAGCGGCTTCACCCGTCCGGACGGGTCCGCCGACGACCAGACCGTGCGCCTCGCGTTCTCCACCTCCGGTCCGCCGTACTTGGAGCTGATCGAGGTCGTCGCCGCCGCGGACTCGATCTTCGCCGAACCGAAGCTCGGCGGCCTGCACCACGTCGGCTACTACGCCCAGCGCTGGCGTGATGACGTCGCGCGGCTGCAGGACGACGGCTGGGTGTTGGAGCGCACGGGTGCCGGCGTCGCCTTCCTGCGCGACCCGCGCACTGGGCTCCGTGTGGAGGTGGTGAGCTTTAAGGGCCGCGACTTCCTGAGCCGGGTGCTCAGCGGTGAGATGGCCAGACAATTTCCCCTGACAAACTCGGCTCCCCCCGCTGAGCGCCGATGACCACAGTCGCGCATACTTCGTACGGTTCCCTGCGTGGCGACGCCACTGGGTCGGGCGCATGGGGAGACGTTGTCGTCTTTCGCGGTGTACCTTACGCCGCACCGCCGACCGGCGAGCGTCGTTGGCGCCCAACGCAACCCGTGACAAGCTGGGAAGGCGTACGAGAGGCCGTCACGTTCGGGGCAATCCCCCCGCAAGACATCTCGCCCGAGCGGCTGGCCAAGCGTGGTCTCGCCATGAGCGAGGACTGCCTGACGCTCAACATCTGGATGCCCGCGGCCGACGACAACCGCCGACCTGTGATGGTGTTCCTGCACGGCGGCGGACAGACGCAGGGGCATGGATCCGCTCCGCTCATCGACGGTGCGCGACTCGCCCGGCGCGGCGACATCGTGGTCGTGACGATGAACTTCCGTCTCGGTGTGCTCGGTTCGATCTACGCGCCTGAACTGCACGGGGTCGGCTCCACCAACCTGACACTGCGCGACCAGAGGCATGCCCTGCAGTGGGTGCGCGAGCAGATCGGCGCCTTCGGAGGTGATCCCGGCGCCGTCACGGTGGCCGGCCAATCTTCCGGTGCGATCGCGATTTCGGCCCTGCTCGCCGGAGGGTGCGACCTTTTCGACCGTGCAATTTTGCAGAGCGGCGGGTTGGAACGCGTCCGCTCCAGGGAGGCCGCCGCGGCCGTCGTCGCGCAGCTCGTGTCGACCGGTGCGCTCACGCGCAGCGAGGAGCCGGGCCTCGAGGAGATCCTTGCCGCGCAACGCTGCATCGACAGCGGATTCGTGCCGCCGCAGGGCCCGTTCCATCCCTGCATCGACGGGGACGTCATCAGCGAGCATCCGTTGATGGCCGCGCGGACGCGTGATATGCCGCCAATCCCGATTCTCGCAGGGACGACGCGCGACGAGTGGCGGGTATTCGACGCGGCCCTGGAAGAGGGTGTCTTCACCGAGCAGTACGTGGGGGACAGGGCGCGCGCGCTCGCCGGGAATGGTCACGACACCGAAGCGGTGGTAGCAACGTACCGCGCCGGCCAGCACCGGCTACGCGACGTCGCCAGTGCGATGGTCACCGACTATCACTTCACCGCGCCGACCGAGCAGTTCGTCCGCGCACACGCCGAGCGCGGCCACGCGGTGTTCCGCTACGAACTCCAATGGCCGTCGCCACGTGCCGGACTGGGGGCATGTCACGATTCGTGCCTGCCCTTGGTCTTCGGCAACCTGGACGCCGCGCCCGCCCTGGCCGGTGCTGACGAGGCGGCGCGCCACATGTCAGATGCCATGCAGGACCTGTGGCTGGAATTCATTCGCGGGGGAGAGCCCTGGGAACGCTACGACGGTAGCGGCGGGGCCACGATGCTGCTCGGCCCCGAGATCGGAATCGCCCGCGGCCACCGCACAGACCAACTCGCCATCTGGGAGAACCGGTATCCCGCCTACGGGTGAGCGAAGGTGACACGCGCACGCCGAGAACGCCAAGCGTCACCAATCCGGCGCCCAGATAGCCCTTCGGCGAGGCGGTGTGGCTCATTGACCTGACGGGTGAGCCATCCTGTGTCACGGGTCACCGAACCTCGCGGCGGTCAGGCCGCTTGGTTGTCGGGTGGTGCGGGTCCGCCGGGTTCGCCGGGGTCATCGGCCGGTGTCGGCGGACCCGGCTCGGCGTCGACCGTCGCGCTGTTGGCGGGTTGGGTTGGCGCACTGGTGTTCTGGCTCTGCGGTGGCGGATCCTCGGGGAGTCGCAGCAGCCGTTCGGGTCGGTGGTAGTAGTTGAGCCGGGCCTGACCGGTGTCCAGCTGCGGGGGTGGGATCCATTCCACCTCGCAGCGGGCGTTCATCCGGGTCGACCACCCACCGCCGTCGGGGTCGACGCTGCGGTTATCCGGCCCGCACGCCAGGCCGAGTTCATCGACGTTGGTGTTCCCGCCATCGACCCAGTCGGCGACCACGTGATGGACCTGAGAGCCGTAGGCGCCCACGGTGCAGCCAGGTTTGGTGCACCCGCCGTCACGGGCGATCAGCATGATCCGCTGTGCCGGGGAGGCGATGCGCTTGGCGCGGAACAAATCCATTGCTGAGCCGGTGGCCCGGTCGAACACCGCCAGATAGTGGTTGGCGTGCCCGGCCATGCGGATCACTTCGGCGATGGGCACCACCGTGCCCCCGCCGGTGACACCGACCCCGGCCCGGGACTGCAAATCCTGCACCGTGGTACGGATGATCACCGACACCGGCAGCCCGTTGAGCTGCCCGAGCTGGCCGCTCATCAGGGCGATCCGCCCGGCTGCGACCAGCGCATCATGCTGGCGCTGGGCCAGGCTGCGCTGATCGTTGTCGATCTGGGCCTGCGACGGCGTCCCCGACGTGCACGGCTCGGGATCGTCGGGATTACACATCCCCGGCGCGGCCAACCGGGCGAAAATCGGCTCCCACACCGCCCACGCCTCCGGAGTCAGCGTGGCGCGCAGATCCACCATGGCATCCCCACGCTGGGGCGACCTCGACACCGCGCGTTTGCGGGCGCGTTCGGTTTCATCGGGTTCGGGGCCGTCCTGATCGAGCAGAAACAACGTCCGCTCCGCGCAGTCCTTGAGTTCCTTGGGGCCGTTACCGACCGCAGTACGCACCAGATCAACCTCAATGCGCTCCCGGGTGGCGGTGTCGACCCAGCCCGGCACCTTGTTGAGCGATCGGCGGATCACGTCGACGTGTTCGGCGTTGATCAGCCCGTGCGCTTGGGCGATCGCCGTGGCCGGCAGCACCGGCGGCAGGGCCGGGCCGGTCAACGACTGGCGCGGCGCCAACACCGCCGCTTCGCTCAACCGCCGATGCGCCTCACCGGTCGAGAGCCGCCAACGCACCGAAAGCACCTCTTTCCAGGATTTCGCACCCATCTGGCGCGGGGTCGCCTCAGCCTGCAACCGGGCCAGCAGCCGATGACGCACCGCGGGCAGCTGACACCACAGGGTTTCCAGCTCATCCAGGGCCGCCACCAAATCCGGTCGGGTCAACAAATCAACCTCACAGGCCGCCACCTCATCGAAGGCGCGGCGCAACCCGCTCACCGCGGCCCGCACCTCGCTCCCCGACATACTTCGAACATACATTCGACCACCGACAAGAACGGACGTCGCAAGCATCACGACTTCACTGACAGTTCGGGTGGTCTGGTGAACACACTCCAGCCTTCTGTGGCGACCGATCCAAGACACTCGCGAACTCGCCTGCCGGCTGCTTGCTTTGGCCGCAGCGGCCCCGCGGCAGGTCGGCGACCGCGCGCCCACATGGCCGGCACGTCGTCGGACGGAACCGCCCAGAAGTGGTAATGGTTGGCGGACAGGATGATTCGCAAGACGGGAGACCCGGGTAAGCTGGACTAGCGGTCGATCCGGTTCGCTACCGCAGGCACCTTCCCGGGAAAGTGATGTCAGCGACGGCGTCCACCGCCGCGCCTCGGGGCGGGAGGTCGCGGCGCAGGTCCGGGACGTCCGGCTCCCGGCCGTCCCGGGGCTCCTACTCCAGGTGGTCCCGGCCCGCCGACTCCTGGTGGCCCGGGTGGCCCAGGTGGCCTAGGAGGCCCGGGGACAGGGACATCGAGGTCGAGGTCGACGTCGACGAGGTCCGGAACGTAGACGGGCAGCCACGGGTCGATGTACACCGGGGGCGGTGGCGGGAATTCGCAGATGAGCGTGGTGAAGTTCCAGTACATGCCCGGGGGACACGGTGGCGGTGGCGGTTGAGCGTGGCCGACGGGTGAAGTGGACAGTTCGATCAGCGGCAACGTGGTCAGAACGACGGCGGACACGGCGATGCGTTGTACCCAAGGCTTCATGGACGTCTTCTCTCGTTCGCCTCGAAGAGATTCTAAGGAGCGTGTGCTGCCTTCGGTGTGCGAATCGACGCAGAAGCACATAAGCCGCTTTCTAAAGCACAGCGCGGCTGGGAAACCGGTGGCGGTGTCGCGAAATGCTTTGCGTGACTTTTCAAATAGTCCCGCAATGGCGAATATGCGCACACGCTGAGGTCGGTGGACATATCGTGAGCCCCACAGGGTGCCGGAAGCCGCACCCCCTCTGAATCGCGGAAGTAGCCGTGCGATGACGACAGTGCTACACAAGGCCGGGATCAGCCCAGTGGGGCTCTATCCCAGCGATCTCGATGCCCGTCCCGGTCGCGCTGCGTCCCTGTCTCGCGGAAGACACGTCGGCCGTCAATGCCGGTTCAGCCGACCGCCCTCCCGCGATGAGCATTTCACTCATTCATTGAAGGAGGAGCTGTGATGACGTTGCCATTACAACGTTGTGGCCGCCGGGCAGCACTGGGAGCCGTCAGCTCAGTCATGTTGTTCGGCGCAACGTTTTTCGGCGGGATCTCGGCAGCCGCTCAGCCGCCGCCACCACCTCCACCCGCCCCGCCGAACTGTTCGCCCGCGGATTGGGCCGGGGTGCGGGCGGGGGTCGCGGCGGCCGTCTCCGCCTATCTGTTCACGCATCCGCCCGTGAACGATTTCTTCGCGACTCTCAAAGGCCAATCGCGGGAAGAGATGCAGCCGCAGGTGCAGCAGTACCTGGATGCCAATCCGCAGGTGCGGGCTGAACTGGAGGCCATCAAAAAGCCTGCGGTCGACTTTCTGGACCGCTGCAAATAGGACGTCGAACGACGAGGCAGGTTGCGCAGGGATTCGACCGAGTCGAAGCGTTCCGGGAGCGCTCGCTTCAGGCGGGCCGTACCGGTTCAGACGTCATCGCCGCCGTCGGTAAATTGCTTGCAACGCAGTAATTCTGACGCTGCTGATCGAGGAGCTAGCGTGGACCTTGCGAGCTGGATCGTGGGTTTGTCGCTCATCGTGCTCACCATTGCGATCCACACGACCGGGGTGGTGGTGATGGCATTCCGTCTGGAGGCGCGGATCCGGAACCGGTTGGAGAAGAACGCGTTCGGCCCTAAACGGGCGATTCTGATCGTCAGCGGCAGCATCGCAGTCGTCGCGCTGACGCTTGCGGTCCTGCACGGTCTGGAGGGTGTGCTCTGGGCGTCTGCCTACCGGTGGCTGGGAGCATTCGACTCGTTCACCGATGCGTCGGTCTATTCCTTGGGCACCATGGTTTCGCTTGACGTCCCCGGTCTGGTGTTGCCCGAGCGGTTGCGTTTGATCAGCGCACTGGAGGCGGTGAACGGCGTTCTGCTGTTCGGCATCAGCACGGCGTTCATCTTCGCGGTGATGCAGGCGTACTTCCTGACGTTCTTCCGCCGGTACCGGAGCAACACCGACGATCAAGCCGATCTGCCGCCTCGAAGCCCATAGTGACCGTCATCTGTGAGCCTCGGATCACCATGCTGTGGCGGACGCCGACAGAAGCGCTACCGCAGCTCGTAGTCGGGTAACGAGACGTCGTCGCGTACCCCTCGCGTGACGAGTTTCGCGAACGGTCGCCATTTGAGTGCGCGCATCGACATGTCACGGAACCGCAGACCGAGTCGGGTTCGGGTGGCGAAGAAGCCGAGAAATCTGCGCGCCGCTGCCTGTTTGGCCTCGATGAGGGGACGCATCCGGTGCTCATATGCTTCAAACGCGACGCGGTGGTCGTCGCTCGCCCGCATGAGCTCCCCGGCCAGAACGTAGGCCTCGGTGATCGCCAGACCGGTGCCCTCGCCGCCGAGCAGCGAGATACATCCGGCCGCATCACCGATCAGAACCACCCGCCCGCGGGACCAGCGAGGCATTTGGATCTGGCTGACGGCATCGAAGTACAGATCGTCCACGCCGTCGATGGCGGACAGAATCTGCGGGCATTCCCACCCGGCTCCGCCGAAATGCTCGCGCAGCTGACTGAGCGCAGACGTGCTCGAATCATCACGATCGTCCCGGAACACGAACAAGAACATGGTGCGGTCGTCGCGTAGTGCGATTCGCGCCACCTGACGGCCGGGGGTGCTGTAGTTGACGTAGACGAGTTCGTCGCGGGGTCGGTAGCCGGTGACTTCGCAGGCGGCCACCTTCGCTCCGAGGTAGCGCGCATAGTTTTCCTCCGGCCCGAAGGCCAGGTGACGCACCGCGGAGTGCAGCCCGTCGGCGCCGACGAGAAGGTCGTAATCCCGAGGCCGGCTCTGATCGAAGTGCAGGCGCACGCCGTCGGCGTCCTCGTCGATGCCGGTGATGATGTCGCCGAAGATCGTCTCGACAGTGCCGGCCGTCGCGGCGTAGAGGGCAGCGGACAGGTCGCCGCGCAGCAGGCTGGTGAAGTCCCCGCCGATCGCGCGTCGCACCATGTCCACGCCCAGCTCGGCATTGATCTCACCGTCGGGACCGACGTTGCGGATCGACTGGATGTCGTAACCGGCGGCGCGCACGGAGTCCGCGAGACCCATGCGTTTGACCACCTGGTAGCCGAGTCCCCAGAAATCGATCATGTAGCCGCCGGTACGAAGGGCCGGCGCCTTCTCGATCAGCGTTGGGGTGTGGCCGCTGCGGTGAAGCCAGTACGCCAGCGCCGGGCCGGCCACACCGGCACCGCTGATGGCGATTCTCATCAGTCCAGTCTGCGCCGGTTGTCTTCCGACCCGAGACCTTGAGTGAGTGTGCAGCTTCACCCGACTTGCCGACGGGCACCACAGCCGCTGTGAATACACTCGGGGAACCGATGTCACCAGGCGAAAGGTGTTCTTTCGCAACACTATTTGGTCAGGGTCGCTGGCTATCGCCACGGGTGGGCGGTGCTGGTAGGCGGCATTTCTTCGGCTCCACGCTTTCGCAGGTTTCGAGTAGGGCCGGGGAGGCAGCAACAGGGTTAACCATTGATGTGATGCCGATCACTGCACAGGAATCCGCAGGTGAAGGGGTGAGGAATGGCGGAGCGTGGCGCACGGCCACCGGTACCGCGGGGGCGCCGCATGCTGCTACGAGCGATCGGACATCTGTTCCGTCCGCTGCGCCCGGACGACTATCTGGAGATGGTCAACCCGCTATGGACGACCAAGGAGCTGCGCGGGAAGGTCGAGCGTGTCGAGCCCCAGGGCAGCGAGGCGGCCAGCGTGCTGATCCGGCCGGGCTACGAGTGGCCGGGACACAAACCCGGCCAGTACGTCCGGCTCGGGCTCGTCATAGACGGCCGCTACCACTGGCGCGCCTACTCGCTGACGTCGGACCCCGAGCCGGAGGACGGGCTGATCAGCGTCACCCCGAAGAAGGTGGACACCGGCGTCGTGTCGCCGTACCTGGTGCACAAGATCCAACCCGGCGAGGTGGTGCGGCTCGGCGAGATCGAAGGCGTCTTCACCCTGCCGGAGCCGCTGCCGGCCAAGATGCTGTTCATCAGCGCCGGCAGCGGTATCACCCCGATCATCAGCATGCTTCGCAGCCTTGACCATCGTGGTGAGATCGACGACGTCGTGGTCTTGCACTCGGACCGCACTCGTGACGAGGTGATGTTCCTGTCCGCGCTGGAAGACCTCCAACGCCGTCACGACACGATGCGGCTCGACCTTCGGCTCACCTCCGAGCGTGGCCGCATGTCACCTGCCGACCTCGACGAGTTGTGTCCCGACTGGCGTGACCGCGAGGCATTCTGCTCGGGCCCGGGTGCGCTCCTCGACGGGCTCATCGACCACTGGGAGCAACACGGTGATCCAGACCGGCTGCATTACGAGCGATTTCAACCCAAGATCAGCGGCAACGCCGGCGACGGAGAGGGCGGTGAAGTGACGTTCCTGGACAGCGACACCACCGTCGACTGCGACGGCGGCACACCGATCTTGGAGGCTGGGGAGCAGGCCGGCCTCAATCTTGCCTATGGGTGCCGGATCGGTATCTGTCACACCTGCGTCGGAACGCTCAAGTCGGGGCGGGTACGCGACATGCGATCGGGTGAAGTGACCGAACCCACCGGGCAGGACATCCGGATCTGTATTCACGCCCCGGAAGGCGATATTGCAGTTGAGTTGTGACGCAGGAGGATTGACATGACAGCATCGATCGAGAGTCCGCTCGCCCCCTTGAGTGAACAAGAGTTGGAGAAGCTCGCCAAGGAGTTCGACGCCATTCACGACGAGGTGTTTGCCGAACTCGGCGAACGCGACCGCAACTACATCAAGATGGTCATCTCGGTGCAGCGCCAGATCGTGGTGGCCGGCCGGGTCCTATTACTGGCGTCCCGGTCACCGACGGCGTGGGTGCTCGGCACCGCGTGTCTGAGCATGGCCAAGATCCTCGAGAACATGGAACTCGGGCACAATATCCTTCACGGTCAATGGGATTGGATGAACGACCCGGATATCCATTCGTCGGTATGGGACTGGGATACCGCGTCGAGCGCGGAAGCGTGGAAGCACTCACACAACTACATCCATCACACATTCACCAACATCCGCGGCAAAGACAAAGACCTCGGCTATGAGATCATGCGCGTCGACCCCAACCAGAAGTGGCGGCGCGCCAACCTGGGGCAACCGCTGTACAACTTTCTCCTCATGGTTCTCTTCGAGTGGGGTGTCGCCCTGCACGACACCGACGTCGAGGCGCTGTGGCGTGGACAGAAGACGATGGCCGACCTGAAAGCCGATTTCAAGGGCATCGCCGGTAAGGCCCGCCAGCAGATCGTCAAGGACTACATCGGCTGGCCTCTGATCAGCGCGGCAGCCTTCGGGCTGGCCAAGCTCGCGCTGGGTGATCGGATAGATCAGCCCAAGCAGTCCCGCGTCGGACGCCGGCTCCGGCAACTTCCTGGACGCAGCGGCCGGATCGCAGGGTTGGCAACGGTTCTCGACCGCGTACTACCCGGTGTGGAAAGCACCTACCTGCGCACACTGGCCGCCGACGCGCTGGCGAACGTGGTCCGCAATGTGTGGGCGCACGCGATCATCTTCTGCGGTCACTTCCCGGACCAGACCTATACCTTCAGCGAAGAAGAGGTCGCCGACGAATCCCGCGGCGGCTGGTACGTGCGCCAGCTGATCGGCGCCGCCAACATCGAAGGCAGCCCGCTGTTCCACCTCATCAGCGGCAACCTGGGATACCAGGTCGAGCACCACCTCTACCCCGACATGCCCAGCAGCCGCTACGCCGAGATCGCACCGAAGGTCAAGGACATCTGCCAGCGATACGAGCTGCCCTACAACTCGGGCAGGTTCGGCAGACAATGGTTCACGGTGCAGCGCACAGTGATCAGGCTGGCCTTCCCCGGTGGGAAGCCTCGGCCCAAGCCCGGCCCCTATCGCGGTGATGACGTTGAGCGGCGGCCGCAGGGCAGCAGTGAGGCCGCTCGCTTCCGGGAGCGGGTTCCCGCCGAGCACCCGGACGCGGGGCCGGAGCACCGGTCCGGTGGGGTCGCCGTCAGCCCGCCGCCGCGGGGCGACGACTGACACGTCGTGTGGGGAACGGAGCTGGCTCTGCCGGCGTGTGAATATGTCCGAATGCTGGCGGCCGCACCGCCGCGGTCACAGCCGCAGCCCCGACGCCGCGCATCTTCGGACTCGATGGCCGGTCACCCCGTGGCCGGATACGTCTTCACGATGGCGCCGCCCTCTCCGCTGTGCCGGAGTTGCACATAGCGGTGCTCGGCAGGGACACGCCGGGCGTGATATTCGAAGTCGGCTTCGGCTTCGGCAAGTGACTTACCTTGGGAGACCACGACATTGCGGGTGTCAGCGGCTTCGTCCTCGTGGTTGTGGACGTCACCGACCACGACGTCATACCGGTCTTCTGCGAGCTCGGTCATTCGTTGTCCTCACTGACTTCTGCGGGGTTGAGTGTAGGTCGAACTGCCTGTCGGCCAGGAAAACGCGCCTCACCCAGGGCGCCGGTCATTGGTGGTCGACGCGGTGTGAACGGCTCTCAAGCGTGTGGACGCCGCGTCGGTACAGCGCCCAGCCCGTCGCGATGAGCAGCGCGCCGAAGATCAGGAATCCGATGTCCCACGGGAGGGGGGCGCCGAGGTCGTCTCTGACGTGATGGATGCCCAGGATCTGATGGTCGATCACACCCTCGACCACGTTGAAGATTCCCCAGCCGGCCAGCAGAAGCCCGAAGTGGAACGCCCACGTGGGTGCCAATTGACCTTTGCGCCACGCGATCAGCGTCTGCAGCGTGCCCGCCCACACCAGCACCCAGGTACCGACATGGAAGAACCCGTCGGCCAGGACGTTGACTTTGAGTCCGGCCAGGGTGTCCACCGGGTAGTCGTCCACATGGCTGACCATGTGATGCCACTGCAGAATCTCGTGCAACACGATGCCGTCGACGAAGCCACCCAGCCCGAGGCCGAGTAGCAGGGCCGGAGCAATGCTGGGCTTCCTAGTCGCAACAGACGAATCGGGCGTCCGAACTCTCGACATGGCCGAGGGCTTACCCTCCGACAGAGCGCGGAAACTCCGGACCCAGTCGTGCGCGGCGATCTCACATCGCCGGGTCGTCGACGGGAACGGCCCCCTCGTGATGAGGGGGCCGTGCCCTGGTGCCGAACTCCCTACTCGTCGCTGCCGGACTTGTCGCCGGAGCCGGACTTGTCGCCAGAGCCGGAGTTGTCGCCAGAGTCGGATTTGGGGTTACCGGACTCGCTTCCGGAATCGCTGCCCGATGCCGATGAGTCGCTGTCGGAGTCACCGGCCGCGTCGTCGCCGGCGGCCTCCTCAGATTCGCCGGCCGGCTCGTCGCCGTCGTCGCCGTCCTCGTCCTCGCCGGCCACGTCGTCGGCGTCCGGTTGCTCTTCGGTTTCCTCGCCGGTGACATCATCGGCCGGTTCGGTGACGGTCACGTCCTCGTCGCCCTCCTCGCCGACGGCAGCGATCTCGTCGGCAGGACCGGTCGGTTCAGTGGCCTCTTCCGCGGCATCTCCAGCGGTCGCCGCGCCGTCTTCGGTGCCGGTGCTGATCGGCAACGTCACCAGCTTGTCCTCGCCGGCCAGCCCGGTCGACGATACCGCGGCCAGTTCATCGGCGGCCGTGGGATTTTGAGCCTCGTCATCCTCGGACAGGCCGGCCAGCGCCGCGGCGATGGCCTTGGGCAGCTGAACGAAGAACGCGTCGATCGGTCCGTCCTTGCTGAACAGCCCGGGGAAGAACTCCCATTCCGCGGCCACGCTGGGCTGGTAGCCGTTGAGGAACGCGTTCAACACCTTTGCCGGCGCGTTGACGACCTCGCTGATCGCGGTGACCCAGTCGCGGTCGTAGATCGACGCGGAGATCACGTTCATGATGTCGGTCAGCTGGTAGATCGCCGTGATGGGCGGGCTCAACAGCGAGTAGGCGTAGCCCGTCGTCGCGTTGTTGCCGACCAACAGTGTGTCCAGGACCGCGCCGACCGCTCTGAGGCCGAAGTCCCGCGCGATCTCGCCCGGGATCTTGAAGATGGGCTCCAGCGGCCAGCCGAAGTAACCGAGTCCGAAGATGTTCCAGCTCGTGATGGTGGCGAACGCCTGGGTGAACTGTCCCTGCAGGACGAAGTCCCAGGCGGTCTGCAACGCCTCCGGAAGCTTGTCGAAGTGCTCCTTAGAGCCCTCGGCCGACTCCTTCAGGCCGGTGTTGATAGTGGCGGCATAGGTCGAGAGGTTGCCGAAGAAGCGCTCCAGACCCGGGAAGGGGTTGAACACCGCCGAGGCGATCTCGCTGTACAGCGAAGAGGTCGTGATGGTGTCCCAGGCCGCGGGAAGTCCTTCGGTCAGGATCCCGGTGCCTTGGCTGCCCAGGTTCTGCACCGTAGTGGACAGCGATTCACCGATGACGCCGATGGGATCGATCCACCCGGACAGCTCCACGGCGCGGTCCTGTATCACCGGCAGGGTGGGCGCTACCGGGTTGACGGCGATGACCGAGGCCCCGGCAATTGCCACAGCGGCACCAAGCAACCTATTTGGACGGGGGGAAGAAGAGGAAAGCTCAGGCCAGAAGCCTGGGGTTGAGCCGGCGTGACGGACCAATTGCACGGTAACTCCTGGATAACGGGTAACGGAAAGCCATGAGGCTGGCTGGAGATTAGCTGAGGCTACCCTGTGCAACAAGGCCTACCTCCATAGTGGCTATCGTGAAAAAGTTAACTGGCAACACCGAATGCGCCGCCGATGAGCGACGCGTCATCGTGCGAGCGGGTAAGGCCTCGACTGCCGGGCAACCTCACGGCTGCGGATCGAAGCGAACACTAGCCAACCGGCCCGGCTTTATGGGTGCCACGTCGGCTCCCGTGTCCCACATCACTTCTGGCGTGGTGGCCGGTCGTTTCCGGCACCCGCATGCGGTGCACACGGGCGCAGCTCGCCGAACCGACTGTGCGGCAGGGGGTTCGCTATCGGGCCTGGCGCCCGGAGCCCGGCGGCACCGGCAGCGCGCGCCGTCGTGGCGGCGCGGCGACCCCTGGGCCGGAGTGATCACCGGCAGGCCGCCCGCGTTGATGGAGGCGCCCAGCCATGCCGCGAAAAGTCAGGTTATGCGGTTTGCACGTCCATGTCTGACGAGCTTGCTAGCCTGCCTTTCAGGCATTGCGGAGGTGGCCGAGGGGACAGCACCGACTGATCGGCGAGGGGACACGTTCGGAGGGGGCGGATTTGACGACCTGCGTCGAAGCGACCCGATGACGTCGCGGGACGATTTCGGCGAAGACTGCACCGCGGCCGAATTCGAATATCACCGACTGCTCGATCGGAGCCTGGTTCCGGTGTGTATCCACGACGGCAAGATCGTGCGCTACGTCAACCCCGTGGCGGTGCGCGCGCTCGGCGCGACAGCGTCCGTCGAGATCATCGATCGCCCGATAGCTGACTTCATTGCTCCGGCGTCGCTGGGCGCGGTCACCGCCGCCCTGGCCCACTTGCGCGCGGACGGCGACGTCTCTGGGCCCGGCGACTATTCCCTCATGCGCGTCGACGGCAGCGTGTTGGCTGCCCAAGCGGTGGCGGCGTTGCGGCTGCAGCGTGGCGATCCCACGTACGAGGTGATCTTCCGGGACCCGATGCCGGCACGGCCGATGGTGCTCGCCGGTGACTCCGGCGACCGCAAGCCCACAGCGGCGACCATCACCACCACCCTCGACGGCATCGTCACCGACTGGAGCGCCGATGCCCACGACCTCTACGGCAGGTCCGCAGACGAGGTGGTGGGGATGCCCGTCGAGAGGGCGGTCGGCGCCCCGCTCGATCCCGATGCACTGGTTCGTTCAGGCAGCGGTTGCGTGGTCACCACCCACATCGACGCTGAAGGGGCACCGCTGGCGGTGCGCGTGCTGGTGGTCCGGACCAGCGGCGGCTACGTCGTCGTCTGCGACACCGTCGTGGCCGCCGATCGCAGCGGGCAGCGACTGCACGCGGTGCTCGACCTCCTTCACGAGGGTGTGGTGATCGTCGGCAGCGATGGCAGATTCCAGTTCGCCAACGCCGCAGCACGCCGGATCCTCGGAAGCGGCGCCGAGGATCTCGTCGGCCTGCACCACAGCAACCATGGAGCGGACCTGCCGATGTATGACCACCAGGGACGCCTGCTCGACCCGGATTCTCATCCGCTGCAGTGGATCCTGAAGACCGGGCTGAGCCTGCGGGGGGAGGTGGTCGGCGTCGACCGTCTCGACGGCACCCGGATCTGGGTGACCGGTCACGGTCGCGTGATGCACCCCGAGGATCCGCAGAACTCACCGATTCTGATGTCGTTCACCGATATCACCGAGCACTACGACGCCCGCGAGAGACTTCTGCACGAGGCCACTCACGACTGGCTCACCGGATTGCCGAACCGCGGGCACGCGTTGGACCACGCCGCCGCGGCGATGTCTCAGACCGGCGCGGACCGGTTGTCTGCGGTGCTGTTCATCGACCTCGACCGGTTGAAGTCGGTCAACGACAACCACGGCCACACCATCGGTGACGACGTGTTGCGCCGGGTGGCCCAGCGGATGCGCTCGGCGACGCGACCCCAGGATCTGGTGGCACGAATCGGTGGGGACGAGTTCGTCGTGCTGCTGACGGGACCGGTCGAGGAGGCCGATGTGGACGCGATCGCCGAATGTCTGCACGAGGTGCTCGCCGAGGAGATGCTCATCGGATCGCTGAAGCTTCGGGTCGGCGCCAGCATCGGCATCACCACGATCAGCGACGACGACCGGCGCAGCCTGGGGGATGTGCTCCGGGATGCGGACGCCGCGATGTATCGCGCCAAGGCGCAGGGACGCGCCAGCACAGCACGTTTCGAAGCCGCCCCCGACCGCCTCTGCGACTGATCGGGTCAGCGCTGCGCTCGGCGGGCCAGCCGGGCGGGGTCGTGGATGATGGTCGACTTACCCCGCTGTTCGATCCAGCCGCGCTGCGCGAAGTCCGACAGCGCCTTGTTGATGGTCTCGCGCGACGAGCCGGCCAGTTGCGCGATCTCCTCCTGGGTGAGGCCGTGCTCGACGCGCAGCGCGCCGTCCTGCTGGGTGCCGAAGCGGCGGGCCAGGTCGAGCAATTGCTTGGCGACACGGCCGGGGACGTCGGTGAAGATCAGGTCGCACAGCGTGTCGTTGGTGCGGCGCAGCCGGCGAGCCAGTACGCGCAGTAGCTGGTCGGCGATCTCCGGGCGCTCGGCGATCCAGAATCGCAGCGCCTCCCGGTCCATGGTCACCGCCCGCACGGCGGTCAGCGTCGTGACCGAGCTCGTCCTCGGCCCCGGATCGAAGATGGCGAGTTCGCCGAACATGTCGGCCGGGCCCATCAGCGTCAGCAGACTCTCGCGGCCGTCCGGGGTCGCGCAGCCGACCTTCACCCTGCCCGAGGTGATGATGTAGAGCCGGTCACCCAACTCGCCCTCGTTGAAGACCCGGTGGCCGCGGGGGAACGACACCTCCTGCAGCTGGTTGCACAACACGGCGACCGCGCTCTGGTCCACCCCCTGGAAGATGGCGGCCCGTGCCAGAACTTCGTCCACGCTGTCCCTTTCTCGCTCTCGACCGAGTGTGCGGGCGTCGCCGAAGGACGCATTACAGGAGGGAGAGCACGCGTAACGTAGCAGGTCCGCGGTCATCTCCGCGAGCCGTCTCGCCCGGTCACCGGGAGCTACCGACGGTGAAAACCTCTCGGGTGCAACACCGTTCGTCAGTCGACGGTGATTCGTAGATTTTCGCACAAGAACAGGAACGCGACGGCGAACGGGTTGTCGGCGGTGTTCTGCCGCAGCGCGGGCCAGTCGAGTTGTTCACGGACCGCGCGCACTGACGGGATCAGCCGGGCGAAATCGCAGTGGTGCTCGTTGAGCGCCCGCAGCTTCTGTGTCACCACCGCGGTCGGTGTCAGCACCGGTATGGACAGCGCCAGCACGTCCTGCACCCGCGCACGGTCGATCAGCTCGATGTCGACCGGCACCCCGTTGATGTGGTGGAGCACGTCGATCAGGGCGGGTTCGTCCACGCCGAGGGCGGCCTTGAACAGCCAGTCCTCGGGCGGTCTGCGGATGTCGAAGCCGGCTTTGGACAGGGTTGCCGCGGCCGCCTCGACGTCCTGTTCGGTGACGACGAAATCGACGTCATGGGTCGGTTCGGGGCCGCCGTGGACCCACAGCGCATAGCTGCCGGCCAGCGCGAACGGTGGACCGTCGGCCTTGAGCGCCGAGGCGGCCCGCCGCAGCGACTCACGCAGATCGTCGTGGGACATGGAGGCATCACCGTTGGTTTCCGTCGCAGGTGGGTAGTTGGGTACCCATGAAGTTGGTGACGTTCAACATCCTGCACGGCCGCACCCTCGGTGACGGCGTGGACCTGGACCGCTTCGCTGAATGTGTGGCCGGGCTCGACGCCGACATCCTGGCGCTGCAGGAGGTGGACTCGATTCAGGCGCGCTCCGGATCGGCCGATCTGACGGCGTTGGCCGCCGAGGCGATGGGCGCGCGGAGTCACCAGTTCGTGGCGGCGATCGCGGGCACACCGGGGGCGACCTGGATGGCTGCGACGGGAGAGGAGCAGCCCGGTACCGCTGCCTACGGCGTCGCGCTGCTGTCGCGCTATCCGGCATTGAACTGGCAGGTCGTCCGGTTGCCCCGGATCCCGTTCCGGTTCCCGATGTATCTCGCTGCGCCCGGGCGGGTGCAGGTCATCCACGAGGAGCCGCGCGCGGCGGTGATCGGACAGTTCGACACCCCGCTGGGGAACCTGACCGTGGTCAACACCCATCTGTCGTTCGTGCCGGGATGGAACCGCGTCCAATTGCGCCGGCTGATGCGCGACGTCCGCGGTCTGCCGTGGCCGCGGATCCTGACCGGGGATCTGAACATGTCGGCCGCCGCTGCGCGCCGGTGGTCGAGGCTGAGGCAGTTGGCGGCGGCCCCCACGTTCCCCGCCGACAATCCCTCCAAGCAGCTCGATCACGTGCTGACCGACGATCCCGGGTTGTTCGCAGCGGCGTGTGAGACGCCGCGAGTGCCCATCTCCGACCACCGGCCGCTGGTCGTGCATCTGCAGCGCTCGGATTCCGAGGTCCACCTCGGGGACGCTCGGACGCAGAACCCCTGAGCAGACCCGGGGAATCGGCGTAATACGTCGACTGCCAGGCTATTCCGAGGTCAGCAGGAACCGCCCCAGATAGGGCGCGAACCGATCTCTGAGGCTGTCGGGGTCCAGGCCGAACATCTCGGGCGAGGTGTGCACCCGGCCGTGTCGTCCGCGGCGGTGACCTTGCAGGTATTGCGCGATCGCGGAGCGGGCATCGTCGGTGAGCAGTTCCCCCGCCACGGAGTACACCCGCTCGGCGGTGCCCATCTCATCAGCCA
Organism: Mycobacterium sp. SMC-8; assembly: GCF_025263565.1. Taxonomy (NCBI): domain Bacteria; kingdom Bacillati; phylum Actinomycetota; class Actinomycetes; order Mycobacteriales; family Mycobacteriaceae; genus Mycobacterium; species Mycobacterium sp. SMC-8. The sequence continues at coordinate 3,537,340 of NZ_CP079865.1, forward strand.
TGAACTGGTCGAACACGATGTCCACTGAGCGCTCCGCCGGGATGAGATCTCGATCCCGAATGCAGGTGTCGAGCAGGCGTTCCAGCCGGTCGATCCACGCATGGGCGAGCGCCGTGACGTCGACCCTGTCGCGGTGCATCCGCTCGGAGTAGGTCACCATCGCGATCATCGACAACGCCACCGGGACCGGATCACGATGGGTGAAAACCACCACGACACCGGGCATCACCGCCTCGAGCACCGGCAGCTGCCCCAGGTGCTGGGGCGACTTGAGCACCCATCGCCGTCCGCCGCGCAGGAACTGCAGCGCCTTGAGCTGCGTGACCAGATAACGGTACGACGACGTCTGGTCGCTGCTCCAGAACCACTCGGTCCAGCGCGGCACATGGGCCAGAGTGTCCATCAACATCGTCGAGAAGTCGTTGGCCAGCAGCTGGATCTCCTCGTGCACGTGATCCGTGGTCATCTCGTGCATCAGGGCGAAGTGTGGCATCAGCACATCCATGGTGTGCACTGCGACGTCCATCCGCGCGATCCGCGGATCGGGCTCTATCCCCGTCTCGGACGGCAGCGGGAACGGTTCGACGCTCTCCCAGTACGGCAGGCTGCGGAAGGTCGGCGCCGCGGCCAGCATGTTGTGCAGGTGGGTGGTGCCCGAGCGTGGCAGGCCGGCGATCACCACCGGGGCAGCCAGCTCGATGTCCTCGATCTCGGGATGTCGGGCGAGCAGCTCCGTCAGCAGCAACCGATTCTTGAGCCACTGCACGAGCTGCGCGTGGAAATTCACGATCCCCGGGGCGTGCATATCGATCTCGCGCAGCTCGCTGACGTAACGCTGCAGGCGGTCGCGATAGTCGTCCGGGCCGAAGTCGGTCAGGCCCGTGGCTTCCGTGGCCCGCTGGTGCAGCACCTCCACATCGAGTGGGCAGTCGGCGGCCAACGTCGCCATCATATCGCGAAGCTGTTGTGCCGCAGGGCTGTAGCGCGGTTCGGCGAGGTCGTCGAGATAGACCAGATCCGCTGTGGCGTCCGTCACAAAGCAATATGTTACTGTGAGTATCGTAATGATGACAGAGGTGGGACGCCCCCGGGATCGCGGCATCGACGACGCGGTGCTTCGCGCCACCGTGGAGCTGATCAGTGAGTCGTCCTACGCCGATCTGTCCCTCGACGCGATCGCGACGCGCGCGGGCACCAGCAAGCCGGCCATTTACCGGCGCTGGCGGGGGAAGGCTCACCTGGTGCACGAAGCCGTCTTCCCGGTCGATGCGTCCACTGAGCTTCCCGCCACCGGATCGCTGGACGGGGACGTGCGCGAGATGCTGAGGCGGACGCTCGCGGTGTTGAGCACTCCGGCCGCGCGCGCGGCGCTGCCCGGGCTGGTGGGGGAGATGGCCTCCGATCCGACGCTGCACACCGCGCTGCTGGAGCGATTCTCCGACGTCCTCGTCCGCGGCCTGAACGACTTCCTGCAGTCCGCCGTCGACCGGTCCGAGGTGCGCCGCGACGTCACCGCCACGAAACTCGCCGAAGCCGTCGCGGGAATGACGTTGCTGGCGTTGCTCACTCGCGGCACCGACGTCGACGCGGAGTGGATCGAGCAGACCGCGCAGCTGATCACGAAAGGAATCAGTGCATGACCTCTGACATCCACGAGGCCACGGCGGCGTGGCGGGAACTGCTGGACACCCTGCGGCAGTTGGACGAATCATTCATGACCGGCCCGAAAGCCGTCACCGACGATCGCCACATCGCCGACGGCTACCGGATGATCGCGACCACCCTGGGGGTCGCGTTCGACACGTACCTGTTCGCCGATCCCAGCCGCCCCCGGTGGCTGGAGGTGAACTCACCGTTGCGCCCGGACCGGCGCTGGGGTGGGGACAACACCGACGCCATCTACTACATGTGCCCCGTGGATCCCGGGCGGCGCTACCGAGTCAGCGGCAATCGCGGTGACAGCGTGTACTTTTCGGTCACCGCTTACAACGAGCCCGCGCCGGGAGCGTGGTCGGACCGGATCGTCGCGATCGTGCGCGACGACGACCTCGACATCGACGGCGACGGCAACTTCACCTTCGACTTCGGCCCCCAACCCGACGCCGCGGTGTTGATGACACGCGACTACCAAGCCGATCCGCTCGTGGGCCGGCCCGTCACCTGGAACATCGAGGCTCTTGAGCCGCCAGACCCGTTCTGTCACGGCGAGGCCGAAACCGCGGCCGCGCTGCGAGCCAGCGCGGCCTGGCTGCGGACCATGTTCGCGATCCTTCCGTTGACGGTAGGGGTCAGAGATGCCGGCGAGCATCAGCTGGGCCACGAAACCGCAATGGCCGCCAATGATTTCGCCGATCCCTACCAGGTGCCCGACGCGAACTTCGGCTGGTCGGCGCGTGACGCGTGCTACTCCTACGGCAGCTTCGACCTCGCTGAGGACGAGGCGCTGGTGATCACCCATCGGCCTCCGAACTGCCGATTCTGGAATCTGGTGGTGTGGAACCAGTTCATGGCGGTGCCCGGCGTGCCCGACGCGCGCAGCTCGGTCAACGGTGCGACAGCGGTACCCGACAGCGACGGAACCGTCACCGTTGTGGTGTCCCGGGGGATGACGGATCATCCGAACGCGCTGACCACGCTGGATTATCCGCGCGGCAACCTCGCCTTCCGCTGGTTCCTGGCCGACGAGGTTCCGGCCCGCCCGCGTGTGTCGCTGGTGAAGATCGCCGATGCCCCGACGTCGGTCAGCTGAGCGCATTTCCCGCGAAGGACTTTGGTCCCATCGCATGATGACGGCTTTCCACTGACGTACCTCGAGCCGTGACGATAACGTCGTGGTGTCAGACGGCACCGGCGCCGTCGGCCTAAGTGGAGGAGGCACACCTGATGTCCACCCCGGTAGCACTCAACGGCATCGTCGTCGCGGTCGACGGCTCGGCACCATCGCGCGTCGCGGTCGACTGGGCTGCGCGCAACGCCGCCATGCGCCGGGTGCCGTTGACGTTGGCGCATGTCCTTCCCGGCGCTGCCATGCAGTCGTGGATCCAGGCTCCACTGCCGATGGCCTACCTGGAGGATGAGCAGGAGGAGGCGCGCCGGATTCTCGCCGATGCGCGTTCGGTCGCCGAAGCCGCCATGGCCGGTGACGCCGTGGACGTCGGTGAGGTGGTGCTGTCGGGTCAGCCCGTCGCCGCACTGGTCGATGTGGCCAAAGAGGCCGACATGCTGGTCGCCGGCTGCAGGGGCAAAGGCAAGTGGGAACGCCGGCTGCTGGGTTCGGTCAGTACCGGTCTCGTGCAGCACGCGCACTGCCCTGTCGCGGTGATCCACGACGAGGACCCGCTGATCCCGCATCCCGCCCAGGCGCCGGTGGTGGTCGGGGTGGACGGTTCCCCGGCGTCCGAGCGGGCCACCGCGATCGCATTCGACGAGGCGTCACGGCGCGGGGTCGAACTCGTCGCGTTGCACACCTGGAGCGACGCCGGTTACGAACTGCCGGGCGCCGGGTGGTCGGAGGTGCAACCCGAGGAGGACATGCTGCTGGCCGAGCGGCTGGCCGGATGGCAGGAACGCTACCCCGACGTCACCGTCCGGCGCGTAGTGTGCCGGGACCAGCCGGCCCGACGGTTGCTGGAAGAAGCCGAGAAGGGCCAGCTCCTGGTCGTCGGAAGTCACGGCCGCGGCGGCTTCGCCGGGATGCTGTTGGGCTCGGTGGCATCTCAGGTCGTTCAGTCGGCGCGTGGACCGGTGATCGTGGCCCGGAAGTCCTGAGCGCAGAACGCTTCCGGTAGTCGTGCGTTCGCCGGCCCCGGCGGGCCCGACCTGGTTCCGGTGGTCGGGCCGGCGGCCTACCGCGAGGTCAGCTCGGCGTAGCGCGCGACGTGGTGGTCGGTCGATCCGAACTCGAACTGCACAGCGGTGAGCCGTTTGAAGTAGTGACCGATCGCCAGCTCCTCGGTCATGCCCATGCCGCCGTGCAGCTGCACGGCCTGCTGTCCCACGAACCGGGCGGCGCGGCCCACCGTGACCTTGGCCGCCGACACCGCCCTGGCCCGGGCGACGTCGTCGGCGTCGAGGTTGAGAGTCGCCAACAACGCTGCGGCAGCGGCCTGTTCGACCTCCATGTACATGTCCACCATCCGATGCTGGAGGACCTGGAAACTGCCGATGGGCTGCCCGAACTGTTGGCGTTGTTTGCAGTATTCGACGGTGTCGGCCAGCACCTTGCGCATGCAGCCGACCGCCTCCGCACAGACCGCGGTGGCGCCCTCGTCACGGGCCAGTGCGAGCGACGGCCACGCGCCGCCCTCCCGGCCCAACAGCGCGGTGGCCGGCAACCGGAGGTCGTCCAGCACGATGTCGGACGCTCGGCGGTCGTCGACCGTGCGGTAGTGGTGCAGATCGATACCTGTTGCGGCGGAGCCGAGTTCGACGAGGAACAGCGAGATGCCGTCAGTGTCGGTGCGCTCGCCGGCCGTCCTGGCGGTGACCAGCACGTGACCGGCCAGCGGTGTGCTGGTCGAGACGATCTTGGCGCCGAACAGGATCCAGCCGTCACCGTCACGGCGGGCGGTCGTGCTGACATCCTGCCAGCGTTCGCCGGAGGTCGGTTCGGTGGCGGCCAGCGACACCACGGCGGCGCCGGAGACGATCTGGTCGACGAGTGCCGCTGCGGTGTCCCCACCGGCGCGCTGCAGCAGTCCGGCGGCGACGACGGCGGTGTCGACATAGGGTTCGATCACCAGGGCGTGTCCCAGCGCTTCGGCGATGAGCATCATCTCGACCGGGCCGCCGCCGATCCCGCCGGCCTCTTCCGGCAGCGCCGCGCCCAGGATGCCGAGCTCCTCGGCGAGGGCGCGCCAGATCTCGGGTTGCCAACCCGGGCCGGTCTTGGCCGCGGTACGGCTCTTCTCGAGGTCGTAGCGGGTGGCGAGAAACCGAGCCAGGCTCCCTCGCAGCAGTTCCTGTTCGTCGTTGAGTGTGAAGTCCATTTAGAGCCCCAATGCAGCCTTGGCGAGGATGTTGCGCTGAATCTCATTGCTGCCGGCGTAGATCGAGCCGGCCCGGTCGTTGAAGTACCGCAACGGGGCCACGGCCTGCCACGGTTCACCGCTGATGTAGTCGTCCGCGGGCGGCTCGAATTCGGCGATCGGTCCGCCCGGGCAGGTCCCATGCGGCTGGTAGACGCGCCCGCGCGGTCCGGCAGCCTCCATGGCGAGTTCGGTGATCGCCTGGCTCAGCTCAGTGCTCAGCACCTTCAACATCGACGACTTCGCGCCGGGGTTGCCGCCTTGCGCCACCACCGCGAGCACCTGGTACTCCAGGATCTCCAGCACCTCGGTCCGGATACGCGCCTCGGCGAGCTTGCGCGCGAAAGCAGGGTCGTCGAGCAGCCGCCCTCCGGCCGGGCCGGGCTGATCGGCGGCCGCCACGGTGATCTCCTCGACCATCACCTGTAGGGCCGGTGCGGTGGCGCCACCGCCACGTTCGAATTCGAGCAGGTACTTGGCCACCGTCCAGCCGTCGTCGATCTGGCCGATGACGTTGCGCTTGGGCACTCGCACCTCGTCGAAGAACACCTGGTTCTGCACCTCTTCACCGGAGGTCATCACCAGCGGCCGGATCTCGATGCCGGGAGTCGACATGTCGACGAGCAGGAATGTGATGCCGCGCTGCTTCTTGTCCGATCGGGTGGTGCGTACCAGCGCGAACATCCAGTTGGCTTCCCGCGCGTGAGTGGTCCAAATCTTGCTGCCGGTGCATACGAGGTGATCACCGTCGTCGCGGGCCGCCATCGACAACGCGGCCAGATCCGAACCCGCCTCCGGCTCGGAGTACCCCTGGCAGAAGAAGACCTCGCCGGTCAGTATGCGCGGCAAGAAGAAGTTCTTTTGCTCGTCGGTTCCGAACTTGATGATCGCGTGGGCGACCATCTTGATCCCCATCGGCGAGAGCGACGGGGCGCCGGCGAGTGTGGACTCCCGGCTGAAGATGTAGTGCTGGGTCAGGCTCCAGTCGCACCCGCCGTGGGCGACGGGCCACGCCGGCGCTGCCCACCCGCGCTCGTGCAGAATCTGCTGCCATTGCATGCTCGCGTCGTGATCGGCGTACACGCTGGTCATCAGGCGCCCCGCGCGACGGAGCACAGGCGTGAGCCTCTCGTCGAGGAATGCGCGCACCTCGTCGCGGAATGCCAGGTCGACCGGCGACCACTGTAGGTCCATCACTGTCTCCTCTCCGCCGGACGTCAGAGACACAGTAAACCTAGTTAGTTAAGTGAGGTGTACCCCGGGGGGGCATCGGGGGCGTGGCGACCATGACTGTGTTCGCGATCACGCCCGCCAGAGGGGTCGCCACAGCGCCGAACCGGCAGGTGACCGACCGCCGGATGGTAGCTTTTGTTCGTTGCCACAGCCTGTGATGGCAAATCCCCTCAAGACCCATCACGGCTGTGGCAACCCGGGAAACCAAATCCGTTTGGTCTCCATATCGCGATGTTCTAGCCTTTAACGGGTCGATAAAACTCGACAATGGCAAATTTGAGGCGAATAACTTTGTGCATTGAGCACGATTGGGACCACGAAGTCGACGTGGTGTGTGTCGGAGCCGGTTCGGCCGGTTTGGCGGTGGCCATTTCGACGGTGGAACACGACGGCGAGGTATTTCTCGCCGACATTGCCGATCCCGGCCGGCCTGACGAGCCACTCGGGCTGCGCGGACGTTTCTCCCGTGTCGGCGACGAGGCGACCGTCGATTACTTCTCGGCGCTGACCGAAGACCTCGACCTCGCCACACTGAGGCAGCGCGACGCCGATCTGCCGGTGCGTCTGATGCCCGAGACCGCGCCGACGCGGGGGCGCACCGTGCCGCCGTTTCAGGGGTGGCGGCTGCGTGACTGGGCGGCGGTCTGCATCCCGTCGCCGTCGGGCTACCTCTACACCCAGGTCACGGACTGGACCTCGGCGACGATGCCCGGTCAGCACGGCGAGATGTTCAAGGTCACCGAGCTCGGCGTCGCCACACCCGATCCCGACGACCCCGCCGGTTCCGTCCACCGCTGGCTGAGCGATGAAGCCGACGACCGTGGCGTGTCTGCGCAGCACGTCGAGGGTTTCGAGGCGTTGGTGTTCGAGGACGGCCGGGTGGCCGGAGCGGTGTTCCGCACCGCCGACGGTGCCCTGTCGGTCCGGGCGCGCCACGGTGTGCTGGTCTGCGGTGACGGCGCCGCCGGCCGCGGGGCGGCCTCGCCGCGGCTGCCCGAACGGGTCGCGCTGCGGGTCGCGCTGGTCGGTAAGGAAGCCAGCCGGTTCGGACGGCTGGAGTTGCTGACGTCCGATCCCGCGGTGGCTCAAGCGGTTCCGCTGCACACCGCAGGTTCGGACGTCAGCGACTAGGACTTGGCGAAGCTCACCCGGATCCGTCCCTTGGCCAGCAGTGTCTCCATTGCCGCGCCGGGAATCGGCCGTGACAGTAAGAATCCCTGGGCCCGGTGACATCCGTGGCGCAGCAGCGTCAACGCCGCGGCCTCCGTCTCCACGCCCTCGGCCACCAGTTCCAGGCCGAACGCCTCGGCGAGCGCGATGACCGCACGCACGATCGCCAGATCGCCCGGATCCGAACCGAGTTCGCGCACGAAGCTCTTGTCGATCTTGAGCGTGTCGACCGGCAGCGACTTCAGATGGGACAGCGCGCTGTACCCGGTGCCGAAGTCGTCGATCGCGATGCGCACGCCGGCCTCCTGCAGACCGTTGAGGGTGACGCGCGTGGTCTCGATGTCCTGGACGACGACGCTCTCGGTGATCTCCAGGCAGATGGATCCCTTGTCGAGTCCGAACTCGTCGACGATCGCGGCGACCGCGTCCACGAAGCCGTCGGTGACCAGCTGTACCGGCGAGACGTTGATGCGCATCACCGCGTCCCGGCCGATGCCGCGGGCCCGCCACGCCGCGAAATCCGCGCATGCCGCCCGCATCACCCAGCGACCCAGCTCGCCCGCGAGGTTGATCGACTCGGCGACACCGATGAACGACTCCGGGGACAACAGACCACGCGTCGGATGCTGCCAGCGGACCAGGGCCTCGGCGGCCAGGATCTCGCCGGTCCGCATGTCGACCTCGGGCAGGTAGTGCAGCAGCAGCGCGCCGTTTTCGATGACGCTCTGCAGGTGCAGCTCGATGTCGTTGTCGAACTCGTTCTTCATCGACATGTCGTCGGTGAAGGTGACGATCTTGTTGCCGCCCGAGTTCTTGGCGGTCAGCACGGCCTGATCCGCCCTGCGGAGCAGATCCGATGTGGTGTCACGACCCGGCACACCTTGAGCCACACCGATGCTCACCGTGCGCGTGAGCATCTCGCCGTCGATGGAGACCCGTTCCCGCAGCGTCGACTGCAGGCGGTGCGCGAGGGTTTCGGCCTCCTGTGCGTCCATCGGTACGCCGGGGACGAGGACGAATTCGTCACCGCCGAGCCGCGCGATCATGTTCGGGCAGTCCGCGCCCCGGCGCAGCCGCTCAGCCAGCACCCGGATGAACCAGTCGCCTGCTGTGTGCCCGAGATAGTCGTTGATCGCCTTGAGACGGTCGAGGTCGAAGAACAGCGCTGACACCGGGCCTGGCGCGCCGACTGCCAGGCGCTCGTCGAGATGGGCGAGCAACGCACGGCGGTTATGCAGTCCGGTCAGGTCGTCGTGTTCGGCCAGGTAACGGAGCTGCTCCTCGGCCTGCACGCGCGCCTGGACCTGAGCGAACAGCGACGCGATCGCTTCGAGCCCGTTGAGTTCCTCAGCGGTCCACTCGCGGTCACCGAACTTGATGAACCCGAGCACACCGGTGGTGAGTTCACCAGAGACCAGGGGAGCCGCCGCCATCGAGGTGGCCGGCACGGCGCGGGTCTCCTCGATGCGCTTCTGGTAGTCGTCGGTGGCCGGCTCGGGCCGGAACACCATCGGCTTCTTGCCGTGTTCGGAGTGGGCGAACACCGGGTCGGCGTCGGCGAAATAGACGAGCGCGAGCGGGTCCGGGTCGGGAACTCCGGGGCGCACCGGCCATTCCGCGATCAGCCGTGACGCACCGATCTTGTGGTCGTTGTAGCGCAGAAAGCTGACATCGACACCCAGATAGGCGACGAGTTCGGCCAGTACCCGCTGACTCACCTCGACCGAGGTCGCCGCGTTGGCGGCCATCAACTTGGTGGCCACCGAGGTGACCACCAGGTCGAGGCTGCGGAGTGTGTCGTTGTCAGACATCGTGCAGTCAGGATACGGGCGCGTCAGTATTTGTGACGGGCCGTCTCCGACTGCGCACCGATGCAGGTGGTGCACAGGCGAGTCTGAGGATCAGAACGGTGGTCTCGCCGGGACGCTCACCCGTCAGGCCACGGAACTGCGATTGCAGATCGGCGAGCTCGGGTGCGAATAGCGGTGAGAGCTCGTCAAGTTCGTCGCGATGGTGGGCATAGAGGAATGCCGGGGATATCGGTTGCACCGAAAGGCCGTGCTGCGCAGCGGCGATCCACACGGACTCGGCCGCGGAGCCACCCCGGGCATAACCGGTCAGGGACAGGTCGTCGGTCATGATCAGCGCGAGTGCGGAGCTTTTCGCGATACGAACCCGGGTGTCGGCGCCGAGCACCGCTCCGGCATCCCAGGAGTGCAGCAGCGACATCACCTCAGGACGGCGCAGGATGTCGAGGGTGACCAGCTCTGCCGTGCCGAGTTCCAGGCTCCGCACATCGATTCCGGAATCTGGGAAATCGTCGCCGGGCCAGCGCAGCTCCGAGGCCATGTCGGCGTGAAGGCGCGGCGTCAGATAGCGAATGCGGTCGGTCTCGGCCAACAGCACGCCGATCCGGTCGATCACGTCCCGATCGACGAGAACCTCCAGCCGTGATCCCTCGCGTCGTGCCGCGGCGTGCAGGGCGTCCATCGCCTCCTGCGGCACCGGCGCGCCCGTTCCGTGTCTGCGGTTGGTCTCCCGCGCCGAGAGCGCCGGATACAGTGGCGCGAGATCGTCGTCGGTGCCGTCGACGAGTTCGATCACGGCGGCCAGTGGGGCACGTTCGTCGCCCTCGACGTAGGTCACCGAACCGATCATCTTGTGCGCCGCGGCAGCGACGCGGGCGTTGAACGCGGCGGCGCCGACGGCCACCGCGCTGCCGCGCAATCCGACGTCGATCGTCGACTGATATTCCGGGGCCAGTCGGATCGTGACGACGTTGTGACCGGACTCGATGTGCCAGGGCTGCACATTGCCTCCCGACGGCGCACGATTCGCCGCGACGGCCACCGCCTGCACCGGGTCCCGGATCTGTTCGTCGTCCTGCGCCGGAGGTTCCCACTCGGGTTGCGGCCCGGCGTCCATCGGGTCGGTCAGAGCGTCGAGGGCCGCTGCCGTGTCCACACGCACCCGGCCCGACGAGAGCGGCTCGCCGAGGCCGATTCTGCGCACGGCCTCGGCGACCGCCGCGGCACCCACGAGCACATCGCCGACGAGCTGAGGCCAGGTCGACAGGCTCTGGCCGACCTCCACCAGCGAGGCCGCACCCCGCGAGGACAGGTTGGCGCCGTCGATGATCCGCAGCACGTGCGGAATCTTGTCCCGGCTGTCGAGGCCGGCCAGTGCCGACGCGTCGACATCGCCGAGCAGCCCATGGAAGATCGGTCGCTCCGGTTCGAGATCGAATCTCTCGACGTCGATCAGGCCGCGGTCGCTGGTGGCCATCAACACCGGCTGCCGACGGATGCGTGCCGCTTCGCGGACAAGCGCTTTCACGTCGAGCGAGTCACACTCCTCGACCACGATGTCGATGCCGTCGAGGAATTCGGCGACGGTGTCCGCCGTCAGCCCCGAATCCATCACCCGCACAGTGATATACGGATCCACCTCGGCGATCCTGCGGGCGGCGATGATGGCCTTGTTCACGCCGATGTCGAACACCGTGGCCGGAACCCGGTTCAGATTGGACAGCTCGAGTTCATCGAAGTCAGCCAGACGAAGCTCGCCGCACAGCCCCTGCATCGCCAGCGTGTGAGCGACCGCGTGGCCCACGCTCAGGCCCACCACACCGATGCGCAACGCGGCGAGCGCCTCCTGCTCCTGTGCGGTGATCAGGTTGCGGTTGCGGTCGGAGCGCACGCGGGCGTAGGAACGCGGACCCAGCATCCCGATCACGGTGCGCCGCCACGGATAGTGCACCCACCGCCGGGGTTCGGCGGTCAGCTCCGGTTCCGGCGCCGGCAGCAGCCGGGCCAGCGTGTCGGCCTGCTGTGCGCTGCGATCGAGGAAGATGATCGCCGGGTCCTGACGCAGAGACCGCAAGGTCTCCTGGTCGGCGGTGTCGTCGGGATCGAGGACCACCGCGGTTGCGGCATCGCGCTGTCCGGCGGGTTCGGCGTCATCCGTTTGCGCACGGAAGCTCTCAAAGCTCACAGCGCATTATCGCGTGGCCATCCGATTCCGCCGGTTACGACGCGCGACCGCTCCATCGCCCTGATCTCGTTGAGGATCTTCGACACCTGCGCGGGCTCCGCGTGCCGGATGAACGTCCTGCGGTCCCACCACATCATCTTGGTGCGGTAGCGGGGGTCCGGGTAGGGCGTCGCGGGGATCGACGCAACTATTCCTCCCGAGGAGCGCCACTTGTCGAGCACATGCGGCGCCGAGGTGGCCATGCAGAACTGGAGGTCCATCGCCGCCAGTGCGTGGAAACCACTGCGTGCCAGCGCACGCGTCACGCCCTTGTTGCGGGCCGGATCGTCGGTCACGAATGCCGACTTCATCTCGAGGATGCCGAACGGGGCGCGGTCGTCGATCATCTTGCGCACCGCGGCCAGACCCGGCTGCCCGTCCCACTCCACGACCGCGTGTGAGTCGTCGGCCCCGGTCAGCGGGCCTTTGGCGCGCACGCCGCCGATCACGCGTCCGGTCACGTCCAACGCTGCCCAGAAGACCGCGGTGTCGTGTCCGTCGCTGATCTCGTCCACATCCAGTGCGCGCTCGACCCCGTGCATGCGGTAACTGCGCTCCGCACCGCGGAGGTACTCCATCCACAGGTCGGGGTCGAGATGGGGCTGCGACATCACCAATGTGCATTCCGCGTCGGCGTCCCACCAGCTGTGGTTACTCGCGAGTTCGAAATCGTCGGCGCGGACGGATTCGAGAGAAGCAATTGACATGGCTATTCCTATCGGTGCGGGTTGGCGATACAGAAAAACGCTGACGCCGGCTGCCAACTATCAGATCCGGTGTCGGTGCTAATGCGGCGACACCAAGTATGTCGCCGCCGGTCTCTCCATTTCTAGCTAGCGGGCAAATATTTTCTCCTTTTCGAATTCTGGACATAAAAACGCACTCACAAGACATACCCCAGACCCCCCACTGGCAAGACGAATTTGACAGGCCGAGGGGGTGTCACCGTGACAATTCGAGACGCTGCCGACATGCGGAGTTGCGCAAACTCTCTTTTTAGCGCTCAGGTCAGTTATGCGTGGCGCTGCCCGCTAACTGGCGGGCCCGTCCGCGTAATCGGCCCGGCACAGTTTCACCGGGAAGTTACCGCTCGGTGAAAAGGGGGTCGCCGCCGCAGCGAAGTTGCGAATGCAATCTGTTAGCTGAGCGGCGGTTGTGCAACATCGGCGAATGATCGCTGCCAACCACAACGCGGGCGTCCGGCGCCGACCGCGCTGTGGTCGGGGTGGTCGTGCTATGGCACTGTGAGTGCTGTAAACCCGCATGCGGCACAACCGGATGTCGTTTCCCGTCGGCACCCGGGTCAAAGGAGACAACTGTGAAGAAGTTCAAGGATCTCGCCGAGTTCGTCGCCGCCGAAGGCAGTCAGCTCGGCCCGACCGAATGGCTTGAGATCACCCAGGACCGGGTCAACTTGTTCGCTGACGCCACCGAGGACCACCAGTGGATCCACGTCGATCCGGAACGCGCGGCGAGCGGGCCCTTCGGTGGAGCCATCGCCCACGGTCTGCTGACGCTGTCACTGTTGCCTCATTTCACCCATCAGCTCTACTCCGTGGACAACGTCGCGATGGCCATCAACTACGGATACAACAAGGTCCGTTTCATCACCCCGGTGCGGGTCGGCGCGAAGCTGCGTGCGCGGGCTGAAATCACCGCGGTCAAGCAACTCGACAACGCGGTGCAGGCCACCCTGAGCACGACAGTGGAGATCGAGGGCTCGGACAAGCCGGCCGCGGTCGCCGAATCCATCGTGCGTTTCATCGGCTGACTCCGCCACGCCACGGCGGACTCCGTGATAGACAAGCGTCAGAATAATCTGACGTACGTCAAAAACGTGCGGTCCGCCGTGTGCTGTGAGGAGTGACGTGCAGCGAGAAGCCCCCAGAGTCGCGGTGATAGGTGCGGGCATCAGCGGGTTGACCGCGGGCAAGATGCTCAAGGACTACGGCGTCGGCTACACGACGTTCGAGACGAGCGACCGCATCGGGGGTAACTGGGCCTTCGGCAATCCGAACGGACACAGCAGCGCCTACCGGTCGCTGCACATCGACACCTCCAAGCACCGGTTGTCCTTCCGCGACTTCCCGATGCCCGAGAACTACCCGTCGTTCCCCCACCATTCCCAGGTCAAGGAATACCTCGACGCGTACGCCGCCGCGTTCGGGCTGCTCGAGCACATCGAGTTCGGGAATGGTGTGGTGCACGCGGCCAGGGAGGACGCCGGCGGATGGCGGATCCTCGACCAGGCCGGCGCCGAACGGACCTTCGACCTGCTGGTGGTGGCCAACGGTCATCACTGGGATCCCCGGCTGCCGGAGTTCCCCGGCTCCTTCGCCGGTGAGTCGATCCACTCTCACTCCTACATCGATCCGTCGACGCCGCTGCAGCTGACGGGACAGCGCATCCTCGTGGTCGGCATCGGCAACAGTGCCGCCGACATCACCGTCGAGCTGTCCTCGAAGGCACTGCGCAACGAGGTGACGCTCTCGACGCGGTCCTCTGCGTGGATCGTGCCGAAGTACATCGCCGGGCGCCCCGGCGACACCTTCTGGCGCACCTCACCGCATCTGCCGCTGTCGTGGCAGCGCAAGGCGGTCCAACTGGTGGCGCCGATGCTGGGCACCGACCCGACGATGTACGGGCTCCCGCCTGCCGACCACAAGCTGTTCGAGGCCCATCCCACCCAGTCGGTGGAACTGCCGCTGCGGCTGGGGTCGGGCGACGTGACACCGAAGCCGAACGTCGCACGGCTCGACGGACACACGGTCCACTTCGTGGACGGCACCAGTGCCGACTTCGACGTCATCATCTACGCCACCGGGTACAACATCACCTTCCCGTTCTTCGACCCCGGTTTCATCAGCGCTCCCGGCAACTACATCCGGCTCTACAAGCGGATGTTCAAGCCGGGTATCGACGACGTGGTCTTCATCGGCTTCGCCCAGGCGGTGCCCACCCTGTTTCCGTTCGTCGAATGCCAATCCCGGCTGCTGGCCGCGTACGCCGTCGGCCGCTACGCGCTGCCGACGACGGACGAGATGGAGCGGACCATCGACGCCGATCAACAGCTGCACGCGGGCCACTGCACCGACCGGCCGCGCCACACGCAGCAGGTCGACTACTTCGTCTACGAACACGATCTGCTCAAACGAGAGATCCCGGCGGGTATCAAGCGCGCCCAGCGTGTGGCGGCGGTGGCCCGGTGACCAGATCCGAGGTCAGCTTCCGCAGCGGTGCCGACGCCTGCAGTGCATGGCATTTCCCGTCCGGCGGTGCGCTGCGGCGGGTGGTCGTGATGGCGCACGGGTTCGGCGGGACCAAGGATTCCGGGCTGGCGCCGTTCGCGCAGCGGTTCGCCGCGGCAGGCATCGATGTTCTCGCGTTCGACTACCGCGGCTTCGGCGCCTCGGGCGGTGTTCCGCGCCAATCGCTCTCGGTGCGCAGGCAGATCGACGACTACCATGCCGCAGTCGAGGCCGCCAAGAAGCTCGACGGAGTGGACCCCACCCGGGTCGGGCTGTGGGGCGCGTCGTTCTCCGGCGGACACGTGCTGCGGGTGGCCGCCGAGCGCGACGACATCGGCGCCGTCGTCTCGCTGACACCGCTGACCAGCGGGCTGGCGGTCAGCCGCGCCGCCGCCGCATCGCGCGACCTGCTGACGTCGCTGCGATGGACCCTCACCGGAGTCAAGAGCAGGGTCACCGTGCGCCGCGGTGGCGCGCCGACGATGATGCCGCTGGTCTCGCCGGTGGGCGAGCCCGGCGCCCTGGCGCTGAACGGTGCCTATGAGAGCTACACAGCGCTGGCGGGTCCGACGTGGCGCAACGAGATCGACAGCTCGGTCGGCCTGGAGGTGATCGGCGTGCGCACCAACGCGGCGGCCAAAAAGTTGCGCTGCCCGCTGCTCGTGCAGATCGCCGACTTCGACCAGTACGTGCCCGCGGCGGCGGTCGCCACCACGGCCACACACGGCAGAGCCCGGGTGCACCACTATCCGTGTGATCACTTCGACGTCTGGCCCGGCAACGACTGGTTCGACAAGACCGTCACCGATCAGGTGACGTTCTTGACCAGGTCGCTCTCAGTAGTGCGTGGATCCCTGGTCGACTGAGATCGCGCTCGCCGTCACGAATTTGGCCTCGTCGCTGGCCAGCCAGCACACCGCGTCGGCGATGTCCTCGGGCTCGACCGCCCACGTCGGCAGGAACGGCGTCATCATGTTCGACAGTTGCGGGTTGGTCTCCATCGCCTTGCCGAGTGCGGAGACCATGTCACCGGTCCCCATGTCGGTCAGGACCGGACCCGGGTGCACGCTGTTGACCCGGATCGAGTGTCTGCCCAGTTCAGCGGCGAACGCACGGGCCATCCCGGTCACCGCATGCTTGCTCGCCGTGTAATGGATCATGAACGGCTGCAACTTGATTCCTGCCGCCGAGCTGATCAGGATGATCGAACCGCCGCGACCCCCGTCGATGATCTTCTGCGCGCCGGCCATCACCGTGTTCCACGTGCCGGTCACGTTGATGTCCATCACGTCGCGGAAATCCTCGGCGCTGATCTCGTCCCACGCCTGAGGTGCGGTGACTCCGGCGTTGGCGACGATGACGTCCAGCCTGCCGAGTTCGGCGACACCCTTCTCGACGGTCGCCCTGAGTTCGTCGCCGTCACGGGTGTCCACCGCAGCGGCCAGGATGCGCCGACCCGTCGCCTCAACAAGCGTCACCGTCTCGGCGAGGTCCTCGGGGGTGGCGTGATCGTAAGGGACACAGGGCGGCAGCGGCCCGGCGATGTCCACGGCGATGATGTCGGCGCCTTCCCTGGCCATGCGGACAGCGTGCGCACGGCCCTGACCGCGCGCCGCACCGGTGACGAATGCGACGCGTCCCTCAAGTCGTCCCCCCATGTGCACCTCCTGCACGCGGCTTCCGGTCATCTCGCCCTGGCTCCCTTCACCAGTCCGCCGCCGATGATGAGCCGCTGGATCTCGCTCGTGCCCTCATAGAGTCGGAGCAGTCGGACGTCGCGGTAGATCCGTTCGACCGGCACCTCCCGCATATACCCGCTGCCGCCATGGATCTGCACCGCGAGGTCGGCGACCTTGCCTGCCATCTCGGTGCAGAACAGCTTCGCCGCCGACGGCGCGATCCGTCGGTCGGCCCCGGTGACCCATTGCCGCGCCGTGTCCCGCACCAGGGCGCGGCCTGCCATCACCCCGGTCTGCTGGTCGGCGAGCATCGCCTGGACCAGCTGGAATTCGCCGATCGCGGTCCCGCCCTGGGTTGCCGTGGCCGCGTAGGCCACGGATTCGTCGAGTGCGCGCTGCGCCGTCCCGACCGCCAGTGCGGCGATGTGCACGCGGCCGCGAGCCAGCGACGTCATCGCTGCCCGGTAGCCGATGTCCTCACTACCGCCCACCAGCGCGGTGTCGGGGACTCGCACGTCGGTGAAGCTGACGTCTGCGGTCCATGCACCCTCTTGGCCCATCTTCTTGTCCTTGGCGCCGACCTCAACCCCGGGGGCGTCGGCTGGGACCAGGAAAACCGCGATCCCGGCGCCCTTGTCGTCGGCCGGCCTGCTCCTGGCGAACGTGACGAAGAGGTCGGCGTTCGGAGCGTTGGTGATGAATCGCTTCTGGCCGTTGATGATCCAGTCTTCACGGTCGCGGACCGCCTTGGTCCGCAGGCCCGAGGGATTGGAGCCGGCACCCGGCTCGGTCAGCGCGAACGACGCGACCACCTCTCCCGAGGAGATCCCTTCCAGCCATGTCGACTTCTGCTCGTCGGTGCCGTAACCGACGAGGACCTGGCCGGCGATGCCGTTGTTGGTGCCGAACATCGACCGCAGTGCCAGCGAGGTGTAGCCGAGCTCCATCGCGAGTTCGACGTCCTGGGTGAGATCCAGTCCGAGGCCGCCCCACTCCTGCGGGATCGCGTAGCCGAACAGACCCATGGACTTCGCCTGCTCGCGCAGATCGTCGGGCACCTGATCGGCGGTCAGGATCTCCTGTTCGCGCGGTACCACCGCGTCACGGACGAACTGGCGGGTCGCTGCCAGGATCTGCTGGAAATCCTCGTCGCTGACTTCACTCGTCTGGCTGGCTGTGGTCACTCGGGTACTCCTCGGGAAACCGGCCGGGGTGGCCCGGAGATGGTGCGCAAGGTTCGGAACAAGGGTAGGGGCGCGTTCGGCCGATATCGTATATGAAATATGATGACGGTCTGGCGGCCGGTATGGTCCGGTCGGATCCCTGCAGGCGTGAGGACGGGTGAACAGGTGTCGTTGCTGACAGGTCAAATCGCGGTGGTCACCGGAGGGGCTCAGGGGCTGGGCTTCGCGATCGCACAGCGCTTCGTCGACGAAGGCGCCCGAGTGGTGCTCGGGGACGTGAACATCGACGCCACCCGCGCGGCCGCCGACAAGCTCGGCGGCGACGACGTGGCACGCGCGGTGCGCTGCGATGTCACCGACTCCGGCGAAGTCGAAGCGCTGGTCGCCGCCGCGGTGGACGAGTTCGGCGCCTTGGACGTCATGGTCAACAACGCCGGCATCACCCGTGACGCGACGATGCGCAAGATGACCGAAGAGCAGTTCGACCAGGTCATCGCCGTCCATCTGAAAGGCACCTGGAACGGTCTTCGCGCCGCAGCGGCGGTGATGCGGGAGCAGAAGCGCGGCGCCATCGTCAACATGTCGTCGATCTCCGGCAAGGTCGGTATGGTCGGCCAGACCAACTACTCGGCGGCCAAGGCCGGCATCGTCGGGATGACCAAAGCCGCGTCCAAGGAACTGGCCTACCTCGGGGTGCGGGTCAACGCCATCCAGCCGGGACTCATCCGGTCGGCGATGACAGAAGCCATGCCGCAACGTATCTGGGACTCCAAGGTGGCCGAGGTTCCACTGGGCCGCGCCGGCGAGCCCGAAGAGGTCGCGAACGTCGCGTTGTTCCTGGCCTCGAACCTGTCGTCGTACATGACCGGCACAGTCCTGGAGGTCACGGGCGGACGGCATCTGTGATGCGTGAAGCGGTGATCTGCGAGCCCGTGCGCACCCCGATCGGGCGCTACAACGGGATGTTCAGGTCGCTGACCGCCGTCGAACTCGGCGTGACCGCGGTGCGGGGGCTGCTCGCCCGCACCGGCGTCGCGCCGGAGACCGTCGAGGACGTCGTCGTCGGGCACTGCTATCCGAGCATGGAGGCGCCGGCAATAGGCCGGGTTATCGCGCTGGACGCCGGACTGCCGGTGACGGTGCCGGGTATGCAGATCGACCGCAGGTGCGGGTCCGGACTGCAGGCCGTGATCCAGGCGGTCCTGCAAGTGGCAAGCGGCAACAACGATCTCGTCATCGCCGGCGGTGCCGAGTCGATGAGCAACGTGGTGTTCCACTCGACCGACATGCGGTGGGGCGGCGCGAAAAACGGCATCACCGTGCACGACGCGCTGGCCCGCGGGCGCACCACCGCCGGCGGCAAGAACTACCCGGTCCCGGGCGGCATGCTCGAAACCGCGGAGAACCTGCGCCGCGAATACGGCATCCCACGCGAGGAGCAGGACGAGCTGGCCGTGCTGTCGCACCGGCGGGCCGTCACCGCACAAAAAGACGGACTGCTCGCCGAGACCATCATCCCCGTGACGGTGACCGCCCGGTCGGGGACACAGGTCGTCGACACCGATGAGCATCCGCGGGCGGACACCTCGCTGGAGTCCTTGGCCAAGCTCAAACCTGTTCTCGCCAAATCGGATTCGGATGCCACGGTGACGGCCGGCAACTCCAGCGGCCAGAATGACGCCGCCTCGATGTGTCTGGTCACCACGCCCGAGAAGGCCGCCGATCTGGGTCTGCGCCCGTTGGTGCGGTTGGTGTCGTGGGGTGTGGCCGGGGTCGCGCCCGACGTCATGGGCATCGGGCCGGTCCCGGCGAGCGAGGTCGCGCTGGCGAAAGCCGGGTTGGCGCTGTCCGATATGGATCTGATCGAGCTCAACGAGGCGTTCGCCGCCCAGGCCCTGGCCTGTATGCGCGCATGGAAATTCACGCCGGCAGACCTGGAACGCACCAACGTCCACGGCTCGGGCATCTCCCTGGGACATCCGGTCGGGGCCACCGGGGGCCGCATGCTGGCGACACTGGCACGGGAACTGCATCGCCGGGACGGCCGCTACGGCCTTGAGACGATGTGCATCGGCGGCGGACAGGGTCTGGCCGCGGTCTTCGAAAGGGTGGCATCGTGACCAGACTGGCGCAGACGCTGGGGCTCACCGAGTTCCAGACTGAGATCGTCGCGACGGTAAGGCAATTCGTCGACAAAGAGGTCATCCCGACCGCGCAGGAGCTCGAGCACTCCGACACCTACCCCCAGGCGATCGTCGACGCCATGAAGGAGATGGGTCTGTTCGGGCTGATGATCCCCGAGGAATACGGCGGGCTGGGGGAGTCACTGCTGACCTACGCGTTGTGCGTCGAAGAACTGGCGCGCGGCTGGATGAGCGTGTCGGGGGTGATCAACACCCACTTCATCGTGGCCTACATGGTCCGCCAGCACGGCACCGATGCGCAGAAGGGCCACTTCCTGCCGCGGATGGCCACCGGGGAGACCCGGGGGGCGTTCTCGATGTCGGAACCGGAGCTCGGCTCCGACGTGGCGGCCATCCGGACACGGGCCAGGGACAACGGCGACGGCACCTACACCATCGACGGACAGAAGATGTGGCTCACCAACGGGGGCAGTTCGACCCTGGTCGCCGCGCTGGTCCGCACCGATGAGGGCGCCGACAAGCCGCACCGCAACCTGACCGCGTTCCTGATCGAAAAGCCCACAGGGTTCGGGGAAGTCGTGCCCGGGCTGACCATCCCCGGCAAGCTCGACAAGCTGGGCTACAAGGGCATCGACACCACCGAGCTGATCTTCGACGGTTACCGTGCCCAGGCGTCCGACATTCTCGGCGAGGCCCCCGGTCAGGGCTTCTTCCAGATGATGGACGGCGTCGAGGTCGGACGCGTCAACGTCTCCGCCCGGGCGTGCGGGGTCGGTATCCGGGCGTTCGAGCTGGCCACTCGCTACGCCCAGCAGCGTCACACCTTCGGCAAACCGATCGCCGAACATCAGGCGATCGCCTTCCAGCTGGCCGAGATGGCGACCAAAGTCGAGGCGGCCCACCTGATGATGGTCAACGCGGCACGGCTCAAGGACTCCGGTGAGCGCAACGACGTGGCCGCGGGCATGGCCAAGTACTTCGCCAGCGAGGTGTGCGCCGAGGTCACCCAGCAGAGCTTCCGCATCCACGGCGGCTACGGCTACTCCAAGGAATACGAGATCGAACGGCTGATGCGTGACGCACCCTTCCTGCTGATCGGTGAGGGCACCAGCGAGATCCAGAAGAACATCATCAGCAAGCGGCTGCTGGCGGACTACCGGATCTGACAGGCGTGAGCATTCCGGACTTCGCGGCGAGGCCGCAGCTCGCCGAGGACGTGGCGCGTTTCGTGCGGCGCCGCATCTTCGAGGGGACGTATCCGGCCGGACAGTACATCCGCCTGGAGCAGCTGGCCGACGAACTCGGGATCAGCGTCACCCCGGTACGTGAGGCCCTGTTCGGCCTGAGCGCCGAGGGACTCCTGACACAGTTGCCCCGGCGCGGATTCCTCGTGCTGCCCATCACCCGCCGCGACATCGCCGACGTGGCCGACGTGCAGGCCCACATCGGCGGGGTGCTGGCCAGTCGCGCCGCCGAACTCATCACCGACGAGCAGCTGCTCGCACTCGGCCGGGTGCAGGACCAGCTGGAGGCGGCCTACCACGCCGACGATCATGAGGCTGCGGTGCGGCTCAACCACGAGTTCCACCGCGGCGTCAATCTCACGGCGGGCTCACCCAAGCTCGCACAGCTGATGGGACAGATCACCAGATTCGCGCTGGAATCGGTGTATCCGACCGTCCAGGGGTGGCCGGCGCAGTCGATGCGCGACCACCGCGCGCTGCTCGCGGCGTTGAAGGCACGCGACGGTGAGGCCGCGCGCGCGGCGATGTCGGAACACCTGTGCGCCGCGGCAGGTCCGCTGATCGACCATCTCACCAAGCGCGGCGTGATCGGATGATGCGCGAGCAGACACAAACTCGCACGCTGTTGCGCTGAATGGTGCGAGTTTGTGTCTGCTCGCGCAGAGGGAGGTAGGCATGGGGGTTCTCGACGGCATCCGCGTACTGGACTACGGCCGCTTCATCGCGGCGCCGTGGTGTTCTGCGCTGCTGGCGGACATGGGCGCCGACGTCATCAGGGTGGAAAAGCGCGAGGGCGGCGAAGACCGGTGGGTGCAGTCGGTCACCGCCGGCGGCGAGGGCGGCACATTCCTGCAGTGCAATCGCAACAAGCGTTCGCTGACCTTGGATTCCACCACCGACGAGGGCAAGGAGATCACCCGCAGACTGGTCGCCGACGCCGACATCGTGGTCGCCAACATGCCCGCCGGGGGGATGCGGACCAGCGGTCTGGACTACGACACCCTGCGAGCCGTCAAGCCCGACATCATCCTCGCCAGCGCGACCGCGTACGGCGAGGGCGGCCCCTATAGCGAGCGCATCGGCTTCGACGGCGCGGGACAGGTGATGTCGGGTGCGGTGTACCGGCAGGGCCTGCCTGACTTGCCGATACGGACAGTCGTGCCGTACGCCGATTTCGGCACTGCGCTGACCTTGACGATCGGTGTGATGATGGCTCTGTTTCATCGTGACCGCACCGGCGAGGGCCAGCACGTCGAGGGCGCGCTGCTGCCCACTGCGCTGATGCTGTCCAACGCGTTCCTGATCGAACGCGACCTGCTCGGCGCCGACAAGCCACGCATGGGCAATCAGGGCGCCTCGGTGGCGCCCTGCGACCTGTACCGCACACGGGACGACGGGTGGGTGCTGCTGCAGATCGCCGGTCCGTCGATGTTCAAGCGCTGGTGTGATCTGGTGGGCCGGCCCGGGCTGTTCGAGGATCCGCGCTTCGCCGACGACGACCTGCGGTGGCAGCACGGTGACGTGCTCAACGACATCATGGCGCGGTGGTGTGCCGACAAGACCAAGGCCGAAGTGCTCGAACTGCTGGAGGCCGCCAAACTTCCCGCCGCGCCGATGCACTCGACGCAGGAGGTGCTCGACGACCCGCACGTGCGGGCCATGGGGTACTTGCAGCGGGTCCCGTTCCCCGGCGCGCCGCGAGACGTCCCGATCATCGAGACCCCGTTTCGGCTGTCAGCCACCCCGGGTGAGATCCGCAGCCGCGCACCGCTGCTCGGCGAGCACACCGACGAGATTCTCCTCGAGATCGGATACGGCGCCGAGCAGGTCGCCCAGCTCCGGGAGCAGCAGGTGGTCTGATCGCTCAGGACTGTGCGAGCAGCGCGCGCAGCCGGGCCACATCGATCTTGCCGGTGGCCCCCCGCGGTACGTCGTCCTCGTCGAGCAGCCTCCACACGGTCGGTACCTTGAAACTGCTCAGCACCTCGCGGGCCGCCGAATGAAGGCTCTCGACGGTGAGGTGCGGGTCACCTACGATGGCGGCGGCCACGCGGTTGCCGTCGGGACCCGGCACATCGGTCACGAAGGCCATCCCGACCCCGTCGAGTGCCCGTAGCGCCTGCTCGACCTCGGACGGATACACCGTGGCCCCGCGCACCTTGAACATGTCGTCGGAACGGCCGTGGTAGTACAGGAACCCGTCGGCGTCGAAACGGCCTAGATCGCCTGTGGGATACCAGCTGTCGGCGGTGAAGATCTCTTCACGGCTGCGGCGGCAGATACCGCGCATCACGTGAGGACCGCGAATGTGGATCATTCCGACCGCACCCGTCGGCGCCGGCTCACCGGAGTCGGTGTCGACGATGCGCACCTGCATGCCATCGAACGGTTTGCCGCAACTGCCCCAGGCGGTTTCGGGCATGTCGGTGTCGGCCGGGTATCCGCAGTACGGCCCGAACGACTCGGTCATCCCGAGCAACCTGGCCCGGGCTCCGGGCCGGGACCGCAACGGCGCCGGGAGCAACGCGTCGAGGCTGCCCGCCCGCAGCTCGGTCAGCTCGACCCCCGCCGCCGGCAGGTGCCGCGCCAATGCCTCGGCCTGGTCCGGCCAGCCGCGGAACAGCGTGACCCGCTCGTCTGCGATGAGGCGCAGGGTCGACTCGGGTTGTGGCACCGGCTCGGTGATCAGCGTCGCTCCCGCCGTCAGCGCGGACAGCAGCCCTGCGCCCAGACCGCCGATCCAGAAGAACGGCATCGGCAGGTACAGCCGGGTGTCGGCGTCGATGCAGCGTGCGACGAGACCGGCCCGAACCGCACCGATCGCGTTGCCGTGCGAGTGGCACACGCCCTTGGGCGCACCGCTGCTTCCGGAGGTGAACACGATGCTCATCGGGTCGGCAGGCCGCACACCCCGCGACATCGCCTCGGCGACCTCGGCGGCTGCCGGATGGCTGGGCAGCGCGAACACCTGCCCGGGCGTCCGCACCGTCCGCAGCGAGGGAGGGGCGTCCAGGTCGTCGAGATAGCGGTGGCCGCGGAACTCGCCGACGGCGATCAGATGCTGGACCGAGGCGGTGCGCAGCTGCGCCGACAGTTCCCGGCGGGTGAGCAAGGTGCTCAGCGGTACCACCACGGCCCCGATCCGCATCAGCGCCAACGCGATCCGCGCCCACGCCACACCGTTGGGCATCAACAGCCCGACCCGCGCACCCTTGCCGATGCCCGCTGCGACCATCGCTGCGCCGAACTCTCGGGTGAGCCTGTCGAGTTCGGCGTAGCTGATCCGCTCGGCGGGGTCGACGATCGCGTCCTTGGCGCCGTGGCGCGTGGCGTGCGCGCGCAGCAGTGCGTCGATCGTGTCAGTCATCGAAAAGTCCTCGCAGGGCGGCGAGATCCGCCTTGCCACTGGACAGCGTCGGGATTTCGGCGTGCCGCACCGCGATGACCCGCAGGGGGATCTTGTATGCCGACAGCTCGGGGCGCAGTGCGCGCTGAAGGCTGGGCAGGTCGACCGGGGCGCCGCTGCCGGTCGCGATCACGGCGGCGACGAGTTGACCACGTTCGACATCGGGTAGTCCGACGACATGGACGGCGGCATCCGGATCAGGGATCACCGCGGTGATCGCCTTCTCCACCTCGGCGGGAGCCACGTTTGCGCCCGCGGTCTTGATCATCGCGCCGGCCCGCCCGACGAAGTAATACACGCCGTCGCTGTCGCGCCGCACCAGATCCCCGGTGTCGAACCAGCCGTCGCCGTCGAAACAGTCCTCGCGGGCACGGCCCCAATAGCCCTGCATCAGGAACGGCCCTCGCAGCAGAAGGATCCCGAGAGCGTTCACCTCGACGTCAGCGCGGGTGTCGGGGTCGACGATCCGCGCCTCGAACCCGGGAGCCAGGAACCCGAACGAGCCGCGGCGTGACTCCGGCTGATCGGACTCGTCGCCGCTGAGAAGCACGACACTGCCCGCCTCGGTCATCCCGAGCATGTTGTGCCGCAGTTCGGGGTCGGCCGGTCGCGCGTCGACGGCCATGATGGGGTAGAGATTGCCGCGCCGCATCGAGGACAGGTCGCGGTGCGCGAAGCTGGGATGGCGTGGCAGGTGCGCGATGCCGGCGACGAATCCGTTGGTGAGGGTGGGCTTCTCGGACTCGAGCAGGTCGAGGGTGTCGGCCGCGTCGGTGGCATTGGAGCAGATCAGCGTGGCACCGGCCACCAGGACGGCCAGCAGGCCGAACGCGAACCCTCCGATCCAGAAGAACGGCGAGTTGCAGAACAGGCGATCGTCGGCGGTCAGTCCGCGGATCTCGTTGAGACTGCGTTGATGTGCCAGCAGCGCCTCGTGGGTGTGCACGACGCCCTTGGGATCACTGGTCGACCCCGACGTGTAGATGATCGCCATCGGGTCGCAGCCCTCGACGTCGTCCTCCAGGGCTCGCAGCGATGCTTCGTCGATGGATCCGGCATGTGCGACATCGTCTTCGGTGTCGAACAGCACGTGCCGCAGCACCGGTGCGGTGGCGGTGAAGACAGATCCGGTTGTCAGCGGTGCGCCGACGGCGTCGGTCAGCGTCTGCACGTAGTCGTGGGAGCGAAAGCTGCGCGCGGCCAGCAGCACCGAGACGTCGCTGTGCACCAACTGCCTGTGCATCTCCGGCACGGTGCCGAACGTGGAGAACGGAACCGCGACGGCTCCGATGCGGGTGGCCGCCAGCATCGCGACGACGAAGTCGGCGCCGTTGGGGTACAGCAGGCCGACGTGCGTGCCTTTTCCGACGCCGAGTGCGACCAGCTTCCGAGCCAGCACGGCCGAGCGTTCAACGGCCCGGCCGTGACTCAGGCGGGTGCGATCGCAGATCAGCAAGGGCTTGTCCGGCGGCGTCCGCTGCCGGCGCAGCACTTCGGCGACGGTCACCGGGACAGCGGTCTCGACGGCGCGAAGTGGGAGCGCACGGCGGCCAGGTCGGGTTTTCCCGACGGGGTGCGCGGAATGGCGTCGGTGATCACCAGCTCGCTCGGGATCTCATAGCGCGCCAGCCGGGTCTGCAGGTAAGCCAGCAGCTCGTCCGGTGCTGCGTGGATACCGGGGCGCAACTCGACCAGCGCGACGGGGGTTTCGCCGAGCCGTGGATCCGACCGCCCGACCACCGCGGCGCCGGCGACCGCGGGATGTCCTTCGAGCGCGCTCTTGACGTCGTCGGGCATCACCTTGAACCCGCCCCGAATGATCGCCTGGTCGGCGCGCCCGAGGATCCACACGAATCCGTCTTCGTCGATACGGGCCAGGTCGGTGGTCTGCATCCAGTCACGGCTGCCGGCCATCTGGGCCGGAATGACTTCCAGCAGACCCTGCTGCCCGGGCGGCACAGGCGCGCCGCTGTCGTCGACGACGCGCAGCTGTGCGCCCGGATTGGCCCTACCGACGCTGCCACGTTTGTCTCGCCAGAATCTCTGGTGGTCCGTCAGCGTCCAGCCGGCCACACCGCCGCCGAATTCCGTTGCCGCGTAGGAGGTCAGCACCGGGATGCCGAACTTCTCGGTGAACGCGTCGGCATCATCGGCGGATAGTGGGGCGGTCCCCGACGTCACGACACGGATGCCGTCCAGATCCTCGCGGGTCAGATCGGAGTGCAGCACCATCCTCAGTGCCGCCGGTACCAGCGACACGGCGCGGGGGCGGTGCTCACGCACGGCGTCGGCCCACTGCTTGAGGTCGAACTTCGGCAACAGCACGAACGGTCGTGCCTCGGCCAGGCACAGCAGCACCCGATACACCCCGCCGACGTGCACCAGCGGCGAGTTCACGATCGCCACGCTGCGCCGTAGCTCGGTCGGTGCCGCCGCGTCGGAATCGGCGCCCAACACGCTGCGGGCCAGCACGTCGTAGGTGAGATCGACCCGCTTGGGTGGGCCGGTGGTGCCGCTGGTCAGCATCCACACCGCCACTCCCGGGCGGCCCGCGTCGTCGGAGGCGCTGCCGAGGCGCAGCTTCGGCGGCTCATCGAGTCCGTCGATGGTCACCGTGGTCGCCGTCGTGTCCGGCGCCGAGGTCGCGAGGTCTTGGGAGGAACCGATGATGATCGGCAGCCGCAGCGCCTGGATGTCCGACCGGGTGCGGTCGTCCCCGCGGGCCGGATTGATGACGACGACGGTGCCGCCGCCGGAGAGCACACCCAGAAGTGCCGCCACGTGGGCGGGACTGTTACGCAGCATGATCCCCGCACGAGCGGTGCCGACGAGGTCACCGATGCGGTGCGCCACGGTCCCGACCTGCTCCCAGGTGGTCCACCGGCCGTCGAACTGGATCGCCTGTCCCGCCGGGTCCAGAGCCAGGACATCGTCGATTCGTTGCGAAAGCCGATGCCGCATCAGCGGATCCGCGGCGGGGTCTTGGGGACGGGGCGCTCGGCCAGCTCTGCCTGGGCGATCGGGTTGCCGAGCCTGGTGTAGATCAGGCCCTGGTCCATCGCCGCGCGATACGGTTTGTCCAGCGATTCCCAGATCGCCTTCACCGTGCCCTGGGTGGCGGTCGGGGGCTTGGCTGCGACCGTCGCGGCGATCTCGTGTGCGCGTTCCCACAGCTCGTTCTCGGCGACCACTTCGGTGACCAGGCCGATGCGTAGCGCGGTCTGTGCACCGACGCGTTCGTCGTTGCCCATCAACGCCATTCGCAGTGTGTCACCGAGGCCGACCCGGCGCATCAGGCCCACCGGCTCCAGTGCGGACACCAGCCCTGCGCTGACGTGGGAGTCGAAGAACGTCGCCCCCTGCGAGCAGATCACAATGTCGGCCTCGTTGACGAAGTACAACGCGCCGGCGGTGCACATGCCCTGCACGGCGCACACCACCGGCTTCCACATCTTCTGCCATTTGGGGCTCAGCAGCTCGCCGGGATCCTCGTGATTCCAGACGATTTCGGGCTGCCCGTAGCTGGATCGGATGTCCAGGCCGGCGCTGAAGGCCCGTTCACCCGCGGCGCGCAACACCACCGCGTTGATGTCCTCGTCGGCCTTGAGGATCCGCCAGACCTCCTTCATCTCCTCGCACATCGTACGGTTGAAGGAGTTCAGCGTGTCCGGCCGGTTGAGGGTGACCGTGCCGACGCGGGCTTGGTAGTCGAGGTCGAGCAGGACCGTGTCGAACGTCATCGGGGGCCTGTGATCTTCGGGCCGGCGCTCATCGGCACTGCCAGTTGGGGGTGCGTTTCTCGACGAAGGCCAGCGGTCCTTCCTGGGCGTCCTCGGTGCGCACCACGCGCTCGCGGAATGTCTCGGCGAGGATCTCGCCCTCCAGGAGCGGTAGGTCGAGGGTCTTGTGGATGGCCAGCCGGGTGCCGCGCACCGCGAGGGGGGCGTTGGAGTTCACGACGTCGGCGATCTCGTGGGCACGCTCGAGCAGCTTGTCGTGCTCGACGACCTCGGTCACCATTCCCAGTTCGTAGGCGCGCTCGGCGCTCATGCGCTCGTGCTTACCCATCAACGCCATCCGCAGGGCCACCGACCGCGGCAAGGCGCGGGCCAGTCGCACCGTCTCCCGGGCGGCGACCAACCCGATGCTGACGTGAGGGTCGAAGAAGGTGGCCTTGTCCGACGCGATCACGATGTCCCCGGTCGTTACCCAGTCGAGCCCGGCGCCGCAACAGATCCCGTTGATCGCGGCGAGCACCGGTTTGGCCATCCGGCGGAACGGGGGTGTGCCCTCCTGCGGGGCTTCCCACTGGTCGTAGGTCGACAGATAGGGCCGTTCGTAGATGACCTTGCCGTCCTCCGGGATCTCCTTGACGTCCGCGCCGGTGCAGAACGCCCGGCCGGTCCCGGTGACGATCATCAGCCACACGTCATCGTCGTTCTCCACCTCGTCGTAGGCCGCCCGCAGTTCACCGATCATGTGCGGGGACAGCGCGTTGAGTGCCTCGGGCCGGTTCAGCGTGATGGTGGCCTTGTGTCCGTCGACCTCGTAGCCGATGGTGTCGTAGGTGTGGGGACTCACGTGTCTTCTTTCCTCATTCGCCCTTGAAATCGGGAGCGCGGCGAGCCCGGAACGCTGCCAGTCCCTCTTTGAAATCTGCTGTCCGACAGGCCAGTTCCAGACTCGCCAACTCGTGGGCCATGGACTGGGGCAGGGTCGCGTGCAGGCCGTAGTTGATCGCCTGCTTGGCCAGCCCGAGCGCCACCGTCGGTCCCGATGCCAGCCGGGTCACCAAGTCGCTTGCCGCCGCGTCGATCTCGTCGGCCGGCAGCGCCTGATGGATCAGCCCCCAGTCCGCGGCGTCGGCGCCGGTCACCTTCTCGCCCAGCAGCAGCATGCGTTTGGCGCGCGCCACACCGGCAAGGCGTGGTAGCAGCCAGGTCGAGCCGGAATCCGGACTGAAGCCGCGGTCGACGAACGGTTCCCACAGGTTCGACTCGGGAGTGGCGAGGGTGAAGTCCGCGGCGAGGGCAAGATTGGCGCCCAGCCCGACCGCCCAGCCGCGCACGGTGCACACCACCGGCAGGTGAACTGTGGCGATCAATTCGACAACCCGGTTGGCCGCGTGCGGGATACGCCGGACGAGGTTGCCCGGCCTCGGTCTGCGGCCACTGCTGTTGGTGGCGACCCAATCGGCGCCGGAGCAGAAATCCTCGCCGGCGCCGGTCAGGTGGATCGCACGCACCGAGTCGTCCGAGGCGGCGCAGGTCAGGGTCGCGACCAGATCGTCGATCATCGGGTGGCTCAGCGAGTTTCGCCGGGCGGGTCGGTCGAGAATGATCCGCAGGACCGCGTCGTCCCTGACGCTTCGCACCGCGCCGGCGTCGTCTCGCACCAGGCACCGTCCCTTCAGGCGCTGCGGAAAAGCTATACAGATAGCCATACAGTTGGCACTACGATTAGTATCTTGTACAACTTAGCAAGGAAAGGCCGTCGAGGGAACAGTGCCGGCACCGCGTATTCGCCAGCCACGGGTCGCAGAACTCGTGGCGTCCCGGCTGCGTGACGACATCCTGACCGGGCGGCTCAAGGCGGGCGACGTGCTGCCCTCACAGGAGGCCCTGTTCGCCGAATTCGGGGTCAGTCCGCCCGCCGTGCGGGAGGCCGTCCACATCCTGGAGTCCGACGGTCTGATCTCGGTGCGGCGCGGCAACGTCGGCGGGGCGGTCGTGCACCTGCCCTCGGCTGAGCGCACCGCACAGATGATCGGCATGGTGTTGCAGACCCGCTCGGCCACCCCGACCGACGTCAGCGAGGCGCTGCTGCATCTGGAACCGATCTGTGCCGGGATGTGCGCGGCGCGTGAGGACCGTCTGACCGAGGTGGTTCCTCACCTGCAGGCGGCGATCGACGCGCAGGTCGAGCATTTCGATCACTCGTCTCGTTATGTGCCCAACGCTCGCCGGTTTCATGAAACGGTCGTGGCGCGGTGCGGCAACGAGTCGATGATCCTGCTCATCGGGTCGCTTGAGGTCATCTGGTCAGCGCACGAGTCCTCGGTGTGGAGCGACGAATGCCACCCCGAGGAACCGATGCGGCCGAAGATCATGCGCGCGGCATTGCGCGATCATCAGCGGATCATCGAGGCGATCGTCGACGGAAACTCCTCACGCGCAGTGCGATTGGCGCAGGATCACCTCGCCGCCGCCCGCCGCAACACCCTGGCCGTCGGCTCGGACAGAACCATCGAAGCGAAGCTGATCGCCAATCACGACCGTTGACACCCCACGACGACAGGATTCACCATGACGAGCACCGATGACGGCCGCGTGCTGTTCGAGGTCGATCGCGACAAGCGCATTGCCACCATCACGCTGAACAACCCGAAGCGGCGCAACTCCTACGACGCCTCGATGCGGAACTTGCTCGCACGCTACCTCGACGACGTCGCCGAGGACGACGACATCACCGTGGTGTTGCTGCGCGGGGCCGACGGCGTGTTCAGCACCGGCGCCGATATGAACAACGCGTACGGCTGGTATGGCGGGTCCGGGCGCGACCAGGGCGCTCCTGGGGCCAGGCGGCCCAGTCAGCGTCGGCGGCTGACAGTGGACCGCAAGTCCTTCGGCTTCTACCACAACCTGATGGGCTTCCCGAAGGTCACCGTCGGGGAGATCAGCGGGTACGCGCTGGGCGGTGGGTTCGAGATGGCGTTGATGACCGACATCTCGGTGATCGCCCGCGACACCAGGATCGGCATGCCGGCCACCCGATTCCTCGGGCCCGCGCTGGGTAGCTTGCACATGTTTTTCCACCGGCTGGGCCCGGTGCTGGCCCGGCGGCTGCTGCTGACCGGTGACGTCATCTCGGCCGGGGATGTCGAGCACCTGGGCGTGTTCACCGACACCTGTGACGCTGCCGCGGTGCCGGCCAGGGCGCGGTACTGGGCCGAGAAGGCCGCGAAAATGCCGGCCGACGGTGTGGTGATCGCCAAGGAGGCGTTCCGGCTCGTCGAGCAGAGTCAGGCCTATCAGGGCGAAGAGGTCGCGAGCTACCTGTTCCACGCATACGGGACGAACCTGCAGTTCGCCGAGGGTGAGTTCAACTTCGTCAAGACGCGTGCGCAGCACGGGACGAGAGAGGCCTTCCGGCTGCGTGACGAGCATTTCCACGTCCCGGAGCCCGAGCTATACCCCGACTCCCACGCCGAGTGATCTGGCTCACCTTCTGTCGACACTACATTATCTGTTAGTTTTGTAACGTCTGTCTGTCACGAAACCGAGGTCGAAGAGCATGCCAACACCCGTCATCGTCGGTGCTGCCCGGACGGCCATCGGCCGCTCGTTCAAGGGCGCACTGGTCAACACCCCGCCCGAAACCCTGATCACCACGGTGCTGCCCGAGGTCATCCGCCGCTCCGGCGTCGACCCCGCCGACATCGACGACATCATCTTCGCTGAATCTCATTACGGTGGTGGCGATCTCGCACGCTACGCCGCCGATGCCGCCGGACTGCAGCATGTGCCCGGTCAATCGGTGAATCGGCACTGCGCCGGCAGCCTCACCGCGATCGGCAACGCGTCTGCCCAGATCGGCTCCGGCATGGAGCGGGTGCTGATCGCCGGGGGCGTGCAGTCGCTGTCGATGACCCCGCTGGTGAACTGGCGCATCCCCGGCCCCGAGCTGAAGTTCGAGGAGCGGTGGATGCCGCCCACGCACGTCGAGACGCCGGACGCGCCGACCAGGGACATGTCCATCACCGTCGGCTGGAACACCGCGCAGGCCGCGGGCATCACCCGCGAGGAGATGGACGCATGGGCCGCCCGGTCCCACCAGCGTGCCGTCGCCGCGATCGACGCCGGCAAGTTCGTCGATGAGATCGTGCCGCTCAAGGTCGAGCAGTTCGACGGTTCGGTCATCGACTTCAGCGTCGACGAGCACCCGCGCCGCGACACCACCGTGGAGAAGCTGGCGGGCTTGAAGGTGCTGCACCCCGAAATCGACGGCTTCTCGATCACCGCGGGCAACAGCAGCGGCACCAACGACGCCGCCGCGGGCGTGGCCCTCGTCGAGGCCGACTACGCCGCTGCGAACGGCCTCGACGTGATGGCCAAGGTCAGGGCGTGGGGTGCGGTGGGCGTGGCCCCGCGCGACACCGGCCTGGGCGGAGTCAAGGTCATCGGCAGGGTGCTCGACCGGGCCGGGCTGAAACCGTCCGACGTCGCCCTATGGGAGATCAACGAGGCGTTCGCGTCCGTCCCGATCGCGGCCTGCAAGGAGTACGGCATCGACGAGGAACTCGTGAACTTCTCCGGCAGCGGCTGCAGCCTCGGGCATCCCATCGCCGCCTCCGGCGCCCGGATGGTCACCACGCTGGTCTGCGAACTGCAGCGCCGCGGCGGCGGCATCGGTGTCGCCGCGATGTGCGCCGGCGGCGGCCAGGGTGGCGGCGTCGTCATCGAGGTCTAAAGCCTCCGGCGAAATCGCATTCCACGCGGGTCAGGTCGCGAAACGACCGCGTGGAATGCGATTTCGGCGCGATGGGAGATCAGCGCTTACGGGCGGGGGCTTTCGCGGTCTTGCGTGCGGGCCTGGCGTTCTGCTCGATGAGGAGGTCGGCGTGATCGAGGATGCACTGCAGGCCGAACTCGAAGTTGCGGTCGTCTGACGCACTCAGGTGGTGACCCTTCTGCGTGACTGCGGCCAGCAGTGGGGCGGACTCCGGGTCGATCGCCATGGTGTCGTCGATGTCGCCGTGGCCGTCCTCGCCGGCGAGGTTTTTCTCGCGCAGACGCTGCAGCACCACCGATCCGCGCACGTGGACAGACATCGCGGAGTAGGTGTCGAAGGCGTCTTCGGGGGACAGGCCCGCTTCGACCAGGCTGCTGATCGCCTTCTCCACCTCCTGCACACCCACTTTCGCCGCACGCGGGCTCAACGCCGAACGGATCAGAATCAGGTCGCACAGGATCGGGTTGCCGTTGAACGTGTGGCGCATCGACCGGGCATGGTTGGCCAGCGTCTCGCGCCAGTCCTTGGCCTCGACATACGGAGTGGCGAACGCGTACTGACGCAACGCGCGATCGGTCATCGCGTTGAGCAGATCGTCCTTCTTGCGGAAGTACCAGTAGATGCTGGTGACGCCCACGCCGAGATGCTTGCCCAGCAGCGGCATGCTCAGGTTGTCGATGCCGACCTGTTCGGCGAGTTCGAAAGCGCCCTTGATGATGTCGTCGGGATTGATGGACCCGCGCTCACGCCGTTGCCGCTTCTCCGCGGT
The DNA here is from genome assembly GCF_025263565.1 of Mycobacterium sp. SMC-8. Classification (NCBI taxonomy): domain Bacteria; kingdom Bacillati; phylum Actinomycetota; class Actinomycetes; order Mycobacteriales; family Mycobacteriaceae; genus Mycobacterium; species Mycobacterium sp. SMC-8. The sequence continues at coordinate 3,570,987 of NZ_CP079865.1, forward strand.
CGCCTGCTTCGCCACTGGGGCACCTCCATCGTCTCGATGCTGCGTCCGCAGCGCCGTCGGGCGGGGCGGCCGGTCGGGAATCCACCGCCGTAGGTACGCTGGCCTGCGTCTTTGCGGTCAGCTCGCTGCGTCGTCGTCTGCGCGACCTTACCGGTGGGTTCCGACCGGAACCCACGTCGCGGTTCCGACCATTTACTGTAAGTCCTATAGTAAGCTTTTCCAGCGATACGCGACGACATCCCACTCGAAAAGTGAAGGGCGACACGTGGCTGACGAGGTTCTTCTGGAACGCAGGGACCGGGTTCTGATCATCACCATCAACCGCCCGGAGGCGCGCAACGCCTTCAACCTCGCGGTGGCGCAGGGCCTGGCCGACGCAATGGACGAGCTGGACGGCACCCCTGAGCTGTCGGTGGCGATCATCACCGGCGCGGGCGGCAACTTCTGCGCCGGGATGGATCTGAAGGCGTTCATGGCCGGCGAGGTGCCCGCCATCGAAGGTCGCGGGATCGGGTTCACCGAGCGTCCGCCGCGCAAGCCGGTGATCTCCGCGGTCGAGGGCTACGCGCTGGCCGGTGGCACCGAGATCGTGTTGGCCACCGATCTGATCGTGGCTGCCAAGAACGCGAAGTTCGGCATTCCCGAGGTCAAGCGCGGGCTGGTGGCCGCGGGCGGCGGCCTGCTGCGGCTGCAGAAGCGAATCCCGTATCAGAAAGCGCTCGAACTCGCGCTGACCGGCGACAGCTTCACCGCCGAGGAGGCTTCGCAGTGGGGCTTCGTCAACGTGTTGACCGAACCGGGCGGGGCGCTCGACGGCGCACTGGCGCTGGCCGAACGGATCACCGCCAACGGTCCGCTGGCGGTTGCGGCGACCAAGGAGGTCATCGTGAAGTCGGCAGACTGGACCGAGGCCGAGATGTGGAAGAAGCAGGGCGAAATCGCCTTCCCGGTCTTCTCGTCCAAGGACGCGATGGAAGGCGCGACGGCATTCGCCGAGAAACGCAAGCCGAACTGGACGGGCACCTGAGGGGGTCGGTTCGGCTGGACGGGAACGTCTGAATGGACCTGGGCCTGCGCGACGCCACCGCGGTCGTCGTCGGCGGTCACCGCGGTATGGGCCTGGCCGCTGCGCAGTGCTTCGCCGACGACGGCGCGCGCGTCGCGCTGATCGGCCGTTCCCGCGACGCGCTGGACGACGCGGCCGCGCAGTTGCGGGGCCGGGGCAGTCCGGATTCCGTGGGGGTGGTGGCTGACACCACCGACGACACCGCCGTTCAGCGTGCGTTCGCCGCACTGGGTGAGCGGTGGAACGGCGAGCTCAACATCCTGGTCAACGCCGTCGGCCCCGATGTGCGCGGAACGTTCGACGAATTGACCGACGCCGACTGGAGCCGGGCCGTCGACGCGGGTGCGATGGGCATGGTGAGGTGCGTGCGCGCCGCCTTGCCGCTGCTGCGGGCGGCGGAGTGGGCGCGCATCGTGAACTTCTCGGCGCACTCGACGCAGCGCCAGAGTGTCATCCTGCCGGCGTACACCGCCGCGAAGGCGATGGTCACCAGTGTCTCGAAAAACCTCTCGCTTCTGCTGGCGCCGGACGAGATCATGGTCAACGTCGTCTCGCCCGGCAGTATCGCATCCGAGGCGTTGCTCGGCTGGGCCGACTCGGTGGGCGTCGACGGCAGCGACCCGTATGCGCTGATGGCCGCGATCGATGAGTATTTCGGCCACCCCGCGCATCTGCCCCGCGCCGGCCTGCCGACCGAGATCGGGCCCGTCGTCGCGTTTTTGGCGTCGCGGCGGAACTCCTACATGACCGGCGCCAACATCAACGTCGACGGCGGTAGCGACTTCACCTGATCAGGGGGATCCGGACGTCGCCGGGATTTGAGGCCGGATCAGCTTGCGGAGTTGGCGCAGAAGCGGATTCGCGCCGCTTACCAGAACCTCGGGCGGACAGGCGAATAGCCGCCCGAGCGGTTGTAGAAGCCACTACCGATAGGTGTACAGTATGAGCATCTGTCGAGCTGAGGAGGTTTGTCGGTGAGCGCTGTCGATCGCGCCGGACAGCCGGCTGCCGCAGCCCCAGAGCCGGTGCTGTACGAGGTGGGCGACAGCGGCGTCGCGGTGCTGACGCTGAACCGGCCGGAACGGATGAACTCCTGGGGCGGGGGCCTGGCGCGCGCGTTCTACCGGTGCATCGACCGTGCCGAGGCTGACCCCGACGTCCGCGTCATCGTGCTCACCGGAAACGGTCGGGCGTTCTGCGCCGGCGCCGACATGGGGGACCTGGACTCGATCAGCGAAGCCGGCAGCGGCGAGCGAGGCGAAGGGGAGGCGGGCCCGGTCGACACCGACGTGTCCCAGCTTGTCGGTGAACGCCATCCGCACTTCGTCACCCAGTTGCGCAAACCCTTGATCGCGGCGATCAACGGCGCCTGCGCCGGCATCGGCTTCACCCAGGCGCTGATGTGTGACATCCGCTTCGCCGCGGCGGGCGCGAAGTTCACCACCGCGTTCTCCCGCCGCGGCCTGATCGCCGAATACGGGATCTCATGGATCCTGCCGCGGATCGTCGGCTGGGGCGCCGCGACCGACCTGCTGCTGTCCGGGCGCACGTTCTACGCCGAGGAAGCCAAAGAACTCGGGCTGGTCACCGACGTCGTCGCCCCCGAGGCCCTGATGACGCACACCCTGGCCTACGCCGAGGACATGGCCCGCCATTGCGCGCCGACTTCACTCGCGGTGATCAAGCGGCAGATCTTTGGGGACGCTGTGCGAAACCTGCACGATGCGAGTGCGGATGCGGAGAAACTGATGCACGAGTCGATGCTCCGTCCCGACTTCATCGAGGGCATCACCGCCTTCTTCGAGAAGAGACCGCCCAGCTTCCCACCGCTCAAGGAGGAGACGCCATGACTGCAGAGCACGACGCGTTGCCACCCCAGCATCCGAAGGTACAACCACTGGATTACCGGGCGATCGACGTCGACAACCACTACTACGAGCCGATCGACTCGTTCACCCGCCACCTGCCCAAGGAGTTCCGCAGCCGCGGGGTGCAGATGCTCAGCGACGGCAAGCGCACCTACGCGGTGTTCGGCGGGGTGATCAATCACTTCATCCCGAACCCCACCTTCGACCCGATCATCGAACCGGGCTGCCTGGACCTGCTGTTCCGGGGTGAGATCCCCGAGGGCGTCGACCCCGCCTCGCTGATGAAGGTCGATCGACTCGCCGACCACCCCGAGTACCAGAACCGTGACGCCCGGGTGACGATCCTCGACAAGCAGAACCTCGAGACGGCGTTCATGCTGCCGACGTTCGCGTGCGGCGTCGAGGAAGGTCTCAAGCACGACATCCCGGCCACCATGGCGTCGGTCCACGCGTTCAACCTGTGGCTCGACGAGGACTGGGGATTCGACCGGCCGGACCATCGCATCCTCGCCGCGCCGATCATCTCGCTGGCCGACGTGCCGAAGGCGGTCGAGGAGGTCGAGTTCGTCCTCAGCCGGGGCGCCAAGATCGTGTGCGTGCGGCCTGCGCCGGTGCCCGGTGAAGTCCGGCCCCGCTCGCTCGGCGATCCGGTGCACGACCCGGTGTGGGCGCGGCTGGCCGAAGCGGGCGTCCCGGTGGTCTTCCACCTGTCCGACTCCGGCTACATGGCCATCCCGGCCCTGTGGGGCGGCAGTGGGGTGTTCAAAGGCTTCGGCAAGCGCGATCCGCTCGACATGGTGATCATGGACGATCGCGCCATCCACGACACCATCGCCGCAATGATCGTCCACCAGGTGTTCACCCGGCACCCCAAGCTCAAGGTGGCCAGCATCGAGAACGGCTCCTACTTCGTGTACCGGCTGATCAAGCGGCTCAAGAAGTCCGCGAACAATGCGCCGCACCACTACAAGGAGGACCCGCTCGAGCAGCTGCGGAACAACGTCTGGATCGCGCCGTACTACGAGGACGACGTCAAACTGCTCGCCGACACCATCGGGGTGGACAAGATCCTGTTCGGGTCGGACTGGCCGCACGGGGAGGGGTTGGCCGATCCCACGTCGTTCACCGCTGACATTCCGCAGTTCCCCGAGTTCAGCCACGAGGACACCCGCAAGGTGATGCGCGACAACGCTCTCACCCTCGTCGGCGCACACATCACCACCACCTGACGATGCCCCGGACGCGAGGAGTGTGACGGTGTCCGAGTGGACGATCGGCAGTGTCGTCGACGCCATCGCCGACGCGATACCCGACCGGTTGATGACGGTCTGCGGTGACCGCCGGAGCACGTACGCGCAGACGGCCGAGCGCACCCGTCGGCTCGCGAACTTCCTGAGCGCCAACGGGATCGGCGCGCACCAGGAGCGCGACGCGCTCGACGGCTGGGAGTGCGGCCAGGACCGCGTCGCGCTGATCATGCACAACGACCAGTACCCGGACATGGTGATCGGCGCGCTGAAGGCGCGTGCGGTACCTGTGAACGTCAACTTCATCTACACGCCGCGCGAGGTCGACGAACTGCTGGCGTATCTGCGGCCCCGGGCGGTCGTCGTCCACCGCTCGCTCGGCGCGAAGTTCGCCGACGTGCTGCCCCGCGACGGCGTGGACGTGATCATCTCGATCGACGACGGCTCTGACGCGCCTGCGCTGACCGGTGCGGTGAACCTGGGCGACGCGCTCGTCGCGGGCGAGGCGGACCAGCCGATCACGCCGTCGCCCGACGACGTGATGATGATCTGCACCGGCGGGACCACCGGCCGGCCCAAAGGCGTGATGTGGCGCCAATCCGACACCTACGTGGTATCCATGAACGGCGCCGACCACGAATCGGTCGACGAGATCCATGCCAAGGTGCAGCACGCCGGACCGCCCTGGTTCGCGGTGTCGCCGCTGATGCACGCCGCCGGGATGTGGACCGCGTTCGCGGCACTGCTCAACGGCCAGACCGTGATCCTGTACGACAAACCGACACTCGATGCGGCCGCGGTGCTGGCCACCGCCGAACGCGAGAAGGTCGGCCTGATGACCATGGTCGGCGACGCGTACGCCGGACCGCTGATCGCCGAGCTGCGGTGTCGCCCCTATGATCTGTCGTCGCTGTTCGCGATCGGCACCGGAGGCGCGGCAACCAACCAGCGTCACCAGGACGCGCTGCTTGAGCTGCTTCCGCAGATCACGTTGATCAACGGCTACGGGTCGTCGGAGACCGGGAACATGGCCTTCGGGCGCAGCCTGCGCGATGACCGCAAGGACACCTTCGAACGGCGCGACGGTGTGGTCCTGCTGTCCGAAGACCGCACCAGGTTCTTGCAGCCTGGCGACGGCGAGATCGGCTGGGTGGCGCGGGAGGGCCGGATTCCGCTGGGCTACTTCGACGATGCCGACGCGACCGCGCGGACGTTCCCGTCGGTCGACGGTCGGCGTGTGGTGATCTCCGGGGACCGGGCTTCGCTGGAGGCCGACGGCACCATCCGGCTGTACGGGCGTGACTCGCTGGTCATCAACACCGGCGGCGAGAAGGTTTTCGTCGAAGAGGTCGAGGAAGTGCTGCGCGCACACACCGGCGTCGCCGACGCGCTGGTGATCGGTCGCGACAGCGAGCGCTGGGGTCAGGAGATCGTCGCGCTGATCCAGAAGCATCCAGGCGCGGTGGTGGAGCCCGAGGCGCTGCGGCAGGCGTGCCACTCGTCGCTGGCCCGCTACAAGGCGCCCAAGGAATTCCTCTTTGTCGACACTGTGCGCCGGTTGGGCAACGGAAAGGCCGACTATCGATGGGCGAAAAGCCAGGTGACACAGCAGGACACGCTGGCGGGTCAGCCGTGACCCCGAAGGTCAACCGCGTCATTGATGCGCTGGTCAACGTGCACTTCGGTGAGACAGCCAAGCAACCCGAGTTCATGCTCAAGGTCCGCGACGACTACTTCAAGGGTCCGCATTCCCTATACGACCAAGTCGAGTTGCCGGCGCTGCTCGACGAGATGGCCGAGCACGGTGTCGAGAAGGCCATCCTGATGGACAACCTCGCCAAGCCCTCTGTCACCGCCCGCAAGTTCGTCGAGGAACGCCCGGACAAGTTCGCCCTCGCCGTCGGCGGCGTGAATCTGCTGCGCCCGATACCCTCGCTACGTGAGCTCACAGCGGTCGTCGCCGACCTGCCGGTGGCGTATGCCGTTGTCGGACCCAGCTTCTGGGGTGACGGCATGTACCCGCCCAGTGATGCGGTCTACTATCCGCTCTACACCAAGTGCGCCGAACTCGGGCTGCCGCTGTGCATCAACACCGGGCTGCCGGGACCGCCGATTCCCGGCGAGGTGCAGAACCCGATCCACCTCGACCGAGTCTGTGTGCGCTTCCCAGAGTTGAAGCTGTGCATGATCCACGGTGCGGACCCGTGGTGGGACGTCGCGATCCGGTTGTTGATCAAGTACGCCAACTTACGCATCATGACCTCGGCATGGTCACCGAAACGTCTGCCCGACAGCCTGATTCACTTCATGCGCACCCGCGGCAAGAACAAGGTGATCTTCGCCTCGGACTGGCCGGTGCTGCGGCAGAGCCGCGTCGTCCCCGAGGCGCTCGCGCTCGACCTGCCCCCCAAAGTCCTGGACAACTATCTCTACAACAACGCCAACGACTTCTTCTTCGGCCCCGCAGAACAGGAGACCTGACCGTGGACCGCTACGAACTGCGCAGGCTGGACTACAGCCTGTCCGAGGACCATCAGGCCCTCCAGGCGGCCTATAGAGACTTCTTCGCCACCCGCTGCACCATCGAGACGGTGCGCGCCGCCGAGGAGTCCGGCTTCGACAAGAGCCTGTGGGAGCGGTTGTGCGCCATGGGGGCCACGACGATGGCGCTTCCGGAGTCCGTGGGCGGTGACGGGGCCACGCTGGTGGACCTGACGCTGGTCGCCGAGGAGGTCGGGCGCTCACTGGCGCCGGTGCCGTGGATCGACCACGTCGTGGCGGCCCGGCTGCTGGCCCGTCTCGGCGGTGTCGACGTCGAGATCGTCGACGGCCGGCAGATCGTCGCACTGGATCCGCAGCAGGACAACGGCTCCGGGGTCAGGTTGATCCCGGCGGGCTCCGTCGCCGACCACGTCGTGGTCCGCGACGGGGACGACGTCGTGCTCTGCGGGTTCTCGACCCGTCCGGCCCGGGTCGACAACATCGGCAAGCTGCCGATGGCGTGGGTGGATCCCGCCGGTGCCGACAGCCGCACGGTGCTGGGCAGCGGGCCGGAGGCGCTGGCCGAATACCGACGCGCGCTGGATGAATGGCGCCTGTTGACCGGTGCGGCACTGGTCGGACTTGTCGAGGAGACCATGACCATCGCTGCGGAGTTCTCCAAGACGCGCTACACGCTCGGTGTGCCGATCTCGACGCTGCAGGCGATCTCGCATCCGCTGGCGAACATCGCGATCACCGTGCAGGGTGGCCGCAACCTGGCTCGCCGCGCGGCCTGGTTCCTCGACAACGAGCCCGACGAACGCCGGGAACTGGCGCCGTCGGTGTTCGTGTTCATGGCAGAGGAGGCTGCCAAGGCTGCCACGATGGCCGTCCACGTCCAGGGCGGTCTCGGGGTTTCCGCCGAGGCCGCCGCGACGGCGTACCTGGTTCGGGCCAGGGGGTGGGCGGTTGCCGGCGGCGATCCGGGTGCCACCGCCAAGTACATCGCCGGCATCGTGGCCGAGCGCGAGGGACGGAGCTGAACAGTGGATTTCTCACGGGTGGAGCTCTCGGACGACGAGCAGAAGTTCCAGGACGAGGTCCGGTCCTTCCTGAGCGAGATCGTCACCGAGGAGGTGATCCGCCGGGACCGGGAGACCGGCGACAACTTCGATGAGGGCGTGCACCTCGCGCTCGGCGCGGCGGGTTACCTCGATCGTGACTGGAACCCGGCCACCGAGCGGCCGTTCACACGGGTGCAGCGACGGATCTGGGAACTGGAGAAACGCCGCGCCCAAGTGCCCTGGGTGACGTCCGGGACCACCGCGATGATCACCAAGTCGGTGGAGAAGTTCGGCTCACCTGAGCTCAAAGACGAAGTGCTGCCGCGTGTCTACAGTGGGCACGTGCGGTTGTGCCTGGGCTACACCGAGCCCGAGGGTGGCTCGGATGTCGCGACGTGTAAGACCCGGGCGGTGCGCGACGGGGACCAGTGGATCATCAATGGATCGAAGATGTTCACCACCGGCGCCCACAATTGCCAGTACGTCTTCCTGATCACCAACACCGATCCGGGCGCGCCGAAACATAAGAGTCTCACCATGTTTCTGGTGCCGCTGGATACCCCGGGGATCGAGATCCAAGGTATCCGCACCGTCGACGGCGACCGCACCAACATCGTCTACTACAGCGACGTCCGAATCGACGACCGGTACCGGCTGGGCGAGGTCAACGGCGGGTGGGCGGTGGTGCGCGAGCCGCTCAACGCCGAGCACGGTGACGTCGCCGCCGCGGACGACGGTCTGGCCGACGTGTCGATCATGATGCACCAGGCCATGTTCATGGCCGCTGCGGTCGATAAGACCGCACAGAAGTCGACGGTCCCTGACCCCAACGGCCGAAGGCTGATCGACGACGGCGCCGTCGCCTACCGACTGGGCCGCAGCGTGGCCCGGCTCGAGGCTTCCCTGTCGGCGCCGTCGATCTTCGGCCGGGTCGCGCTGGCGCAGACCATGCGCGACATCTCACCGGACCTGATGGACGTCATGGGCGCCGCCTCGGCGTTGCCGGTGGGCACCGATGGCGCCGCCGACGACGGGGCGTCCGAGTACATCTACCGGTTCGCGCCGCTGGTCGGGATCTACGGCGGCACCCTGGAGGTGTTCCGCAACATGATCGCGCAGTACGTGCTGGGCCTGGGCAAGCCGAACTACTCACCGCCGCGCACAGCGTCCTGAATCTCGCCGAAATTGCATTCCAGCAGGGGTTTACTCGATATTGCGCTGCTGGAATGCAATTTCGCGGAAGTCTAAGTAGTGAGGATCGTCGCGCCCGCGGTGCCCGGCGCTCCGTACAACTGTGCGAAACCGACTTTCGGCTCGCCGGGGATCTGCCGGTCACCGGCCTGCCCGCGCAACTGCCGGACGATTTCGTGCACCTGCCGCAGCCCGGATGCGCCGATCGGCTCACCATTGGCCAGCAGCCCGCCGTCGGTGTTGACCGGCATCGCCCCGCCGATCTCGGTGGCACCGTCGCTGATCAGCTTCTCCTGGTCGCCGTCGGCGCAGAAGCCGGCCTCAGCCATGTGGATGATCTCGGCGCCGGCGTCGGTGTCCTGCAACTGGATCACGTCCACGTCGGACGGTTCGATACCCGCTTTCTCGAACGCCGCGCGGGAGGCGTAGACGGTGGGCGCGACATCCTCGTCGACCGGTGCGAACGTCGTATTCACCTCGTAGGCACCGTATTTGCGGGTACGGACCTCCACTGCGCGCACGAAGATCGGCTTGTCGGTGTACCGGTGCGCGAGGTCGGCCCGGCACATGACCACCGCGGCGGCGCCTTCGTCGGGGGAGCAGAACATGTACTGCGTCAGCGGGTAGTTCAGCATCGGCGAGTCCAGGATCACGTCCTCGTCCATCGGCTTACGCCGGAATGCGTTGGGATTGAGCGCGCCGTTGCGCAGGTTCTTGTTGACCACCTTCGCCAGCGTGCGATGGCTGATGCCGTGCTCGTGCAGGTAGCGGTTGGCCTTCATGCCGAAGAACTGCGTAGTCAGGTACTGGCCGTTCTCGGCGTACCAGCTGGGCATGCCGACCAGGCCGGGATCTTCGGTGAACGCGCCGCGCGGATGCTTGTCCAGCCCCACTGCGATGCCGATATCGTAGTCGCCCAAGCGGATTCCGTCGGCGCAGGCCTTGGTGGCGCTCGCGGCCGTCGCGCAGGCGTTGAACACGTTGGTGAACGGGATGCCGGACAGTCCGACCATGCCGACGATGGCATCCGGGTTGGCGACCGTCCAGCTGCCACCAACGCCGAACTGGATGTCGTTCCAGGACACACCCGCATCCGTGACGGCGGCGGTGATCGCGTCGACCCCCATCTGCATGGCGGTCTTTCCCTCGAACCGGCCGAACGGGTGGAGTCCGACCCCGATGATCGCGACGTCGTGCATGGTGTGAGAGTCCTTTCCGCGGTGTCGGTTACGGCCTACTGGCGCCGGCGGACCAGCTGGGCCTGTTGGATGGCCGCCACCGGTCCGGTTTCGTCGAACAACATCCCGCGCGACACTCCGACTCCGTCGTCGCCGTAGTGGTTCTCCGAGCGGACCCCGATCCACGGGCCCGCCGGCAGCCGGTGGAGGTGCACGGCGAGGTCGGTGTTGAGAAAGGTGTACCGGCCGGTGTCGAGCCGGCTGCCCATGCCGTTGGCGATATCGGCGACGGAGAACAAACGCTGAGCGGGAGTCATCTCCTCGCCGGCGACGAGGTCGACCAGCGGGCACGCCCAGCACTCGGCCCGCGCGCTGTTGAGAATGTCGTTGAGCCAGCGCCAGTCCAGGCTCTGGATGTAAGTCCGCTCAGCGCCGTCGTCGGGCAGGCGGCGCCGGCCCTCGCCGACCGGTCGCATCGGTTTGGCGGGGGAGTCCGGCAGCGGCCCGGCCTCCGATCGCTGGAACCGCCACGCCGATGCGGTCGCGACCGGCCTGGGTGTCCCGTCCGGCCCGTCCGCGAGCATCTCGGCGCCGACCAACTCGATCTTGCGGCCGGGACGTTCGACGGCGGCGCGCACCCACAGGTCGCCGGCGACCGGTACCGGGCCCAGCAGATCGACCACGACGCGGCTCAGACGCATGTCGTCACGCGGGGCGCAGTGCTCGGCCGCCCGGACCAGCAGTGCCGACACCGGTGCGGCGTTCTGCATGTCGGATCCCCACGTGCTTATGACGTGCTCGGATGCCGCGAACTTCTCTCCGCGGGCGTCGTCGGAGTCGACGAGGTCGTAATAGGCGTCGGTCACGTCCCGTCCTGTCTTGCACACGGCGGCCACCAGCAGGATAGGATGACTTTTACCGAAAGCACAACTGGATGGCTTACAGGACGCGGCCATGGCCGGCGTGGAGGCACAGCATGACTCCGGCGGGGAGAGAGGGTCGCGGCCAAGATGATCATCTCGATCGACCCGTGGAACACCACGTGATGCGCAGCCTGGTCAGCGGTGACGGTTTCGATGTGCCGCAGGACTTCTCGGTCTACTTCCGGTCGATGTGATCGCCGAACGCTGGGGTGGCCGGAGAAGTACCGGCAGCAGGTCAGGCTGTCGACGAGGCGCTGCACCGTGAGCCGGACCAGATCGACATGTCGGAGTCCGGCACGCAGGCGATGGACGAAACGGTGACGAAGCTGGTGGGCAGTGCGGCGCTGACATTCGCGCGCCATCTCGTTCAGTGGCAGCAGCTGCCGCGCTACGAAGTCGTGGGTGAACGTTCGGGTGCGGATCCTGCGGTGAAACTCAGCGTGGGTCGATGAGCTCGCGGAAGCGTTCGGCCGGGAAGACCGTCGCACCCGCCGCGCGAACCCGCTCGGACAATGCGCGATCCGATGTGGCGACCCGGATCTGCTCCGGATGCGGGTCGTCGCGAACCATCCGGGCGATCTCGTCGTCGGCGGAGTTCGGTGCGGGTGACGGTGCGCTCGTCACCGCGACCACTGTGGACTCGATGGGTGGGGACGGGGGACGCTCGAACACCACCGTCACCTCGGCGTCGTCATCGGCCGCCCACCGATCGAGGGACTCCACAAGGTTGGCCATCGCGCGGTGCCGGTCGCGCCACCAGCCGTCGGGGCGCGAACCGATGACGTTCATGCCATCGACAATCCAGCGCATTGTGCTCAGACTAGCGAATATCAGCACGGGAAGGCGATCGGATGTCCGAGGTGGTCCAGAAGAGCACGTTCTGCCGGATCTGCGAGCCGCTGTGCGGCATGATCGCCACCGTCGAGGACGGCACGCTGACCGCGCTGCGCCCGGACAAGGAGCATCCGTTGTCGGCCGGTTTCGCCTGCCAGAAGGGCATCGCGTTCACCGGGGTCGTCAATGACCCTGATCGGGTGACCACGCCGATGCGGCGCACACCCGCCGGATTCGTGCCGGTGGGGTGGGAGGAAGCGCTCACCGACATCACCGCAAGGCTGTCGACGGTGCTGCATGACCGGGGTCCTGGCGCCGTCGGCTGGTACATGGGCAATCCGGGCGCGTTCAGCTATTCGCACGTGCTCTCGATACTTGCCTTCATCAAGGGCCTGGGTGCGAGCACCCACTTCTACACAGCGTCCTCGCAGGACACCAACAGCCGGCTGATGGCCAGTCAGCTGCTCTACGGCACCCCGACCTCGGTACCCATTCCGGACCTGACCCGCACCGACCTCCTCGTCGTGATCGGCGCCAATCCGGTGGTTTCCCACGGGAGTTTCCTGACCGCGCCGCGCATCAAGGACCGGATGCACGACATCGTCCGGCGGGGCGGCCGCGTCGTGGTGATCGATCCCCGCAAGACCGAGACGGCGGTCCAGTTCGAGTGGTGCGGCATCGTGCCCGACACCGACGCGTTGCTGTTGCTGTCGCTGCTGCACGTGATGTTCGCCGAGGAACTTGCGCACACGTGCGAAATCACCACCCGCGCAGACGGTCTCGACTGGCTGGGGGATCAGGTGGCGCCGTTTGAACCCGAGGCCACCGCGGCCCGCACCGGGATCGACCCCGAGGTGGTGCGCGGGCTGGCCCGTGACCTCGCGACGACCCCACGCGCAGCCGTCTACGGGCGACTGGGGACCTGTGTCGGCCGGCACGGCACCCTGACGTCCTACCTGATCGACGTCGTCAACCTCGTCGCGGGCAACTTCGACGTCCCGGGCGGTTCGGTCATCAGCGAAAGGGTCTGCCGGGACAGCGGTGGGTGAACGTCGGCATGGGCGCACTCTTGCGGCGGACCTACCGGCGCCGGCGTTCTCGCATCGGCGGCTTCCGGGCAGTCATCGGCTCCGAGCCGGCGGCGCTGATGGCCAAGGAGATGACCACCCCGGGCGAGCGCCAGATCCGGGCGATGTTCATCAGTGCGGGCAACCCGGTGTTGTCGGTGCCCAACGGTGACGAGCTCGCCGCGGCTCTGGACTCGTCGGAACTAGCTGTCGCATTGGACTTCTACCTGACCGAGACCTCGGCTCACTGCGATTACGTCCTTCCGGTGACGACCATGTACGAACGCGACGACTTTCCGCTGACCTTCCAGCCGTTCCAGGCCACACCGTTTCGTCAGGCCACCGAAGCGGTGATCGCGCCTGTGGGCCAGGCCCGGCAGGAGTGGGAGATCGTCGGCGAGCTGATACACCGGTTGTCGGGGCAGTCACGCGTCTTCGCGGCCCTGATCGGGGCGGGACGCGTGTCGAAGCGGCTCGGGGTGCCGTTCACACCGCGGCGGCTCGCCGACGGGATCATCCGTCTCTGTGCGGGCGGTGACCGCTTCGGACTGCGCCGTGGCGGGCTGACCTTCGCCCGGCTGACGCGCGACCACCCGCACGGGACGGTCCTCTCGCCGCATCTGAGAACCGGGGTGCTCAAGGAAACGGTCTCCTACCTGAACGGCCGGATCCACCTGCCTCACAGCGACATCGAACGTGAGATCGCCATGCTGGCCGTGCCGAACGCGCCGGCGGACTACCCGCTGAGGATGATCGGGATGCGCGAGCCGCGTTCGGAGAATTCGTGGATGCACAACGCCCCGCTGCTGATGCGCGGCGACCGTAGCCCGCACGGGCTGATGAACGCCGACGACGCCGCCGACCTCTCGATCGGCGATGGCAGCGAGGTCAAGGTGAGCTCACCCTACGGCCGGATCACCGTGCCCATTACGCTGACCAGGGACATCGTGGCCGGGGTGATCGCGCTGCCACACGGCTGGGGGCACAACGGATCCGGCGGATGGCAGCTCGCGAATCGGGCCGGCGGCCCCAACGTCAACCAGTTGACCTCCAGCGAGCCCGGTGACGTGGAATCGCTGTCCGGGATGGCGTGGCTGACCGGCGTACCGGTCCGTGTCGAACCTGTGTGACATTCCGCCGAAATCGCATTCCACGCGGCTTTGTCGCGAAAGTTGCAGCGTGGAATGCGATTTCGGCGCGAGGTTGGGCTAGGCGATGGCGCCGCTGTCCTTCAGGGCCTCGATGCGGTCCCAGTCCAGCCCGAGCTCCATCAGCACGATCTCGGTGTGCTCTGAGGCCTGCGGCGCCCGGGTGGTCTGCAGCGGCTCGTGGTTGAACTGCACCGGGCCGCGCACCACCTTGAACGGCGTGCCACCGTCGCTCGCCTCCACCTCGACGACCATGTCGTTGGCCAGGGCCTGCTCGTCGGTGCCCAGGTCGACCAGACTCTGGAACGGCGCCCACTGACCCTTCATGGTTTTCAGGTGCTCGCGCCAGTACTCGAACGGCCTGCTGCGGATCGACTCGGCGATGCGCCGGGCCGCTTCCTCGGAGTTCTCGATCAACGGCATGACGTCGTTGAACCGCGGATCGTCGGCCAGTTCCGGCAGGCCGAGATGCTCGAAGGCATCGCGGATGTAGCCGGTCGGGCTCACGATGCACAGGTTGATGGTGCCGCCGTCGGAAGTCAGGTAGTTCGCCATGAACGGGTTGACCGAGCTGTCCGAATCGGGCATCAGCGAGCGCATCGTCTCACCGGTCTCCATGCCCTGCGTCACGCTGGCTCCCGCCGCCCACCACGCGGTGCTCAGCAGCGACACGTCGAGTTCGACGGCCTCGCCGGTGCGTTCGCGGTGGAACAACGCCGCCGAGATCCCGCCGGCGATGTTCATCCCGCCTATCGAGTCGCCGAACGCCGGAATCCCCTGTGAGAGCGCGCCGCCGATCTCCTCGGGGGTCAGTGCGTGCCCAACACCGCTGCGCGTCCAGAACGCGGTGCCGTCGAAGCCGCCGGTGTCGCGCTCGGGCCCCTTGTCGCCGTAGGCGCTGCCTCGGGCGTAGATGATGTTGGGGTTGACCGCGCGGATGTGCTCGATGTCGAACTTGTTCTTCTGGCGCTGGACCGGCATGTAGTTGGTCAGGAACACGTCGGCGGTCTTGGCGATCTCGTAGAGAACCTCCTGGCCGCCGGGCGTGGACACGTCGATGCCGACGCTGCGCTTGCCGCGGTTGGGATGCTCGATCAGCGGGTGACGATTCGGGTCGAGCGCGAACCCGCCCATGTTGATGAAGCCGCGCTGGGTGTCACCGCGTACGGGGTGCTCGACCTTGATGACGTCGGCGCCCCAATCGGCGAGGATCGCGCCCGCCGCCGGGACGAACGTGAACTGCGCAACCTCGAGGACGCGGACGCCCTCCATCACCTTGATCACGTGGATTCCCCTTCTGGACGACGGTGTCGAACGGCGCTTGTCGGGGAGTCTAGCGGAGGATCAATACTGTAATGTTTACCGTTGAGCATCCGAGAATGGCGGCCCCGGAGGTGTCCGATTGAGCGACGCGGTGACCGAAACAATCGACGGTACCGACACCAGTGTCGACTGGGGCCGGCGTGCTGCGCAGCGGGCCGAGCGACGGATGCTGATCGACGGCGAGTTGGTCGGCGCCGAGTCCGGCGCGCAGTTCGACAACCGCAGTCCGGCCACCGGTGCCGTGCTCGGCGTGACCGCGGCGGCCGGCGAGCGGGACATGCTACGCGCCGTCGCCGCGGCACGCACCGCCTTCGACACCACCGACTGGCCGACGAATCGGGAGTTGCGCAAACGGTGCCTGGCTCAGCTGCAGGACGCGATCGAGTCCGAAAAAGGCGAACTGCGAACCGAACTCGTGGCCGAAGTGGGTTGCCCGGTGATGACGTCCGAATCTGCCCAGCTGGACTGGCCGCTGGCCGAGTCGCTGCGCTACCCGGCTTCGCTGATCGACGCGTTCGAGTGGGAGCGACTGCTCGACGGCGGCGGACTGTTCGGCGAGCGCAACATCCGCACGGTGGTCAAGGAGCCCGTCGGCGTGGTCGCCGCGATCACCCCGTCGAACTTCCCGATCGAGGTCATCCTCAACAAGCTCGGGCCCGCGCTGGCTGCCGGCAACACCGTCGTCCTCAAGCCCGATCCGAACACCCCGTGGAACGCCACCCGGCTGGGCCGGCTCATCGCCGAGAACACCGACATCCCGGCCGGGGTGGTCAACGTCGTGCCCACGCCGTTCAATGAGGTCGCCGGTCTGCTCGGGACCGACCCGCGCGTAGACCTGGTGTCGTTCACCGGATCCACCGCCGTCGGCAAGCTGCTGATGCGCCAGGGCGCCGACACGATGAAACGGATGCTCCTTGAGCTCGGTGGGAAGTCGGCGGCCATCGTCCTCGACGACGCCAACCCCGCGGTGATCGTCCCCACCGCGATGGGAGTCTGCGTCCACGCCGGGCAAGCCTGCGCCGCGACCAGTCGGATGCTCATCCATCGGTCGCTGTACGACCAGGCCGTCGCCGACATCACCGCCGCGTACGCGGCCATGCCGGTGGGGGATCCGGTCGACCCCGGCACCCTGGTGGGCCCAGTGATCAGCGCCGCGCAGAGGGACCGCGTGCTCGCCGCGATCGACGGGGCGCGCGCCGCAGGCGCCGAGATCACCGTGGGCGGCGGTCCCGTCGAGGGGCTGCCGGAGCATCTCGCCGACGGTCACTACGTCGCGCCGACCGTGGTGGTCGGTGTCGGCAACAGCGCCGCGATCGCGCAGCAGGAGGTGTTCGGCCCGGTCCTGGTGCTGCTGCCGTTCGACGATGACGACGACGCCGTGCGCCTCGCCAACGACAGCGCCTTCGGGTTGGCCGGTGCGGTGATGTCGCGGTCGGCCGAGCGTGGGATGAGCATCGCCCGCCGGGTCCGGACCGGATCCTTGGGCGTAAACGGCGGAATGTTCTACGGCGCCGACGCCCCGTTCGGCGGCTACAAGAGCAGCGGCATTGGAAGACAGTGCGGGGTCGAAGGATTCCAGCAGTACCTGGAGACCAAGACGATCGCCCGGCGCGAGCGCAGGCGCAGCTGATCACCTTCGCGGGCCCCGGCATGGCTGGTCGGTTTGCGAGCGTGGCAGGGCAAGCCGGCGAGCGTGAAGCCAGGGCTGTGATTCGGGTCCACATCGCGACCAGGAATGCTGTTCCGCGGCGGTATGGCGCTTTGGCATGGATTCTGACGCTGGTCCGCGGGGCTAGTGCGTGGCGGGCGTGAACGTGACCGGCAGCGCGGTCGGGGAGCGGAACGGCTGGCCGTGGATGTGCGGGTCGTCGTCGGTGATCAGCTGGATGTCCGACAGCCTGCTCAACAGGGTTTCCACGGCCACCCGGGTCTCCATCCTGGCCAGGTGCAGGCCCATGCAGGTGTGCTCGCCGGCGGCGAAGGAGAGGTGCGGGGTCCGCGTGCGAAAGATGTCGAACTCCTCGGCGCGCTCCCAGCGGGCCTCGTCGCGGTTGGCCGCTCCGATGCAGACATCGATCACCGAACCGGCCGGGATCTCGACGCCGTCGACCTCGGTGTCCTCGTTGGCGAAACGCTGCACGGTCGTCAGCGGGGTCTCGTAGCGCAGCCCCTCCTCGATGGCCGCGCCGATCAGCGAAGGGTCGGCGTTGACGGCCTCGAACTGGTCGCGATGGGTCAGCAGCAGGTAGAGCAGGTTGCCCGACGAACGGAAGGTGGTCTCCAGGCCCGCCGGCAGCAGCAGGCGCAGGAACGAGTAGATCGCCTCGTCGGTGAGGCGTTCGCCGTCGATCTCGGCCGACACCAGAGCGCCGATGATGTCATCGGTCGGCGCGGCCCTCCGCTTGTCGATCTGGGCGAGGAAGTAGTCCTTGAGCGCTGCCGACGCCTCGAACGCCCGCTTGTATTTGATGGTGTAGCTGATCAGTTCGACGGCACGCTTGCGGAACCACGGCAGGTCCTCCCCAGGCAGGCCGAGCAGCCGCGAGATCACCCGGGTGGGGAACTCCAGGGTGAAGTCGCGCACCAGGTCCGCCTGCCCGCGGTCGACGATCTCGTCGATCAGACCGTTGACCACCGGCCGCACGATCTCCGGTTCCCACCGGGTCAGCGACCGCGTCTTGAACGCGGCGGAGACCAGATTGCGGTGCTCCCAATGGGTTTTGCCCTCCATGGCAAGAATGGTGGGGCCGATGAACAGTCCGATCGTGGAATCGTAGATCCGTGAATTGAACACCTTGCCGTCCCGGAACACCCGATTGACCGCGTCGAAGGACACTGCCGCATAGAGGTTGTCGGGCCGCAGCGAATCCGGTGTCTTCGACCAGTCCATCACCGACCCGCGGAACACCCCGCCTTCGGCACGTCGGCGCGCGAACATCGGGTAGGGGTCGCGCAGATCTATGGGCTCGCCCTTCGCGAGGTCCTGCGCCGGAGTCTCCACGCCAATACTGTAACGCTTACAGTATCGACGTGTACAGCGTCGCCCTACAGCGCGATCGGCGTGCCCGCCGTCATCGACGTGACGAACCCCGAATCCACATGCACATCCTGGCCGTTGATCCACTGCGCGGCGTCGGAGGCAAGAAACGCGATGACGGGCACGATGTCCTCGACGGTGCCGTGTCTGCCGTAGGTGTCGCGCAGTATGTCGAGGATGTCCTTGCCCATCGTCTGTTCGAAGTCGGCGAGGATCGGGGTCTGCACCGGCCCGGGGCTGACGGTGTTGACGCGCACCCCGTACCGGGCCAGCGCGGTGCCGGCGAGCCGCTTGGCGTACAGGATCACCGCCTGCTTGGAGGTGGTGTACACCGGATACGACGGATCCTGGCGGGACTGCCAGGCGGCGACGCCCTCGGGATCGGTGGCGGCCAGTAGTTCGGAGAGCTCGTCGAGGCGCTGCTCCCAGCCGATCCCGGCGATCGATGCGACGGCGACCACCGAACCGCCGCGGCGCATGCGCGGCAACATGCCCTCGACCATCTTGCGCATGCCCAGATAGTTGACCGTCAGCACGTCGTTGGCCGGCGCGGTGCCCGGAACCCCGGCGACGTGCGCGAGCACGTCCCAGTCCGACTCAAGGTCGGCGAGGAGGCCGCCGATGCTCTGTGGGTCACGCAGATCGCACTGCGTGTGCGCCGCGGCGGGTGTCTCGTTGGGGCGCAGATCGACCGCCAGCACGTGGTCACCGTTGTCGTGGAAGTGCGCGGCGACCGCCGCGCCGATGCCGGAACCCGCTCCGACGACGACGATCTTGCGCTTCTCAACCTGCATGGGCACCGACTTCCGCAATTTCCCGAATGTCCGACAGTAAGGACGACTGTAAAGAACTCGCCGACGGCCGACAATGCCGTGCCGGATGTTACCGTTGCGCTTACCGCACGCGTTGCCGGACAGAGGGGTCGGACATGACAGTGCTGCTGGGCGGTATGACCGCGAGCCGGCCGGAACCGATGACGGAGCTGCTCGGGCGTCAGCGAAGTGCGTTCGTCGCCGACGGACCTCCCGACGAGGCGTTGCGCCGCAACCGCATCGACCGGCTACTGGCTCTCGTGCTGGACAACGCCGACGATTTCGTAGACGCGATGGCAGCCGATTACGGCACCCGGCCAAGGGCCGGAACACTTTTCACCGAGATCATGGGCATGATTTCGGTGGTCGAACACACCAGAGCCCATGTGCGGCAATGGATGAAACCCGTCAAACTGATGCGCCCGGCCCGGCCGCTGGGGTTGCGGGCCGAGGTGCGACCGTCACCTCTGGGGGTCGTCGGGATCATCGGACCCTGGAATTTTCCGCTGAACCTGGTGGTGTTGCCGGCGGCGGCGGCGTTCGCGGCGGGCAATCGGGTGATGATCAAGATGTCGGAGGTGACGCCGCGGACCGCTGCGCTGATGCAGGCGGTGGCGCCGGCCTACTTCGACGCCGCGGAGCTGGCGGTGGTCACCGGCGACGCCGCGGTGGCCGCGGAGTTCGCCGCCCTGCCGTTCGACCACCTATTCTTCACCGGGTCCCCGGGTGTCGGCGCGCTGGTCGGACAGGCGGCCGCTGCGAACCTGGTCCCGGTGACTCTCGAGCTCGGGGGCAAGAACCCGGTGGTGGTGGCGCCCGCCGCGGACCTCGCCCGCGCAGCCACCCGAATTGCGCAGGGCCGCATGATCAACGGCGGTCAGGTGTGCGTGTGCCCCGACTATGTGTTCGTGCCCGCCGACCGCATAGAGAAGTTCGTCGCGGTCGCCCGCGACACGCTACGAGACATGTTCGGCTCCATCGTGGACAACACCGACTACTGCTCCTCGGTCAACGAGGCGAACTTCGACCGCGTCGTCGCCCTCATCGAGGATGCCCGGGCCAAGGGCGCCCGGGTGGAAACGGTGGCACCGCCGAACGAGACGCTGCCGGACCGCCGGACTCGCAAGATCGCGCCGACCATCGTGCTCGACGTCGACGACGGCATGCGCATCGCCGACGAGGAGACGTTCGGACCGGTGCTCACCGTGCGGCCCTACCGCCGGATCGCCGACGTCGTCGACTACGTCAACGCGCGCCCCGCACCGCTAGTGGCCTACTGGTTCGGTCCCGATGACGCCGATTTCCGGTGGTTCGTCGAGCACACCCGAAGCGGCGGTGTGGCCCGCAACGACTTTGCCGCGCAGATGATTCCGTCAGCGGCGCCGTTCGGCGGGGTGGGGCGCAGCGGCATGGGCGCCTACCACGGCAAGGCGGGTTTCGACGCGTTCAGCCACTACCGCACCGTGGTCGGCAGCGATCTGCCGTTCACGATCACCGGTCGCGCGGCGCCACCGTTCCCGGCCTCGATGCGCCTGACCACCGCGCTGGGGCTGCGGATGGCCCACCGGCGCACCCGCCGTCGACTCAGGAACCGCTGACGACCTGCTCCCGCGCCCACCGGTAGTCGGCCTTACCCGCCGGACTGCGCTCGATCACCGGCCGGAACACCACTGCCTTGGGCAGCTTGTAGCGCGCGATCACCGCCGAGGCGTGCTCGATCAACTCGTCGGCGGTGGCGCTCGCGCCGTCGGCGAGTGCGACCACGGCGACCACCTCCTGGCCCCAGCGGTCACTCGGCCGTCCGGCCACCACGACGTCGGCGACGGCCGGATGCGACGCGATGGCCGACTCGACCTCCTCGGCGAAGATCTTCTCGCCGCCGGAGTTGATCGTGACCGAATCGCGGCCGAGTAGTTCGACCGCCCCGTCGGCGAGGTGTCGGGCCCGGTCGCCGGGGACCGAGTAGCGCACCCCGTCGATCACCGGGAACGTCGCCGCGGTCTTGGCGGCGTCGCCCTTGTAACCCAGCGGGACGTAGCCGCGCTGGGCCAGCCAGCCCATCCCGTCATGGCCCGGTTCCAGGATCGAGCCGAGATCCTCCGCGGCGACGAACGTGTCAGGTCCGGCGGTGAACTTCCCGGTCGACACCGCGCCCGGTGCCGACATGTGCGTCATCTGGGCGCCGGTCTCCGACGAGCCGACCCCGTCGACGACCATCAGATTCGGTTTGGCGTCGATCAGGCGCTGCTTGGCGGTCGGGGTGAGCTGTGCGCCGCCGTTGGCCACCACGGCCAACGCCGACAGGTCGGCGTCGGTCCGTTCGAACGCCTCGGCCAACGGCCGGGCCATGGTGTCGCCGACCACCGTGACGGCCAGCACCTTCTCCCGTTCGATGGTGGCGATCACGTCGTCGACGTCGAGGTGGCTGGTGACCGGCGAGAACACCACGGTCTGACCGGTGTTCATCGCGGTGAAGACCGCCCACTGCGCGGCGCCGTGCATCAGCGGGGGCAGCACCATGAGCTTGGTGCCGGGGGACTCCACGCACCGTTTCGCGACGTCGTCCAGCGTCGAGATCAGCTCACCGGTGTAGAGGCTGCGGCCGCCGAACGAGGTCATGAAGATGTCGTGCTGACGCCACAGCACCCCCTTGGGCATGCCGGTGGTTCCGCCGGTGTAGAGCACGTAGAGGTCGTCGGGCGACGGTTCGACTGGCGGCGGATCGGAGGGCCCGTCGGCCACGATCGACTCGTAATCGACTGCGCCGGGCAGCAATTCATTGCCCGAATCATCGGCGATCTGGATGAGCACCTTGAGGTCGGGCAGGTCGGGCAGTACTTCGGCCAGCCGCGGCGCGAATGCGCCGTGATAGAGCAGCGCGGTGGCGCCGGAGTCCGACAGCAGATAGTGCAGCTCGCTCTTGACGTAGCGGTAGTTCACGTTGAACGGCGCGACGCGGGCCCGCCACGCCCCGAGCATGCCCTCGATGTATTCGGGACCGTTGTGGGCGTAGATGCCCAGCAGGTCCTGACCGACCTCGTGGCCCGGCAGCTCGGAACGCTCGGTATGGCAGCCGAGCCCCCGGGCGTGCAGGTAGGCGCCGAGCCGGTTGGAGCGCTGCACGATCTGCGCGTAGGTGTAGCGACGGTCGCCCTGGACGATGAACTCGCGGTCGCCGATCACGGCCGCGACGGCGTCGGCGGCAGCCGGGACGGTGAACTGAATCGACTCGGTCATGCGATGGACTCTAGACGGCGACGCCCGCCGAGTGGACAGATGGCCGAAAGTTGTATGCCCATGGGGCTACCTCCAGGTGTCGAGCAGTTCGTCGGTGGTGGTCACGGTCGCCAGCAGCGACAGCGTGTTGTCGATGACGGCGGCCGCATAGTCCGCCGGTACCCCGGCGACGGCGTCCCGGGGAACGACCACCCGGTAGCCCGCGTTGACGGCGTCCATGACGAGGTTGGTGATCGCGACGTTCACCGACACGCCCACGGCGACGATCGTGCGCACGTCGAGGTTGCGCAGGACCGCGTCCAGGTCGGTGCCGCCCATCGGCCCCAGCCCGTGCCACCGATGCAGTACCAGATCGGTTGGCTGGGCGTCGATCTCCGGTACCAGCTGGGTGCCGGGACTACCCGGGGTGATGTCCACACCGGAGGCCCCGAGGGCGAAGATCTTGGCGTTGTGGTTGGCTCCGCGCCCGTCGGCGCGGCGCTGAACCAGACAGTGCACGACGGACGCGCCCGCGGCGCGGGCCACCGGCAACAGCCGGGCGATGTTGGGCAGCGCCCCGCGACGCGCCTCGTCGGCGAGCGCGGCCAGTCCGGCGTCGGGCCCCACCACCGCGCCCTGACATTCCTGGGTGATCACCGCGGTATGCGCCGGTGCAACGAGCTCGGCGAGGGGGACCCTCATGCGGTGGTCGTACCCGCCGGCGGCACCTCGGCGGGAACCTCGTAGAACCGCTGCGCCCACTTGCGCATCGCCATGTACGGCTTTGCGTCGATCTTGGCCAGCGGCGGGTTCTCCACGTACTTCTGATAGCGCCAGATGTCGCAGTCCTCCCACACGGTCTTGAGGAACTGCCGCTGCACCCTCTCGATCACTTCGGGCGGCGGCACATCAGAGGTCTCCCCGATCAGCTTGGGCCACCAGATCGAATAGAACATGTCCGAGACCTCGTCGTCGACCGGCGTGCAGGCGAAGATCAGCCGGTGGTTCGACGAACCTTCGAACGCACTCATCGCGAACCCGAGGCCGGAAAAGTGGCTGTGGATCTTCAGCGCCATCGCGTTCGGGTCGTCGCTGCGCGCGTCGGGCCAGCCGGTCAGGAACCGCCACTCCTGGTCGACGTGTTCCCAGTGCAGGCAGACCGGTGTCACCGACGCGCCGTGCACATAGCGGAAGTGCGAGCTGTCGGGCCCGTTCTCGGCGACGATCTGCGGATGCACGGGAATGGCGTCCGCGCGGCTGGAGAACTCCGGATAAGGCCGGTAGTAGGCGTTCGCGTCGGTCTCGAACTGCGGGAACTTCCAGAAGATGTCCGGCAGTTCCCACTGCGGTTCCTTGCCCTGGGGCTGGTGCCACACGAAGATGCAGCCGTACTGCTCCTTGACCGGGAAGGACCGCAATCGCAGACCGCGGTTGGGGCGGTCCGGCTGGTAGGGGATGTAGGTGTTGTCTCCCTCCGGGCCCCAGCGCCAGCCGTGGAACGGACACTCGACGCAGTCCCCGACCACCTTGCCGCCGTGGCCGATGTGCGCGCCGAGGTGTTTGCAGTGCGCTTCCAGGACGTGCAGACGACCCGATTCGTCGCGGTATGCGGCCAGATCCTCGCCGAAATACTTGAGCGCCTTGACCTCGCCCACCTCGTACTCGGCCGACCAACCGATCATGAACCACCCGGTGACCTTCCAGGTGAAGGGGACTTTCATGACGACTCCTCTGCTGCGGCGGCCATCCGGCGCACGGCGGAAACGAATTGTGCGGATCCGCCACGGGTGCCTGTGGGCATCGATACTGTAACAGCGACAGTATGTCGAGCCCGGAGGAACCGTGACGATGGAACATGGCGCGGCCCGCTTCGACGTACTCGTGGTGGGGGCCGGCTTCTCCGGCCTTTACGCGCTGCACCACCTACGCGAGCTCGGCCTGCGGGTCCGGGTGCTCGAGCGCGCGCACGACGTGGGCGGTACGTGGTTGTTCAACCGCTATCCGGGGGCGCGCTGCGACATCGAGAGCATCGAGTACTCCTACAGCTTCTCCGAGGAGATCCAGCAGGAGTGGGTGTGGACCGAGACCATGCCGGCCCAGCCGGAGATCGAGGCGTATCTCAACTTCGTCGCCGACCGGCTCGATCTGCGCCGCAACATCGCGTTCGGCATGGACGTCGTGGCCATGACATTCGACGAGGACGCCGGCGAGTGGTTGGTGCAGACGGGGACGGGGGAGACGTTCGCGGCTCCTTTCGTCGTCGCCGCCACCGGGATCCTGTCAGTGCCGCTGGAACCGTCGATACCCGGCATGGACACCTTCGGTGGCAGCTCGTTGTTCACCAGCCGCTGGCCCGAGCGCGGTGCCGATCTGACCGGTCTGCGGGTCGGGGTGATCGGCACGGGTTCCACCGGGGTTCAGCTGATCCCGGTTGTTGCGCGGGAAGCCATGCAGCTCAAAGTTTTTCAACGTTCTCCGGCCTACACGCTGCCCTGGGAGGTGCGCAAGTTCGAACCGGGCGAGCTCGACGAGCTCAAGGCCCGTTACCCGCAGATCCGCGCCGCCCAGCGCGAACATCCTGTCGGCGCGGCGCGGCTGAGCGCATTCTCGGTGCTGCTGGAGATGCTGACCAAGCCGGCGCTGAAGTCCGCCTCGGAGCAGGAGCGGCGGCGCGCGGTCGACGAGAACGGCATCATGGGTGCGCTGAACTGGGGTGACCTGTTCTTCGACATCGAGGCCAACCAGATGGCCGCCCGGCTGTACGGGCAGGCCGTGGCCCGCATCGTCACCGACCCCGACACCGCCAGGGCGCTGACACCGAGCCACCCGTTCGCGTGCAAACGGCCGATCATCGACCAGGGCTACTACGAGACCTTCAACCGCGACAATGTCACGCTGGTGGACCTGCGCGACGATCCCATCGTGTCGGTGCGTTGCGCCGGGCTGGAGACCGAACGCGGCCTGCACGAACTCGACGTGCTGATCTATGCGACGGGATTCGACGCGATGACCGGCGCGCTGAGCCGGATCGACGTGCGCGGCCGTGCCGGGGCGTCGCTGGGGCGATTCTGGGCCGAGGAGGGGCCGTTGAGCTACCTCGGTCTCGCGGTCGCCGGCTTCCCGAACCTGTTCACCATCCAGGGGCCCGGAAGTCCCTCCGCGGCATCGAATTTCGTCGCACCGTTGGAGCAGAACGTGGAATGGATCGGAGCCTGCCTGACCTATCTGCGCGGACATGGCTACCACACCATCGAGGCGCTGCCCGAAGCCCAGCAGCAGTGGATCGACGATGCCACCGCACTGGTGGCGCCCACGGTGCTCGTACACCCGTCGTGCAACTCGTGGTACAACGGCGGCAACGTGCCCGGCAAGAAGCGCATGTACATGGGCTACACCGCGGGCATCCCGGAGTACCGTCGCCGCTGCGACGAGGTCGCGCAGGCGGGTTACCGCGGATTCAAACTCGCGTGATGCCCGCGCTACCCGGCGCCGTAGGTGCTGACCAGTCGCCCTCGTACGTAAGCCAGTTCCTCGGCGACGTCGTACGGATAGGCCTGCATGATCCACTGATATGCGGTACCCAACACGGACGCGCCGAAATCGTTGACGGCTCTTGCGATATCGACGTCGGCCCGCACGGACCCGTCGGCGATCCCCTGACGCAGACCGGCCTGGACGGTGTTGGCTGCACGTTCGAGCCACATGCGGATGTACGGATGCGCCTGTGAGCTGGTCTTGGCGGCTTCGAAGGTCAGCACGAAGACTGCTCGGCACAGGTCCGGGTCCTCGGCGTGCAACAGCGCGATCCGGTCGACATGCGCCAGCGCCTGGGTCAGCCCGTCGGAACCGGGATCCGGCGCTGGGCTCAACTTCTTCTCGTACTCGGTGGCGAATAGGGTTTCCAGCAGCGCGTCCTTGCTGCCGTAGCGGGCGTGCACCATCGCCCTGCTATAGCCGGCGCGTAGCCCGATCTCCGCAGCTGTCGTTGCTTCCCAACCCTTTTCGCCGATCAATGCCACGGAGGCCTGTAGGAGTCTGCGAGCCGAGAGCTCAAGGCGCTGAGGTTGGGTCAACCCTGCGGCGGGAGAAGGCACCCTTGCATGTTAAACGCCGGACCCCTAACTTAGTTGCGCGGCGTCAAATAAGTGTGGGAGGTCAACGGTGACTTCGAGTGGCATGACCGACGCGCGGGAGACGGCGGCGGTGCCCCGCTCCATCGCCGAGATCACGCCACGGTGGCTGACCGAGGCGTTGCGTACCGATGCCGGACTGTCGGGTGCGAGCACGGTGACCGATGTCCGTGCCGAACGGATCGCCGAGGACTCGGGGTTCTCGTCTCTGCTCTACCGTCTGTACCTCACCGGCACCGGGGAGGTGCCCGCCAGCCTGATCGCCAAACTGCCCGCGGAGTCCGAGGCGCGTGGTGCGATGGAACTTCTCGACGGTTACCGGCGCGAACTCAGGTTCTACCGCGACGTGGCCGGGCGCGCCCCGATGGACACGCCGCGGGTCTACACCGCCCGGATTGCCCAGGATTCCGTCGATTTCGTGCTGCTGCTCGAAGATCTGCGGGACTGGGACAATGCCGACCATCTGGCGGGGCTGTCGGTCGACCGTGCGCGGTTGGCGGTCGCGACTCTGGCGGCGCTGCACGCGTGGTCAGCGGATCCGGTGAATGTCGGCGTCCTGCAGGACTTTCCGAGTCTGTCGACGCCGGTCGTCCGTGACCTGCTGGTGCCGGCGTTCGCGCCGGGATGGCAGGTATACCGCGACAAGTCCGGCGCCGCCGTGCCCCGCCGGGTGGCGCGCTTCGCCGACCGGTTCGCCGAGTCGGCCCCGCAGGCGCTGTCGGCGCTGACCGAGCACTCGATGCTGCTGCACGGCGACATCCGCGCCGACAACATGTTCTTCGACGGTGACCGTCTGAAGATCGTCGACTTCCAGTTCGCGTCGGTGGGCTGCGGCGCCGCGGACATCGGCTACCTGGTCAGTCAGGGTCTGCCGGTCGCGGCGCGCCGGGGACACGACGAGTCGCTGGTGCGGGAGTATCTCGGGGTGCTGCGGGACCGGGGCCTCACGTCCTACGGCTTCGACGACGCCTGGCGGCACTATCGATTCGCGGTGGCCTATGTGATGGTGCTCCCGGTCATCACCCTGATCGGCTGGGACACCCTGCCGGAGCGCTCCCGGGCACTGTGTCTGGAGCTGACTGCCCGCGCCGTCGCCGCGGTCGACGACATCGATGCCGTGGAGGTGTTCGCATGACGCGGTCGGCGCGTGACGTGGTCGAGCAGTGCAACTTCGTGGTCTGGAATCACCGCGACCTCGCGCTCGCCGAGGAGTTGATGGGCGACACGGTGGTCCGGCACGATGTCGGCGAGTCGACGACTCTGACCCACGAGCAGGCGGTGGCCCGCATCGTCGATCACTGGGATATGTTCGAGACCATCCGTTTCGACCTGAACCTGGTGGTCGCCGGCGACGACGGCGAACATGTGGCGATCGTGTACCAGTCACCGATGACGCTCAAGGACGGCACCGAATACACGATCAGCAGTATGGAGATCTTCCGCGTCGTCGAGGGCAGGATCACCGAGGTCTGGAATTGCGGTTACAAGCAAGGAGTTTGGGCATGACGTCGAAGCCTGGGAGCGGAGCGACATCGCAATGAGACAGTCGGAGGCAAGCAGCGACGCGCCGTCGGGAAACGACACTGTATCGGAGGAGCTCGGTTTCTACCTGCTGGCCGGAGCCGGCGGCGAGGGCCCCGCCACGCTGATGGACGAGGCCCGTCGCGGTGAGGAGCTGGGCTTCGGAACGGGATTCATTTCCGAGCGCTGGAACGTCAAAGAAGCCTCGTCATTGACCGGCGCGGCGCTGGCCGTCACCAGCCGCATGCAGATCGCCACCGCGGCCACCAACCACAACACGCGCCACCCGCTGATCACCGGTTCGTGGGCCACCACCATGCACCGGCTCTCCGGCGGGCGGTTCACCCTCGGCATCGGCCGCGGTATCGGCGCGATCTACAACGCTTTCGGGATACCGACGGTGACCACCGCGCAGATGGAGGACTTCGCGCAGGTGATGCGCAAGCTCTGGCGCGGCGAGCTGATCTTCAACCACGACGGGCCGCTCGGCAAATACCCGGTGCTGTTCCTGGATCCGGACTTCCGCGAGGACATCCGGCTGGCCATCGTCGCGTTCGGCCCGCAGACACTGGAGCTGGGCGGCCGCGAGTTCGACGACGTCATCCTGCATACCTACTTCACCCCGGAGACGCTGCAGCGCGCGGTCAAGACGGTCAAGGACGCCGCCGAACGGGCCGGCCGTGACCCGGCGTCGGTGCGGGTGTGGTCGTGCTTCGCGACGGTCGGGGATCACCTGCCCGAGGAACTGCGGTTGAAGAAAACCGTGGCCCGGCTGGCCACCTACCTGCAGGGGTACGGCGACCTGCTGGTCAACACCAACGGCTGGGATCCGGCTGTGCTGCAACGGTTCCGCGACGACAAGGTGGTGCAGTCCTTCGGGGGCGGCATCGACCACAAGGCCACCGCCGAGCAGATCGAGCACATCGCCACGCTGATCCCCGACGAGTGGCTGGAGCCCGCGGCCACCGGCTCGCCGCAGCAGTGCGCGGCCCGGGTCCGCAAGGAATTCGACTACGGCGCCGACGCGGTGATCATGCACGGTGCCACGCCCGACGAACTCGAGCCGGTGATCGCCGCCTACCGGAGCTCGTGAGGTCGGGGTGTCCGTCCTGCCTCAGTGCTGATGAACACGCCGACATCCCTGGCGGCTAGGGGGTGATCGCCGTGCGGGTCACCGGTTGCGCCGCGAGCTGCCGGCTGTAGAGCCCACGCTCGAGCGCGTCGAGCAGCACGTCGCGCGTCTCCTCGGGATGGATCAGGTCGTCGAAGCCGAGGTGCCCCGCCGACCGGAACGACGCGTCCACCTCGGCCTGGCGCAGTTTGGCCTCGATGTCCTCGGTGGCGTGCGACGCCCGGCTCAGGGCCGCTGCGCTCATCGCGCCCATCGTCGCGCCCGGGTACGCGAACGTCGCACTCTGATTGTCGAAGCCCAGCAGCGACATCACCATCGACCCGAAGCCGTACGCCTTCCGCAGAGTCACATGCAGTTTCAGCGTCGTCGCGGCCGTCTGCGCGGCGAACATGCGGGCCCCGCTGCGCAGCACCCCGGTCTTCTCCGACCGGCTGCCGGGCAGCATCCCCGGGTTGTCGGCCAGGAACACGATCGGTAGATGAAACGCGTCGGCGACCATGATGAAGTGCGCGGCCTTGTCGGCGGCGTCGGCGTCGATCGAGCCGGCCAGCACCTTGGGCTGGTTGGCCACCACCGCCACCGGGTGGCCCCCGAGGTGGGCCAGCGCGGTGATCATCGCCGGCCCGAACTTCGGCTGCACCTCGAACCAGGCGGTGTCGTCGAATACGACGTCGAGCACCGCGCGCATGTCGTACACCTGGCGGTTGCCACGCGGCACGATCTCCAGCAGCTCCGGGGTGGCCCGGCGGGCGGTCGACTCGCTCGCCGGCCGCGGCGCCGGATACGACCACGCACTCGACGGGAAGTAGGACAGATAGCGCCGGATGTCGTCGAGCACCGCGGCATCGTCCTGGCCGAGGTTGTGGATCACCCCGCTGGCCAGCGCCACCGACGGGCCGCCCAGGTCCTCCTTCGAGATCTCCTCGCCGGTGGACTCTTTCACCACCGGCGGGCCCGCGGTGAAGATCGCGCCCTGGTTGGTCATGATCGTCCAGTCGCACACCGGCGCGACCAGCGCGCCGTGCCCGGCCGACGGTCCGAACAGCCCGCTGACCGTCGGCACCCTGCCAGAGCACTGTGCCTGTGCCAGCAGGTCGGTGGGCGTGCGCCCGTAATGCTCGCCGCTGGGCCGGAACCCTGCGCCCTCCAGCAGCATCACCATCGGAACGCGATCTCGCAGCGCCAGTTCGGCCAGACGGTACCGCTTCGCGTTGCCGCCGGGTCCGATGCTGCCGGCCAACGTGGTGAAGTCCTCCGCACCGACCAGCACCGGTCTGCCGTCGATCAGACCGGAGCCGGTGACGATGCCGTCGGCGGCGATGTCACCGCCGACCAGGGTGCCGAACTCGCGGAAGGAGCCCTTGTCCAGCAGATGGTCGAGGCGCCCGCGCGCGTCGAGCTTGCCCTTGCCGTGGTGCCTGGCGAGGCGCTCGTCGCCGCCCATGGCCCTGGACACCTCACGCCGGCGCGTGAGCTCGTCGAGGGTGTCCTTCCAATCCTCGGCACTGGCCATGCGCATACTCCTGTCCTCGGCCGGCACGCGACTTCCGGCGTTGACCTTACTGAATTGCTTACTGTAGCTTCATTCAGCATGGGTGCTGGAGGCGGCCTGAAGGTGGACGCTGCCGTCGTCAGTCAACTGTCCCAGGTTCCCGCCGCGGCGAGAACGCTGGAACGGCGGGGCTACGACGGTTGCTGGACGGCCGAGATCAATCATGATCCGTTCCTGCCGCTGACGTTGGCCGCCGAACACACGCACAGCATCGAGCTGGGCACCAGCATCGCGGTGGCGTTCGCGCGCAACCCCATGACGGTGGCCCAGATCGGTTGGGATCTGCAGGACTACTCGCAGGGGCGGTTCATCCTCGGCCTGGGGTCGCAGATCAAGCCGCACATCGAGAAGCGGTTCAGCATGCCGTGGAGCAGGCCCGTCGCGCGGATGCAGGAGTTCGTGCTCGCCCTGCGCGCGATCTGGGCGTGCTGGCGTGATGGCTCCCGGCTGGCCTTCGACGGCGAGTTCTACACCCATAAGTTGATGACGCCGATGTTCGTCCCGCCCGGCCAGCCGCACGGCGATCCGTTGGTCTTCGTCGCCGCCGTGGGAGACCGGATGACCGAGATGTGCGGCGAGGTCGCCGACGGTCTACTCGCGCACGCGTTCTCGACGCAGCGCTACCTCCGGGAGGTCACGGTCCCGACGTTGACGCGGGGGATCGAACGGGCCGGCCGTAAGCGCGCGGACATCGAGGTGGCCAGCCCGTTGTTCGTCGTCACCGGCCACGACGAACAGCAGCTGGCCACGGCCGCGGTGGCGACCCGCAAGCAGATCGCGTTCTACGCCTCCACGCCGGCCTACCGAAACGTGTTGGAGCTGCACGGCTGGGGCGATCTGCAGACCGAGATGCACCGGCTCTCGCGGCTGGGTGACTGGGACACGATGGGGTCGCTCGTCGACGACGCCATCCTCGAAGAATTCGCCGTCGTCGCGTTGGTCGATGACGTGGTGGACAAGATCCGGGCACGGTGCGACGGCCTGATCGACCGTGTGCTGGTGGGCTTTCCGCCGTCCATCGACGAGGCGACGGTGGTCGACCTGGTCACCGATTTGCGCGCCTGCGAATGATGAAGGAGATGTGATGAGCGTTCGTATCGCCGACGAGGCGGCCAAGGTGTTCGCCGATCCCAGCGCCTACGCCGACGAAGCGCGGTTGCACGCGGCGATGACCCGCCTGCGCGCCAGCGCGCCGGTGTCGTGGGTCGAGGTAGCCGGCTACAACCCGTTTTGGGCCATCACCAAGCACGCCGACATCATGGCCATCGAGCGCGACAACATCGTCTTCACGAACTCGCCCCGGCCCGTGCTGACGACCGCCGAAGGCGACGCCCAGCACGCATCCATGGGCATCAGCACCCTGATTCATCTCGACGATCCGCAGCATCGCAAGGTCAGGGCGATCGGCGCGGACTGGTTCCGGCCGAAAGCCATGCGCGCGCTGAAGGTTCGCGTGGACGAGCTGGCGAGGACCTTCGTCGACCAGATGTACGAGCGCGGCGGCGAATGCGATTTCGTGCAGGAGGTCGCGGTGAACTTCCCGCTGTATGTGATCATGTCCCTGCTGGGCATCCCGGAGTCGGATTTCGGCCGGATGCTGACCTACACGCAGGAACTGTTCGGCAACGACGACGCCGAACTTCAGCGTGGGGCCTCGATGGAGGAACGCGGGCTGGCGCTGTTCGACATGTTCAACTATTTCAACGAGATCACCGCGGCGCGTCGGGCTCACCCCACCGAGGATCTGGCCTCGGCGATCGCCAACGCCCGTATCGACGGTGAACCGCTGTCCGACATCGACACGGTCTCCTACTACCTGATCGTCGCCACCGCCGGCCACGACACCACCAGCGCCACGATCTCGGGCGGGTTGCAGGCGCTGATCGAGAACCCCGATCAGTTGCGGCGGCTGCAGCAGAACCCCGACCTGATGCCGCTGGCGACCGAAGAGATGATCCGGTGGGTGACCCCGGTCAAGGAATTCATGCGGACCGCCCAGCGGGATGCCGAGGTCCGCGGCGTGAAAATCGCGGCGGGGGAGTCGGTTCTGCTGTCATACCCGTCCGGGAACCGGGACGAGGATGTGTTGGCCGATCCGTTCACCTTCGACGTCGGCCGTGACCCCAACAAGCATGTCGCGTTCGGCTACGGCGTGCACTTCTGCCTGGGTGCCGCGCTGGCCCGCATGGAGATCAACAGCTTCTTCACCGAGCTGCTGCCGCGGCTGAAGTCGGTCGAGCTGGCCGGCAAGCCCGAGCACATCGCGACGATCTTCGTCGGAGGGCTCAAGCACCTGCCGATCCGGTACTCGCTGACGCGCTGATGTTCAACGACCCGCCGAAATCGCATTCCACGCGGCTATCGCGCGACTTTTCGCGCATGGAATGCGATTTCGGCGAAAGCTAGTCGCTGCCGGAATTCCCCCGGGCGGCTGCCCTGAGGGCATCGAAATGCCCTGCGCCGCCGCCTCGTTCACCCTCCTTATGGTGGGATAGGGCTTGGATGGAGACGTCGTGTCCTTCGGCGGCTTTGCGTAGGGCTCCGACGGTGGCCTGGTCTTTGGGGATGTGGCTGAACGCGTCCCAGTGATACCAGCGCATCGCGTTCTGGTAGGTCATCTTGTCGACCTCGTCGTCGGGCACGTTGTTGGCCTTGAGGACCTCGTCGAGCTGCTCGGGCGCGCCGGGCCACATCGAATCACTGTGCGGGTAGTCGGCCTCCCAGCAGATGTTGTCCACCCCGATCTGATGCCGGGTGGTGACACCGACGGGATCGGCGATGAAGCAGGTCAGGAAATGCTCGCGGAACACCTCGCTGGGCAGCTTGCCCTTGAAGTCCTGCCCGGTCCAGGTCGAATGCATCTCATAGGTCCGGTCCACCCGCTCCAGGAAATACGGGATCCACCCCGTCCCACCCTCGGACAACGCGATCTTCAGATCCGGATACTCCTTGATCGGCCGCGACCACAGCAGATCCGCCGCGGCTTGGACGATGTTCATCGGCTGCAACGTGATCATCACGTCCATCGGCGCATCCGGGGCGGTGATCGCCAACCGCCCCGAGGACCCGATATGCACATTGAGCACCGTGTCGGTATCGACCAACGCATCCCACATCGGCTTCCAATGCTCGAAATCATGGAAACTCGGATAGCCCATCGCCGCCGGATTCTCGGTGAACGTCAACGAATGCACCCCACGGGCGGCATTGCGGCGGATCTCAGCCGCACAGGCCTGCGGATCCCAGATCACCGGCAACGTCATCGGAATGAACCGCGCCGGATAGGCCCCGCACCATTCCTCGACATGCCAATCGTTGTAGGCCTGCACCAACGCCAGACTGAACTCCGCATCCTCGGTGGCGAACAACCGGCCCGCGAACCCCGGAAACGACGGAAAACACATCGACCCCAAAATCC